>JARLGM010000085.1 GCA_031292755.1 Candidatus Sulfopaludibacter sp.
GCCGGTGACGAGACACTCATCGAAGCGCTCCGCTCGTCATGAGGCGCATTCTCACCGCGCTGGCGTTGATTCCCATCGTTGTGTACGTGGTGATCTGGGCGAATTACTGGGTATTCGTGGGCGTGGTGGCGCTGGTGGCGTGCCTCTGCTACCGCGAATACAACGATATCGCGGCGGCCCACGGCTTCGGGGCTCCGGGACCGCTGGGGTACCTGTTCGGGGTGTCTTTCCTGCTGTGGCCCTATTGGCCGCTGTTACTCGCGTCCGCGCTGCTGGCGTTTACCGTGTCCATGCGCCGGGAGGATCTCTCGAAAGCGCTACCGAACTCGGCGCTCCTGGTGACGGGTATCGTGTACGTGTTCGGCTGCTGGGCTTGCGCCGGACCGTTGCGCGCCGCCAGTCCCCACTGGTTGATGTACACCCTGCTTCTGAATTGGGCAGGCGATAGCGGCGCTTACTTCGTGGGCCGCCGGTTCGGCAAACACAAAATGGCGCCGCGGGTGAGCCCCAAGAAGAGTTGGGAAGGCGCGGCGGCCTCGGTGGTCACCTCGGTTGGGATCGCCGGCTGGTACCTGGCGCACTTCATTCCCGGCGTGCCGGTGCTGAACGCCGTGCTGCTGACGGCAGCCGCCAACGTAGTGGGGCAGGTGGGCGACCTGGCCGAATCCGCCATCAAGCGCGGGGCCGGCGTCAAAGATTCCAGCAGCATTCTGCCCGGCCACGGAGGCTTTCTGGATCGGGTGGACAGCACGCTGTTCGCCCTGCCGCTGATCTATGCTTACGTCCGCTGGACGTTATAATCCTGAATTGACACCCAAAACCGCATTTCTCTTCCCAGGCCAGGGGTCCCAATCCGTCGGGATGGGCAAAGCCCTGGCGGAGACATTCCCCGCCGCGCGCCGCGTATTCGACGAAGCGGACCGGGCGCTGGGCGAACGGCTATCCCGCTTGTGCTTTGAGGGTCCCGAGGATCAACTCCGCCTGACCGCGAATACCCAGCCGGCGCTGCTGACGGTTTCCATCGCGGCGTTCGAAGTCCTCAAAGAGCGTGGCATCGTGCCGGAGTATGTGGCCGGCCACAGCTTAGGGGAGTATTCCGCCCTGGTTGCGGCCGGCAGTTTGCAGTTCGCCGATGCGGTGCGCCTGGTGCGCCAACGCGGTCGATACATGCAGGAGGCGGTGCCCCCCGGAGTGGGCGCCATGGCGGCCCTCCTGAAGCTTCCGGAGGGCAAACTGGAAGAAGTGCTGGCCGAAGCCGCGCAGGGCGAAACCGTGAGCGCCGCCAACTTCAATTCGCCGGACCAGGTGGTGATTGCCGGGCACGCGGCCGCGGTCAATCGCGCGGTGGCCCTGGCCAAGGCCGCGGGAGCCCGGCGTGCCGTGCTCCTGCCGGTGAGCGCGCCCTTCCATTGCGCCCTGATGCGGCCGGCCCAGGAACGGCTGAAGGCCGATCTGGACGCCGCCCCGTTCGCCGATCTGGTTTGCCCGCTGGTGAACAACTGGCAGGCTCGCGAGATCCATACGGGAACGGAAGCCCGCGAAGGACTGTATCGACAGGTTCCCAGCCCGGTGCGTTGGGTGGAGACGATTCGGCTTCTGGCCGTCCGGGGAGTGACCCGGTTCGTGGAAGTGGGCGCCGGCTCGGTCCTGACCGGCCTCTTGAAAAACATCGACCCGGCACTGGCCGGCATGGCCGCCGGAACGCCTTCGGATATGGACAAATTAAACGCTTAGCTTGCGCGTTTTATTACGTATCCCGAGCCGGACGGCTCCCGGCGCAGCGGGAAGGCGGCCACACACGAGCGCCAAAATTTTGTTAAGCTCAAACGGTAAAGGGACGATTATTGCGCACCGAATCAGAGAGCATAATGCGATGTCCCAGGTGCGGGGGAAAGGACGTCCGCCGCTCCCACTCGCGCGGACCCTTCGATTCATTGATGACAATCGTGCGGCGTGTGCCTTTCCGCTGCCGCCAGTGTTCGCGCCGGTTCTACCGGACTTCTTCCGACAATGAACCCGAATCGCTGACCAGGGCGGAATGACCCCCGGTCAAACGCGGCGAATCGTTACCCCTGCTTCGCGGAACAGGGTCTCCACCATTCCGAAGTGCTCGTTGTAATATTCGCTGGAGTACTGCGCCATGCGCTCTCCGGAGATCACCGTCTGCACGATCCCAGCCTGGACGATGGCCCTAGCGCAATCCATGCAGGGCATGATCTCGACATAGATGGTGCAGCCTTCGGTAGCGGTACCGGCGCGCGCGGCGTTACAAATTGCATTCCGCTCGGCGTGTTCAATCCAAAGGTACTTCGTGGGCCGCACCAGCCGTTCCGGAACATCGTCGCGGATTCCCCGCGGGAAAGAATTGTAACCCGTGGAGCGGATTTCGTGGTTCGGACCCACAATGATGCAGCCCAATTGCGTATTCGGGTCCTTGCTGCGCGCCCCCACGACCTTACAGATATCCAGGTAGTATTGATCCCAGCCGGGAATATTTCGCATGATTTACTTCAAAAGTAGCAGAAAAAGTTGCATTTCCCGTTACTTTCAGGCAAGCTGAAAGGTTTTCCGCAAAACGCTCATGCTGGAACGCGTGCTGTATCACGACCATTGCTTTGACGGCGCAGCGTCCGCTGCCTATTTCAGCCGCTTCATTGCCGGGGCGATCCACCCCGATGCAGAGTTTCAATACACGGGAATGGCTCACAAAGCATCCCAGATGTTCGACCCCGGTCTGTTCGATGGAGATGAAAACGCGATCGTAGACTTCAAATATTGCAGCGATGCGCGCCTTACCTGGTGGTTCGACCATCACCAGAGCGCCTTCCTCACGGCCGAGGACGCGGAACATTTCCACCGCGATACCAGCGGCCGGAAGCTGTACGACCCCAGCTATAAATCCTGCACGGCGTTCATCGCCCGGGTGGCGTGCGACCGGTTCGGCTATCGCGCTCCGGAGCTGGACGACCTGGTGGCCTGGTCGTTGATCATCGATGGCGCACAATATCCCGATGCCCGGACGGCGGTGGAACTGGGCGCGCCGGCCATGAAACTGACGCTGGTGATCGAAGCGGCCAAAGGCTCCGATATCGTACAGAGAATTATCGGCTGGATGCAGCGGCGCCAACTGTCGGAAATCATCGCGGAGCCGGAGATTCAAGCGCTCTACGCGCCCCTGTACCAGCGCCATGTGGAGAACAAGGCAATCATCAAGAGCCGCGCGCGCGAATCCGATGGCGTGGTGTTCTTCGACCTGACCGGAAATGACGTGGAGGGATACAACAAATTCATCCCTTATTATCTGTTTCCGAACTCCACTTACACGGTATCGGTAAGCCCGTCCAGCTTCCGCACGAAGATCTCGGTAGGCTCCAACCCCTGGGCCGCGAAGGAGCCGACGCACAACCTGGCCAGTATTTGCGAGCGGTATGGCGGCGGCGGTCATGCCCGGGTCGGGGCCATCAGCCTGCCCCCCGGCGAAATGGAAAAGGCTCGGGAAATCGCCGCGGAAATCGTGGCCGAATTGAAGACATAGGCAAAGGCGGCGATTCCACCCACACCGAGGCTCCTCTCCCCGCGTTCGGGAGCGCTATTTAGATAAGTAGACAAAGCGCAGTACGAAGAGCAGCGTCAGGGCGTACACGAACCAGTTCACCTGGCGGAACTTGCCGCGGAGCACCTTCAGCAGGGTGTAAGCCGTGAAGCCGAAGGCGAGCCCGTTGGCAATACTAAATGTCAGCGGAATGGTCATCATGGTGAGAAAGGCCGGGATGGCCACTTCCGGATCGGCCCATTCGATTTCGGCGACCACCTGCACCATCAGGCTGCCGACGACGATCAATGCCGGTCCGGTGGCCGCGGCCGGGATTGCGCCGACCGCCGGCGCCACAAACAGCGCCGCCACAAACAGGAGTCCGGTGACGATGGCGGTGACGCCGGTTCGCCCGCCCGCAGCCACGCCGGCGGCGCTCTCGATGTAGCTGACGACGGTAGACGTGCCGGTCAGCGAACCCACGATGGTGGCGGTGGCATCGGAGAACAGGATGCGGTTCACGCGGGGAATCTGGTGGGCTTTATCGAAGAGGTTGGCCTTCTTGCCCACGGCCACGAGCGTGCCGATATTATCGAACAGGTCGATGAACAGGAATACGAAGACAATCTCCAGAAAGCCCAGCCGCAGGGCGGCGGAGATGTCCAGTTTGCCCGCGGTGGCCGAGAGATCGCGCAGGCTGTAGGTCTGGGGGGCCCATTTCGCGACGCCGGTGGCGAGTCCGATGAGCGTGGTGCTGAGAATGCCGATCAGCATGGCGGCGCGCACGCGCCAGGCCAGCAGCGCCCCGATGAGGATGAGTCCGAACAGCGCGAGCGCGGTGCTCTTGGCGCCGAGGTTCCCCAGGGTGACGGTGGTGGCCGGATCGGGCACAATGATACCGGTATTGCGAAAGCCGATCAGGGCGATGAACAAACCCACGCCCGCGGCCACCGCGGCGTACAACTCGAAGGGAATGGCGGAGAGAATGAGCTGGCGCACGCCCAACGCGGTGAGCACCAGAAAAGCCACACCGGAGAGGAAGACAGCGCCCAGCGCCGCCTGCCAGGAGACACCCATCTTCAGCACCACCGAATAGGTGAAGTAGGCGTTGAGTCCCATGCCTGGAGCCAGCGCGATGGGATAGCGCGCGAACCCGCCCATGAGGAAGCTGCCGATGGCGGCCGAGAGACAGGTGGCCGCGGTCACGGCGGCGAGAGGCATTCCGGTTTCGTGCAGAATCGCCGGGTTGACGAAGACGATGTACGCCATCGTCATGAAGGTGGTGAAGCCGGCCAGAATTTCGGTTCGCCAATCGGCGCCCAGTTCCCGGAATTCGAAGTAACGCTCCAAACGTTGCCGCAGCGGCATGGTTTTTCATTGTACCCTTATGACTTCTTTATTCTTCAATTACACCTTCATTATTGGTTGCGCCTTACTTTGGAAGCATGATCGTGATGAAATTCGGCGGATCCTCAGTGGCTTCCGCCACCGCTATTGAATGGCTTGCGGGAATCGTCCGGCAACGCTCGCACGCGCAGCCGGTCGTCGTGGTCTCCGCCATGGGGAAGACTACGGACCGGCTGGAAGACGCGCTGCGGCATGCCGTCCGCGGGTCGTCTTACGCGGCGTGGCGGCAACTCGAAGACCTGCGCATGTTCCACACTCACGAGGTGAAGCGCCTGCTGGGCGAGAATGCCCGGGCGTTCCTGGACGGCAAACTGTTCCCCCTGTTCCACGAGCTGCACGATGTTCTGGTGCAAGTGGAAGAAGGCGCGGCGGCCACACCGGAACTCAAGGACCGGGTGCTCAGCTTGGGGGAGCGGCTGTCCAGCGAGATCGTGACCGCGGCGTTCGCACAGGCAGGCATGAAGGCCGCGCATATCGACGCGCGCCGGGTCATCGTGACCGACGATACATTCGGACATGCCGCGCCGCTGTTGTGGGAGACGTATGCCCGGCTGCGCCGCACAGTGGCGATCGCGGCGCGGGAAAGCGTGGTGGTGATGGGGGGCTTCATCGGCGCCACCAAAGATGGCCGGACCACTACCCTGGGACGCGGCGGCTCGGATTTGAGCGCATCGCTGGCGGGCGCCGGTATCTCCGCCGCGGAGATTCAAATCTGGACCGACGTGGACGGCATACTGTCCTGCGATCCGCGGATTCTGCGAGGAGGTTACCGGCTGCGCGCCGCGGGTTACGACGAGGCCGCCGAGATGGCGAGGCTGGGCGCCAAGGTTCTGCATCCCGATACGGTGGCGCCCGCGGTGCGCCAGACTATTCCAATTACAATTCGCAACTCGCGCCACCCGGACCTGGAGGGTACGGCGATCGCGGCGCAGTCCGGCCGAGGGAGCGGGATCGTGAAGTGCATCGCCTGCCTGAAGGATATGACGGTGATCCATCTCAACGTGCGCGGAGCCGCGGGCCTGGCCGCCGTGTCGGGCGGTCTGCATGATCTTTTCACGCGGAACCACGTGGCGGTGCAACTGGTGCAGGCGCGGCCCGACGGGGTGTCCTTCGCGGTGGCGAACTCCGCGGAGCTTCCCGGACTGCTGCGCCGCGTGGACGGCTCCATTGCGGTGGCGGTGGAAGAGAACCTGGCGGTAGTTTCGCTGGTGGGCTCGGGCATCACCGCCGGAAATTCAACGGCGGAGCGGGTTGCGCGGGTACTGCACGGTGAGGACGTCCGGATGACGGCGCAAGGGTCCTCGCGGCTCAGCATGAGCTTTGCGATTCCCGGGACGGCCCTGGCGGGTTGCGTGGAACGTCTGCATCGCGAATTCTTCCGTGCACCGGATGCGGACCTGTTCGCCGCGCCTCCGGATTCGGCGCGCGCGGTGGTTCCGGACCAACTGCCGGAAGGCGCTTCCGTTGGCCTGCGGTTGGGGGAAGCGGTAATCTAAACAGAGCGTCATAAGTAATTGCGCATCCGCTCCCTGACGGTCGCGGCTCCGATTCGAATTCATGCGGAGCCGCGAGGGTGAGCGAGCGGTTGCGGGCGCAAGCATTAATGGCGTTGTGCGCCATGCTGAAGGTGCCGCGCCGGTTTCCCCGGTCACGCGGCTTTCACCTCTAACTGGCGGAGCGTCGCTCGACGTCGGCCTTCCCTCGATTCGCGGCGGGCCGGCTCCTGCATCACCCGTTTCGGGGCCTGCACAGCGTTCCCGATTGTTTTCGGGAGTCGCTTCGAAGCCAGACCTTTCCCCGAAACCCTTACTTATACCGTACCCCGTGCTTGACTACGATATCCACGTTTTGCAACAGATCCACATACCGCAGCACATCCCCTCGCACCGCGATAATGTCGGCGTACTTCCCCGGCGTTACCGTCCCCACTTCGCGATCGACTTTCATCGCCACCGCCGGCCAGAAAGTCGCCGCGCGAATTGCGTCCATCGGATCCACCCCCATCACCCGCACCCACACGTCGATCTCGTTCCACGTGGTCTGCGTATGGAACTGCGTGGGAACGCCGCTATCGGTTCCGATGAGCAGCACCGCCCCCGATTGCCGTAGCTGCTGAAATTTCCGCTTCAGTGTGGGCTTGCGCGGAGGCACCATCCGGAAATACTCAAGCTGATCGACGTGCCGCAAAGATTCCCGAATATCCGCGACAATCGCGGGCGGCAACCCCTCGTGCCACCGCGGATCGTCGATCGATTCCGGATGATCCCGAATGTAATCGTAATTCCATAACACCTGCACCGTCGGAGTCCAAAACAACGGAGCAGCATTGCCCTTGGCCGTCCGCTCCCGCAGCTTTTCGATGATGTCGGGCGGATACTCGGGCGCCGTCGCAAGCCCGGTATGTTCAAAATCATCCACCCCGGCGTCGAGTCCAAATCGAATCTCGTTTGGCCGGTGCGCGTGCGCCACCACTTGCAATTTGCGCCTGTGCGCCTCATCCACAATGGCCGCGATCTCGTCGCGCGACATCTCATCCTGATCGATCATCTTGATGCAATCGACTCCGGCATCGGCCAGTTTCCGGACCTTCGCCCGCGCATCGTCCGCGCCATGCACCCCCCAGCGAAAATATTCCGTTCCCGGATAAGGCTCGTGTTGCAGAAACGGTCCCGCGACGTACAGCGTCGCACCCGGGATCTTGCCCGCGCGAATCGCATCGCGCACATGAATGCTCGCTTCGAGCGGCCCTCCCAGATCGCGCGCGCTCGTCACTCCCGCCATGAGAAGCTGTTTCGCCGAGGCCGGCATGATCACCGATTCCATCTGCGGCGGATACGTTTTATCCCAATGCGCGTAATCGGAATGCCCGCTGAGCATGGTGTGCACATGCATGTCCCACAACCCCGGCAGCACGCTCATGCCTTCCGTCGAAATCACCTGCGCGTCCGGAGGCACCGGCAGAGATCCCACCTGGCCCACCGCCTGAATCTTCTCGCCCTCGATCAGAACCACACTGTTCCGAACCGGCGGCCCGCCGTATCCATCGATCAGGGTACCGCCGACGAGCGCTATTCTTTGCGCCGCCCCCGCGATCGTGAATGTGAGAAGTATAAGGATAGGCCGGGTCATCGCAAGATTATACTCGATGCCGCACCCGAGACGGGATTGTTCGGAAGCGCCCGATTCCGGTCTCGCCGCGGCGCCTGTTTGGCTCTTTCCCGCCGCCTTTTGCGCTTTCCCTAATAGAGGGATAGTGGAGCGATTTGAGCTCCGGAGAGGGAAACAGGATGGCCGCCAAAAACATGTTCGCATACCGTGGAATTGACCTTGTGGAGGAACTGAGGCTGTTGCTGCAGGCAGTTGGCGATGAGTTGATTGCCGAGCTTGCCCTCGAGGACAGAATCGGCCGGCGCGCGGCCAGGCATCCCCACGATCCAGCGGTTCTCAAGGAATGGAAGGACTCCCTCAGGATTGTAGAGGCGCTAGCCAAGCAGTACGCCGATATCAAGATGCAGTACCGCCTCGCCGCGGAGTGGAAAATGCGCGCCGAGTCGTGCACCGCTTTGGGCGGCGGATGGAGTGTCCCCATCCAGGCGGCCGGACTTACAGCCGCCTCGGAAGCAGGCGTATCCTGAGCGCGCGCCGCCGGTGTGCAGGCAGGCCCCCGGAGATTCCGCCGCTCAAGGTGAAACGATATGTCGCCCCGGTTTCTTGTCGCGGACGCGGAGCCGTATCTGTTCGCCGTAACTCCTCACTCCGCTGCCGAGACATGAGATTATATGACAATGTCCGGACGGGATGAGACCGGCGAGCGCGGATCCGGCCTGTACCAGGCATTTGGCGGCAAGGCGTCATGCCGCAGGCTCGCGGTGGCATTCTATGCCCGTGTGGAGCGGGATCCCGTACTCCGCCCTCTCTTCCCGGGAAAGACATTCACCTGCGCCATCGAAGAGTTCGCCGCATTCCTGGCGCAATTCCTCGGCGGCACCGGCGCCGATGCGGAGCGCCGTTGGTGGCTGAGCCTCCACGGATCCCACCAGCGCTTCCCGATCGGACAGCGGGAAAGGGATGCCTGGATGAGGCACATGGAACAGGCTGTCGATGAGGTTCAAATCGAAGAGCCTGTACGTAGCGGCCTCCTGAGTTTCTTCAGGAGATCGTCTGCTTACGTGATCAACCGCGGGCCCGCATCTTTTCCAGAGAAGGTCTGGACCGATGCAGCCCACGACGGGACGCACCGGGAGATCTCGCGCCGGTGGGAAAGGCAACGCCGGCTGGACGAGGCCGTGGCGGCCATCCGCTGCGGGGACGCGGGTCGCGCCATAACGCTGGCCGGCGGCCCCGCATTACAGAGTTGCGATCGCGCGGTCTTGGCGGGACTGTTTGCGCTGATGATCCGGAGCGGGCACAGTGTCCTGCTGGACTACGTACAGGAACGTCTAACCCACGATCCGGCCATCGCCTGGGAGCGATATGCCGGCCGCACGCTGTTGCACGAAGCAGCCGCGGCGGCCAGTTTGCCGACCGTAGAATTCCTCTTAAGCCTGGGCGCGGACCCCGATGCGACTGACGGCGGTGAGCACACACCCTTGTATTCGGTGGGCAACGGGTGCCTGCTTGCCGGAGGGGCCGATGTCGTTCGGGCGCTGGTCCGGCAGGGGGCGAAGGTGAACGCTCACCAGGGTCCAAAGCACTGCACCGCCCTTCACATGGCGGCACGGCGGGGTAACGTCGAAGTTGCCGCGGCGCTCCTGGATTGCGGGGCGGATATCGAGGCACGAGACTCCCTGGGCGAGACGCCGCTGCGGCGCGCGGTCAATTGCGACAAAGTCGAATTGGCTGCGCTGCTGGTCTGCCGGGGCGCGGACATTCATTCGCTGGGAAGCAGGAACCGAACCCCCTATCTTGCGGCGAGAAGCACCGCCATGAAGCGGCTCCTGCAAACCTGAGGCTTCAGGCCAGCGTGCCGTCAGCGTTCCGGCGTCTGCCCGGCCAAGCGGTGGGCGATCAAATGGTAGACGATGGGGTTGAAGACCAGGCCAATGTGCGTGGCGGAAACTTCGAAATCGAATTTTGGATTTCCCGTCATGCAGACCTGCCAATCGACGATGCCGTCTGTGCGCGTGTAGACCGCGGTCTGATCCACGCCCTTCGGCAGGCGGGTCGTGAGCGATTCCAGAAAGCGGCAGGTGCAGGCGCCGGTGTAGCAGTCGGGAAGCACACCCTTACCGTGGCGGTCGAGGATCTGGCCGCGGACCAGTTCGGCGGCTCGCAGTATGGAGGGGTGCACGGAGACGCCGCGAAACGGGGAGCCGAGCGTGATCACCGACGCCACCTTGTCGGGCATCTGCGACGCCACCGCGCGCGCCAGTACTCCACCCAGGCTATGGCCCAGCAGGTGGACCTTCCGCCTGGTGGCTTTGTGCGCCTTCAGAACAGTCTGGCTGAGCCTGTTCTTGATCAGCAGATTGGGGCATTCGGCATTCAACCCGATGCCGGAATCGTAGGGCCGGTATCCCACCCGCTGGAGCCAGGCGCGGATCTCGGCCAGATAAAAACCGGTGGCCATGAAGCCCGGAATCACCACTACGGCCGAGCCGTCTCCCTGGGGAATGCCGAAACCCCAATAAACCGGGGAGACGCGGAGGTAGACCATCTCCACTCCGACCAGAAGCTCTTGCCATATGGGTAGCGGTACCGCGGAGTAATCTCGTCGAACGTCGTGGCGGCGAGTGGGCATCCCGTCTCAGTTTACCCCACGGTAAGATACCGCGCTCACCGGCTGGCCAGTTTGTTCAGTCCGTCGATGTAGGCGCGGGCGCTGGCTTCGATCACATCCGTGGAAGCGCTCCGGCCCATCACCTTGCGGCCGCCTTCCTCCAGTTGGACGGTGACCTCGCCCAAGGCTTCGGCGCCGCTGGTTACGGCGCGAATCTCATACCGTTCCAGACGCGCCGCGGTGCGTGTCACCATGGCGATGGCCTTACACACGGCATCCACCGGCCCGTCGCCAATCGCGGCGCCTTCGCGCAACTCGCCGGCCACGCGCAGCCGCACGGTGGCAGTGGGAATAGCGGAGGTTCCGCTGTAGATGTGCAGATATTCCAGGCGGAAGGTCTCCGGCACCGGATGGATTTCGTCCTGCAGAATAGCCACCAGGTCTTCGTCGAAGACTTCCTGCTTCTTGTCGGCGACGGCCAGGAAGCGGTGGTAGGCCTGGTTCAGTTCTTCCTGGCTCAGGGTGTATCCCAGTTTCTGCAGGCGGTCGCGCAGGCCACGCCGGCCGGTGCGCGCCGTCAGCACCACGCGGCTCTCCCCGATGCCGACATCTTCGGGACGCATGATTTCGTAGGTGTCGCGCTGCTTCAGGAAGCCATCCACGTGAATGCCGGAACTGTGCGAAAAGGCGTTCTCGCCGACGACGGCTTTATTGGGCGGCACCTTGATGCCCAGCAGGCTGGCCACCAGCCGGCTGGTGCGGTAGAACTCGCGGGCGTCGATGCGCGTGTCCACGCCGAAATAGTCGCCACGGGTGCGCAGGGCCATCACCACCTCTTCCAGCGCAGCATTGCCGGCACGCTCGCCAATTCCGTTGATGGTGCCTTCCACCTGGCGGGCGCCGTTCATCACGCCGGATAGGGTGTTGGCGACGGCCAGTCCCAGGTCGTCGTGACAATGCACGCTGATGGTGGCGCGCGCAATGCCGGGCACACCTTCGCGAATCGTGCGGATCAGCCGGCCGTACTGCTCGGGTACGGTGTAGCCCGTGGTATCGGGAATATTCACCACGGTGGCGCCGGCATCGATCGTCGCGGCGATCATTTCCAACAGGTAAGCCGGATCGGCCCGGCCGGCGTCTTCGGCATAGAACTGTACGTCGTCGGCAAACTGGCGGGCCAGTTTCACGGCGTCGATGGCCATCTGGAGGATCTTGCGCTTCTTTTCTTCCAGGGTACGGCCGTACCGTTCGTCTTGAAATTTCCCGAGAATGTGAATATCGGAAGCCCCGATTCCGGTGTGGATGCGCGGCCGTTTGGCCTCGGAGAGCGCCTTGCCGCAGGCTTCGATATCGCTCGCAATGGCGCGCGACAGGGCGCAGATGGCTGGCCCTGAGATTTCGCGGGCAATCGATCGGACGGCTTCGGCATCCTCCGGGGAGGATGCCGGATAGCCGGCCTCGATCACGTCGACATTCAGTTGCGCCAACTGGCGGGCGATCAGGAGTTTTTCGCGGCGCCCGAGCCGGGTACCGGCGGCCTGTTCGCCGTCGCGCAAGGTGGTGTCGAAGACGGAAACTTTTTCAGACATTCACCTCTTATAGTAAGACAGGCCTCCGGGCCTGCTGAAATTACACGGCAGCCACTGCGAGTTTTTTGGCGGGTCTGGCGGAACGCTTCCTGGCCTTCGGCGCAGGGGCGCTTTCCCTGGCCGCCGCACGCGCCGGTCTGGAGGCAACATCCAGCAGGGCTTTCTGGGCAGCCACGAAAGCGTCGACCGTCTGTCGCGTCAAATCCGCTACGGTAGATGGCGGCAGCGGATTCAAGACGTCTATGGCGCGCCGGGCCGTGGCCACGCTCATGGCCATCTGCTGGGCCGCTACGTCAAGCAGTTTCTTCTGGGCGTCGATGAAAGCCTCGGCGCCTTCCCGCGCCATTTCGGCCAGTTCCGTATTCCGGGCTTCGCTGGGGTGGCCTTTGCCTTTTCCGGTGGCATTGGCAGTTTCTTCGGCGATGGCATCCAGGAACTTCTTCTGGCTGCGCACGAAGTTCTCCACGCTCTCGCGGGCCAGTTCCGCCAGGCCCTTACCCGAAAATCGCGCGCCGGATTTGCCGGCATCCACCCAGTCATCGGCCTGCTTGGCGGCAATGGTGAGGAAATGCTGTTGCATGCCGATGAAGGTTTCGATGCCGCGGCGCACCAGTCCGGTAATGGCGCTCAGCGGCGCAATGGCTTCCACGCGCTCCTGCAATCCGTTCATCACGATTTCGTTCTGCCTCTCGGCCAGGTGCAGAAGCACACGCTGGGAGGCAATGAAATTCGACAAACCCTCGCCGGCGACCTCGGTTAGAGCCGAGGCCGGCAGAGAGCGTGCCGCCTCAAACCGTCCCTTGACGGCCTGGAATGTGTTGGAGTTCTGCCGCATCACCAGGTCGAGCAGGACCTTCTGCGTGGCAAAAAAACTCTCCGTCCCCTGTCGGGCCCACTCCGACAACATGGCAACGGGGTTGGCATTACGGGTATGGGCTTCGGTTTCCGCCTTGTGCTTCACGGGCATCGCTGACTCCTTTTTGCTGCAATGCAGCATCTGTAAATACTATAGATCTTCAGGTCTTTTTGTGTCAATATAAAAAAGAGATACCGCAATGCAGCAACCAGTGACCATCCGGAAATACGCGAATCGGCGCATGTACGACACGGCATCGCGCCGCTACGTCAATCTGGACGATTTGGCGGAAATGATCCGGCAGGGCACTGACATCCGGGTGGTGGATGCCCGGACAGGGGAAGACCTGACGCGTGTCATTCTCACCCAGATCATCGTAGAGGATGCCAAGGGCCAGCCCACCGGGTTGCCGCTGGAACTTCTGCAACAGTTGATCCGCGCCAGCGACCGCGCCGGGCAGGAATTCCTGATGTGGTATCTCAAAAGCGCATTCGAGACTTACCAGAAGGTGCAGCGGACGGCACTGTCGCCGATTGAGATGGTGAAGAGCTTCCTGGGCGGCCAGGGGAATTCGGGAGCCGAAGAGGAGCTGGAGCGGCTGCGGCGGCGCGTGGCCGAACTGGAGGCTCAGGTGGCAAAGCCGCGGCGGCGCGGCAAGAGCGGCAAGGATGTTCCCATTCGTTGATTCCGGTTCGCTGGCGCGGCTCGTTCCGGTGGAGAGCCTTGTGCCGGAGGAGCACCGGGAATGGCGGCCGCTGGTGCGCGATGCGCTCGAATTTGTCTTCACGCACCTTTCCGCTGACCGGCTGTCGGCAAAGGTGGCCGAGCAAATGGCCATGCCCGCAGGCACTCCGCCGGAACAGCGCCTGCTGCGGCTGATTTCGCGAATGCCGGGCCTGCAGAAGCTGGGGCAGGTACTGGCACGCAACCGCCGCCTCTCCCCTTCCCTGCGCCACGCCCTGGAAGAGCTGGAAAACGGCATGAGCGACGCCCATCCCGCGGAGATTCGCGCCATCGTGGAAGGGCAGTTGGGCAGCCGGCTTCAGCACTATGGGGTGGAGATGGCGCCGGAGATCCTCAAAGAAGGTAGCGCCGCGGCCATTCTCCCGTTCACCTGGCGCAGCAGCGGCGGCGACCGCGAGCGCGGCGTGTTCAAGGTGCTGAAGCCGTATGTGCCCGCGTGTTTCGGCGAGGACATGACCCTGCTGCAACAACTGGGCGAGTTTCTGGCGTCGCCCGAGCGCGGGTACGAATTCGCCGTCCGCGATCTGCGCGAGATGATTTCCGAAGTCCGCCTGTTGCTGGAACACGAACTGGAATTCACCCGGGAACAGGCCACGCTGGTCGAAGCGGCGCGCGGCTACCGCGCCAGCATCGGGATCCGCGTGCCGCGCCTGATCGCTCCGCTGTCCGGCAGCCGGGTGACTGCCATGAGCGAGGAAAACGGAGTCAAAGTCACCGACGCCTGCCGCAGGTCGCCCATCCGGCGGCAGCGCATCGCCGGACAACTGATCGAAGCGCTGCTCGCCGCGCCTTTGTTGTCGCGCGCCGATTCGTCGGTGTTCCACGCCGATCCGCACGCCGGCAATCTACTGTACGACGAGCCCAACCGGGAGCTGGTGATTCTGGATTGGGCGCTGTCTGAGCGGCTGAGTCTGGAGACGCGGCGGGAACTGGTGTTGCTGGCCCTGATGATGATTCTGCGGCATCCGGGCGGGGTCACGCAGGCTGCCCTGGCGCTGGCGCGCCCCAGGGACCGGCGCCTGATTCCGCGCCAGGTGGATCTTTTCTTTGCATCGCTACCGCAAGATCGCCGCCCGGGAGTGCTGGATGCCATGCGGCTGTTGGACCGGATGGCGCTGGAGGGCGTGCACTTTCCCGCGCCCCTGTTCCTCTTCCGCAAGATCGTCTTCACTCTGGACGGCGTCCTGCAGGACGTCAACGAATCCCCGGTGCGCATCGACGAAGTAATCGCCCGCGAGTTTCTCACCCGGTGGGCGGCCAGTTTCGGCCTGTTCCATGCTCCCCTCACGTTCCAGGACCTTACCGGCAGCCTAAAGCGGGTCGTATTCGGAAGCGCTGGTAAACAGCGATAGTTTCGGGTATGATTTCCTCATTAGTTCTCGCGCGGACTCCCGCCGTGGCTGCCCGCCAATAACCAAGTTGTTTTTGGAGGTGCATTCGTGCTTACCGCTATCCTGAAATTTTTGCTCACGGCCTCCGTCGCCGTCCTGCTTTTGGCAGGTCCGGCATTTGGCCAGCAGACCGATATTACGCGTTTCGACGCCTATGTGGGCTACGCGTTTCTGAACAGCCCGCATATCGGACTGTTTGAAAACGGTGTTGCCATGCAGGTCGGCTACCGCCCCAAGCGATGGTACTCGCTCGGCTTCGATTACAGCGTGTCCAAGGGCAACCTGGTACTTACGCCCAATCTTTTGCCCACTGCCCTCCAACAGCAATTGGGGGCGCAACTCGGCCAGCTTGCGGCGGCCGGCATGATCCCGCCGACCTACAATCTGGCCGTGCCGACCGACTCGGTGACCCAGACGTTCGCCGTGGGCCCGCAGTTGGCTTACCGCAGGATGACCCGCGCCACCCTCTTTTTCCGGCCGGTCTTTGCCGGGGCGATTCATGAAGCGGCGACACCGCATCCCGGGGACCCGATCGCCACCGGCGTGGCCAAAGAACTGGCGCCTAACGGCGTGAAGACGGACACCGCTCCCTTCGTTGGTTTCGGTGGAGGCTTCGATATCATTATTACCAGGAGCTTTTCGATACGCACACAGGCGGACCTGGTCTACGATCACCTGTTCAACGACTTGCTGAGAGACGGGCGCTTCACCGTGCGGTTCTCGATTGGACCGGCATTCAACTTCGGCCCCAAACTGGCACGATAGAGCACCGGCGGACCTAATCGAAATCGATGTCGCGCTTGGGAGGCGCCGTATCGGGATTCTCTTTGGCGCGCTTGAAGAGTTCATCGAACTTCTTCTCCAGCACCTTGCCGTGCGACTTCTCGGCCTCGAACTGCTTCTGGAAGAGTTGTTCGCGGCGGGCGCCCTCACCTTTGAGCTTGGCCACTTCGGCCGCCAGGTCTTCGATCACGGGCGGCTTTTCGGGGATTGTGTGCGCGATCACCGCACGCGTTTCCGGATCCACTTTGAGAATCGCTTTGCAGCACGGACACTCCACGTCGAACATACCTTTAGCCATGCAACCATGGTACGCCGGAGTCGCTGTTCCGTGAAGAAGGGTTCGCGGCATGGGAAAGTTACCACAGACCCGGGAGAGACGCTGTGAAGGTGTTTATGGTTAGCTGGTAGGGTTTGGGCGAGGTGACTGAAAAGGCGGGCCAACACACAGTAGATTGAGCGTCTCTCCCCGGGTCTGTGCAATCTTAGTCACGCTTTGTAATAAGCAATCTCCGGACCAAACCCGATCGCTAATAAAATCAATCGGGTAATCGGCAAGAACGTCCCGGTGACAAGCGAATTGGTGGTTGTGTGTCAACCATTTTGCACCGGGCGTGTCGTTTCCGGACAGCAGGCGGGTGCTATAGTAGTGCGGTAATGACTCCGCAAGCCGCGGCTGTACTGGAACTGTTCCGCTCCACGGGAGCGTACCTGCAAGGGCATTTTCGTTTGACCAGCGGTTTGCACAGCGCCGAGTATCTACAGTGCGCGCTGGTTCTACAGCATCCTTCCGCCGCCGAAAACCTGGGACGCCAGCTTGCCGCGCAGGTGCGTTCCCTCACACCGGAGGCCATCAACGTGGTGGTCTCGCCCGCGCTGGGCGGCCTGATCATCGGCCACGAGGTGGCCCGCGCGCTGGGCACGCGCTTTCTGTTTACCGAGCGGGATCCCCAGACGCGCAAAATGTCGCTGCGGCGCGGCTTCAGCGTTGCGCCTTCGGAGACGGCGGTGGTGATTGAAGACGTGATTACGACGGGCGGCAGCACGCTGGACGTGGTGGAAGTCCTCCAGGCACTGGGCGCCCGGGTAGTAGCCGCCGGTTCTATCATCGATCGTTCGGGCGGTCATGCCGACGTGACGGTCCCGCGCGTGGCGCTGGCCACCATGCAGGTGGCGGCGCACTATCCGGAGCAGTGTCCCCTGTGCGTCTCGGGCATCCCGGTAGTGAAGCCCGGCTCCCGTCCCACCTGATGCGCCGCGTCAAAATCACGCTGGCATATGACGGCGGGCCGTTCCATGGCTGGCAGGTGCAGCCCGCGCTGCCCACGATCCAAGGTCTGCTGGAAGAGATCCTCAGCGGCATCGAAGGCGTTCCCGTGCATGTGGCCGGTTCGGGTAGAACCGACGCCGGGGTGCATGCTTTGGAACAGGTGGCTGCATTTACACTTGTAAATCCCATTCCAGTGGAAAATCTCCGGCGGGCGGTCAATCGTCTTCTGCCGCCGGCGGTGCGGGTTCTGTCCGCGCAGGAAGTGGATGCGGGATTCCATCCGCGCTTCCAGGCCAAGGCGAAGACCTACGAATACCGCATTTTTCGGGAAGAAGTGTGCAGCCCGTTCGAGTGGCCGTATGTGCACCACTATCCGTACCGCCTGGAGGAGAATCGCATGATGCAACTGGCATGCGCGCTAGAGGGCGAGCACGATTTTACGGCGTTCGCCGCGGCGGACGATCGAGATGCCGAAGGCAAATCCAAGGTACGGACAGTGTTTTCTTCCGAACTCTGCCGCACCGGACCGCATCTGATTTATCGCGTTCGCGGCAGCGGATTTTTGAAGCACATGGTGCGCAATCTCATTGGGACACTGATTGAGGCCGGCAAAGGCAATATCGCCAATCTGGACGTGCTGCCGGCGAAAAGCGGTCCCACGGCGCCGGCTAAGGGTTTGTTCCTGGTGAATGTGGAGTATTAGGCGGGAGTTCCGGCGCGGCGGCGGAGAGTCAGGACGGCGACAAGCGCACTGGCGAGAAGAACCCAACTCCCGGGTTCGGGAGTGGAGGCCACCTCGGTCACAGTCCCTTCCGATACCAGGCGAAAGTTGAATCCGCTGGTGAAGTCATATTCCCGCGAGGGAGTGCAGGCACAGGGCGGATTATCTTCGATCGCTCCGCCCGTGAATGTCGAGGGGTCGCCATTTACAAAGAAGAAGAAGATATGGTTGGTACTCTGGAACTCGAAGGAGAAGTCATTGGAATCCCCGACTTGAATCCACGGACTTCCGCTGCCGGAACTGCTGTAAGTCGTCCCGGTCTGGCTCGCAGTCGTTGTGGCGATGTTGGAAGACAGAATCGTCTGCGTGGAACCATCGTACTGAAATGTGCCGGAAAAAGTGGCTCCGTCGGCGAAACTTCCGTTCACGGAGAAGGTAAGGGGCGACGCCGAGGCCAGCCCAGTCAAGGCGAGCAAGCACAAAAGAGTTTGTCGTATCATACCAGGTTGGTACTTTAGTCCTATATGACGAGAATGTCAACAGTTCGATGAATGCCGACGCGATTCTGGGGCTTCTCAAGGCCATCTGGAGAATCGGGGTAGGGGGAAGCCTCGCGGCTCCTCCCCTCCCACACCACCGTACATGCGGGTCCGCATACGGCGGTTCCGTGACTTGCGCCGGTGAAGGCTGGAGGGTCGCTCACGTGTCCCACTTCGGTTTCGCCGCTCCCAGGTTCCTTTCGGGCTTCACCCTATCCGCCCCTGGCAAGCTCAGCCGTAGCTGATTGGCTGGCGCATGACCGCTGTGAGTTTCGCGCGCTACTGCCCACGATCACGGTTCGGGCCTTCACCACTCGCGTGGCTAATATGCCCTCTGCTGACTTCTGCTGCGAGATCAAAGCGCCTTGCGGCGCCCTCAGTCACGATTCCGCGACGAATCTCCCGAGGTAAGTTCGACCGCCTTCCGCACGCAACCGCCGGATTTACAACCAGCGTCCTTGATCGATATGGGCTTCGCTGTCATTGGCCAGCTCGCCCGACGCCGTATGCCTCAAATCCGGTTCTTGTACATCGGCTCGTACGTTTGCTCCACGCTTCCTCCGGACCCCACCTCGCGATCACGCCCTTGCGCTTTGCTACTACTTCACCTCGATCAGGTTGTAGAGGGGACTTTCACCCCCGAGCTGTCGAACATGCTCGGCACACCAATGAAAGACCCACTGCGGCGTAGTGGGTCTTTACTCGTTCAACGAGCGAAGCGACGCGTATTTCACCTGCCAAGAGTTACGTCAATGCCGGAGAGCAGTAGTTCCAATTTCGCCCGCGGCAACTTTCCGACACATTCGCCGAGCAAATCCCGGTCCAAGGTTAGGATCTGAGAGACGTTCGCAACCGATTCCAGCGGAAGTCCCGTCAACCGGCTCGAAAGCGCAAGATTCCCCGGAGCGTCGGCCCACCGCAAGTTTGTGGTCAGCGGAACACAGGCCACGGTGGCGATGCGGCTACGATTCAGCGCATCGCCTTGAACAATCACGACCGGCTTTCTGTATCCAGGTCCGGAACCGGCAGGCGCGGGCCGATCCGCCCATCGGATTTCACCTTGGGCGATCACCACTCGACTTTTTCGAGGACACGGGCGGCGGCCCGCGAGACAAACTCGTCTGTGGCGGTCTGTACGCCGGCGCAGACCCGGTCCATCGCCTCGGTGAGTTCATCCGCCGCGTGCCGCGCAACGTACTCCCGCAGTGCGTCGCTAAATAACTGGCTGCGGGATTTCCTCATCCGGCGCGCGAGCCGTTCGGCCCCTTTGAATACGTCATCCGGAATGGAAACGGCCGTTTTCATACTTTTAGTATGGGCGCTGCGCACACGGTCGCGCCGGCGCCATCTTTGATATCCTGAAACTCAAGCCTCCAACTATGCACATCAAAAAACAACGCTTACTGACTCCGGGCCCGACCCCTCTGTATCCTCCCGCGCTCCACGCCATGATGGCTTCGGACATGCATCACCGCACAGAGGATTTTCGCAAGGCCTATCGCTCGTGTCTGGCGGATCTGAAAGAGGTCATGGGAACTTCGGGCGACGTGCTGATGTTCTGCTCTTCGGGCACCGGCGTGATGGATGCCACCGTCTCCAACCTGTTTTCCCGGGGCGAAAAAGTCATCGTATGCGTGGCCGGAAAATTCGGTGAACGGTGGGCGGAAATCGCCAAGGCATACGGCCTGGATGCGAACGTCATTACGGTGCCCTACGGACAGGTGGTGACTCCGGCGCAGGTACAGGAAGCCCTCGCTAAGGAACCTGCGACCAAAGGCGTTTTCATCCAGGCATCGGAGACTTCCACCGGCGCCGCGCACGATGTCCGCGCCATGGCCGCCGCCATTGCGAAGACCCCCGCTATTTTCGTCGTCGATGCCATTACCGGCCTCGGGACTATGCCGCTCGATATCGATGGCTGGGGCCTCGACGTCGTGATCGGCGGGTCGCAAAAGGCTTTCATGATTCCGCCGGGCCTGGCGTTTCTTTCCCTCAGCCCCAAGGCCTGGAAGCTGTCCGAAACCTCCACGCTGCCGCACTTTTATTTCAATTTCAAAAAGGAAAAGAAGAGCGGCGACGCCGGCGAATCCAGTTGGACGCCTTCCACCGCCCTGATTCTGGCCATGGCCGAGGCGTTGCGCTACGTGAAATCCCTCGGGATGTCCAAGCTCGTGGAGAACGCCCAACTGCTGGCGGAAGCCACGCGCGCCGCGGTGCAGAGGCTGGGCCTGGAGTTGTTCGCCGCAGCATCACCGGGCTCTTCGGTGACCGCCGTGAAAGCGCCCGCGGGCATGGATTCCGGCGTCATCGTCAAGGAGTTCCGCAACCGCTTCGGGGCCATCATCGCCAACGGCCAGGGCTCGATGAAGGGACAGATTTTCCGCATCGCGCACCTGGGCTACTTCGATTTTGCCGATCTGTTCGCCGTGGTCGCCGGACTGGAAATCATCCTCAACGCCAATGGCTATAAGGTGGCGTATGGAACCGGTGTGGCTGCCGTACAGGAACTTTATGAGCGCGTCGCGGTGCAACCGCAAACCGTGAACGCGTAACCGAACGCCATGAATATCCTGATCGCCGAGCCTCTCGCTCCGGCCGGAGTCGAATTGTTTCAAGCCCAGGCCGGCTGGAATACCATCGTCTCGAATCCCAGGGAATTCGCCCAACATCTCGCCGAAGCCGACGCCCTGCTGGTACGCAGCGCCGTGCAGGTGGATCGTGAACTCCTGGCGAAAGCCCCGCGCTTGCGCATCGTGGGACGCGCCGGCGTAGGCGTAGACAACGTCGACCTCGACGCCGCCACCGCGGCCGGCGTTCTGGTGATGAATACGCCCGGCGGCAACGCCATCTCCGTGGCCGAACACACCCTCGCCCTGATGCTGGCGATGGCGCGCCACATTCCGCAAGCCAGCGCGTCCACGCGCGCCGGTAAGTGGGAAAAGAAGAAGTTCATGGGCAACGAACTGCGCGGCAAAACCCTCGGCATCGTGGGGTTGGGCAGCATCGGGCGCGAAGTGGTGAAGCGCGCGCAGTGCTTCGAAATGCGCGTCGTGGCCCACGACCCGTACGTCACCAGCCATATCGCGCAGGACATGAACGTGGAACTGGTGGACCTGCCCACCCTTTACTCGCAAAGCGACTACATCACGCTCCACGTCGCCGCCACCGACGAAACCAAAGGCATGCTTTCCCATGCCGCCTTCGCACAAATGAAGGATGGCGTGCGCATCGTCAACTGCGCCCGCGGCGAACTGGTGGACGAGCAGGCTCTGTGCCATGCCCTACAGTCCGGCAAGGTGGCCGACGCCTCCCTGGACGTGTTCTCCAAGGAACCGGTGAAGGCCGACCATCCGCTCTTCGCCTCAGAGAACGTGCTGGCCACGCCCCACATCGGCGGCTCCACCGAAGAAGCGCAGGAGATCGTCGGCGTGCGCATCGCCGAGCAGGTGGTGGAATACCTGAAGAATGGCGTCGCCATCAACGCGGTCAATATGCCGGCTGTTTCGCCGGAGCAGTATCGCGCGCTGGGACCCTACCTGACGCTGGCGGAGCGCCTGGGCAATTTCGCATCGTACATCTCCTCGGGCCATCCCAAGCGCGTGCGGCTGACTTACTTCGGCAAGATCGCCGGCAACAACACCACGCTGCTCCGCAACGCGGCGCTGGCCGGCGTGTTGAGCCGCTCCACGGAGTACAAGGCCAACCTGGTGAATGCCATGCAAATCGCCGGACAGCGCGGCTGGGACATCGCCGAGGCGCACGAAAAGCGCATCGTCCACAGCGATTCCATCCGGCTGGAACTGGAAACCGATACCGGAATCACCAGGGTGGAAGGCGCCGTGGTGATGGAGAAACCGCGGCTCACTCAGGTAGACGGAATCTTCTGCGAAGCCACCCTGGCCGGCTTCCTGATCTTCACCAAGAATCAGGATGTCCCCGGCGTCATCGGCCACGTAGGAACCGTGCTCGGCCGGAATCGCATCAATATCGCCAATTTTTCGCTCGGCCGGCGCGAAGGTCCCACCGGCCCGGGCGAGCCTCTGGAGGCGGTCGCGGTGGTTTCCACCGACGGCCTTGTCCCCGAGTCCGTGTTGGCGCAACTGCGCGAGAATCCCGCCGTCAAGTTCGCCCGCTCGGTAGAGTTCAAACAGTAACCGCGGCACGAATCCGCTACAGTAAGAATCGTGGAACGTCTTGGCGCGGAGGAGATTGCAGGCGATGAGTGGGCTGCATGGTACGCCCTCAGCCCCGCCGAGCGGTTCCAGGAATCGATGAAGCTGTGGGAGACCTACCTCGCGCTCGGAGGATCACTTGAGCCGGAGCCCGATACTCAAAGCCCTTTCTTCGATCCGGAAGAGTGGCGCGCGAACGCTGCTCATGGGCGGCCAGGCGTGCGTATTCTATGGCGCGGCGGAGTTTAGCCGGGATGTGGACCTTCTGGTTCTGGCGGATGCCGAAAACCTGGACAGGCTCCGGTCCGCTCTCGACGCGCTCGATGCCGCTGTAATCGCCGTCCCGGATTTCGAAGCCCAGCGCCTGACACGCGGACACGCCGTCCATTTCCGCTGCCGCGGGGAGGATGTTGCCGGGCTGCGAATCGACGTGATGTCTTCGCTCCGCGGTGTCGGCGGCTTTGAAGAGTTGTGGGCCCGGCGCACGACCCTTGAAGTGGCCGGTGAACCAGTCGATCTGCTGGGCGTTGAAGACCTGGTGCGCGCCAAAAAGACGCAGCGCGACAAGGACTGGCCGATGATCCGGCGGCTGGTAGAGCAAAGCTACTTCGAGCATTCCGGCCGCCCGGCAGACGACCTGGTCCGGTTCTGGCTGCGCGAGTTGCGCACCCCCGAGTTGCTGGTGGAAGTGGCCGCCACCCATCCCGAAGCGGCGCGCGCGGCGGCATCGCGCCCGGCCGTCCGGAACGCCCTGTTGCGGCGCACCGATGATCTCGCGGCTGCGCTGGAGGAGGAAGAGCGCGAGGAGCGTCGCAAGGATCGCGAATATTGGGCGCCGCTCAAACGGGAACTGGAGGAAATGAGGTTAGGCCGCAGGAAGAAGGACACCCGACTCTGATCGTTGGATGTGCTAAATTTTTAGCATGCGTGGATCTGTCCTGACGCTGGCCCTGCTCACTGCCGCCTGCGTCCACAAGCCGGTCTTCGACACCTACCGCCTCCGCGGACCGGTCCTGGTTCCGCCCGGCGTCCCCGGACCCGAAGTTGTCCGGCGCACCCTGGTCAGCGACATCGCTCCGGGCAATGGTTCCTGCACCGGGGAAGCGCCCATGCTCCAACTTCGTAAGAAACGCCTGGTCATCGCCGTGGATCGCGACTCCCTGCTCCAGCAGAAGCAACCGGGATGGCTCAGCAATTGGACCATGCAGGCCGAAGCCCACGGCTGCATCGCTCAGGGCGAAGGCACGCGGCTGGCGAACCTGATCGCGGACTCGGTGCCTCTGGACTCGCAAATCGCTTTCCGCCTGCTTCACCCTAACGACGTGCAAAGCGGGTACGTCGAACTAGGCGCCGAGAACCGGCTGGAAGTGCGCAGCCCCATCGGCGCGGGCCCTCTCGATACCGCCGCTGTCACCGGAAGCGGCGCACAACTCACGGTGGATCTGAAGGCGCCCGCAATCGCCGGATTCGAGATCGCCTGGTACGCCCTCCGGCCCAATCCCGGACGCGGCGGCTTTCACTTCGAGCCGCTCTACGCCGACCGCACCACCCGCAACGGGGTCGAACACCTCACCGCCCCCGCGGTGAATTATTTCCAATTCCCGCCGCAGGCAGCTTTCTACCGCCTCTTCTATAAGACCGACGACAACGGCGTCACCGCCATCGTCATATCCGGCGTGACGCGACAAGATCTGGACCGCCGCACGAAGGCCGTGGGCGCCGATGCTTCGGCGTGTGAAAACGCGGGCGGTCTCTGCGTCGTCCTGCCCAGGCGCGCCGGCGTGAATCCGTTCCTGGTAGTGACTGTGAACGACAAGGAACTCACCGTGCCCTTAGGCGGCACCGTCCGCGGCGCCATTCAAACTGCCGGCCAGCGGCCGGAAACAGTGCTCGCCACTCTCACCGTGTCCCGGCTCTACTCCGGTCAGCTTCGTTCCGTGGAATTCGACCGCGCCAGTCCGGAAATCCTCAATCTCAAGCTGGGCGGCGGGGAGCATCTGGCATGGTAAAAGAGCATCCGGTCTTTTCCGCCGCATGCTAGCCTGTAGGACTATGCGAAAACTCCTGGCGGCGGCCCTGGTGTGTGGTGTGCTGCCTGCATATGGTTGGGGACCCGAGGGACACAACCTGGTGACGCGCATCGCCGTCGCCGAACTGACTCCGGCCGCGCAAGCGAAGGTGAGAGAAATTCTAGGGCCGGACCAGACCCTGGTTTCGATCTCCAGTTGGGCCGACCAGGTGCGCCGGCAGCGCGCCAACACCGGACCCTGGCACTACATCGATATTCCCATCGATCAGCCGCACATGGATATGGCGCGCGATTGCCCCAAAGACGATTGCGTGGTTGCGCAAATCGCCATCCAGCGCGCGCTCATGGTAAACCCCTCGGCCACCGCCGAGCAGCGTAAAGAAGCGCTGATGTTCGTCGTCCATTTCGTGGGCGACATGCACCAGCCGCTACACTGCTCCGACAACAAAGACAAGGGCGGCAACGATGTGCACGTAGTGTTGTTCGACCGGCCCGGCAATCTGCACAGCACCTGGGACAGCGGGCTGCTCAGCCGCATGGGGAAAGAGGACGACCTATTTCCCGCCATGCTAAAAGAAGCGCAGAAGCGCCGGAAGAAATGGTCCAAGGGCAGCGTGGCGGACTGGGCCGAGGAATCGCATAAGGCGGCGCAGAAGACCGTGTATGGCAAACTGCCGCCCGAGCCGAAGGGCACGCCCGAGCCTCTGGGCGCAGCTTATGAAGCCGCCGCTGACCCGGTGATTCGCGTGCAGATCGAAAAAGCCGGCGATCGCCTGGCGCGCGTTCTCAACGACACGCTGAAGTAGGCGGTACATGCCAGACCGCAAAAACGCGCGCCTTGGACTGACCTACGGAATGCCCGGCTCTTCCACCTTTAGCTTGTCGAGCGTGCCGGTGACGCGCACCTCCCGCGTGCCGTTCGTCAGCAGGATGATCATCTTGCCGTCCGCTTGCGTGGCCCCGCTGCCGGTGTAAGTCTCGTCGGCATTGCGCAGGCTGAGGCTGGTCAGGTGGAGACGCGGCGCCGCCGGCGACCACGTCAGATTGTAGTTTCCCGACACCGCCCGCCACGGTCCCGGCGCGCCAAAATCCAGGGCGGATCCCACGAAGAAGCCCTGCGACGAAAGATTTGCCAACAACTGAACCCCTGTGCCGGAACTGTCCAGCGTGCCTTCCGCATCCAGCTTTCCGGACTCCCACACCAAGCCCTTGATCTTCAACGCCGCGTGGTAGGCGGGCCGCACGCTGCGCAGATTGGCCGTGACCCGGCCGGTTACGGCGGCGCCCTCCATCTTCGCCTGAACACCGTCCATTTCCACGCGGGCAGCGTCCCACAAGATGCGGGTGCGGAGATTCTCCAGGTGGACACCGCCCACCAGCAGATCGTCGATCTGCAAGGTGCCGTCCACCCTCCGGTCCTTCAGCCAGTCAGGCAACGGGGTGCGGCCCAGCGCACGCGCGATCAATCCGGAATTTCGCTGCAGGGTTGGAAGCAGTTCATCTTCCAGATCGGCCGCATCCACTTCTACCGCGTGCAGGCGAAGGCGGTGCGGCCGTGCCGGACCGGGCTCGTAACTGTACTGGCCCGTGAATGCCACCTTGCCCGCCCGCGCCTTCACGCGATCCAGTTCCACCCGCGCGCCATTGATCTGTGCGTGCGCCGATGCCAGTTGCAAGGGATCCGCCAGGCCGGGCACGGAAAGCTGCGCATCGTGCACGTCCAAAGCGCCGCTCCATCCCGCCTTGTCCGCGTCCCGGTGGTAATGCAGTTCGCCCTGCCATTCGCCGGCCTCCACCTGCTCCAACCACGGTACCGCCGCCAGCGCCACCTGCGCGCGCAGGGAAGCCACTTTCATGGACGCGGTGGAAATCGTCAGGTCCAGCGCATCCGTACCCATGGCGTAATTGGCTTCAATCTGCGCCTCGTCCCGATCCCCCGTCCGCACCAGGGCCGGAGAAAGATAAACGTTCCCGTGGCCCACCACAATGTGCGCCTGCTCGAAGCGGACCGGAGGCGAATCCGGGATGGTCAGCGCGGTATCGTGAAATGCCAGCTCGCCCTGAAAGCTTCCCTGCCCCGAATATCCGATGGCCCCGTCGATCGTCCCGCCCAGTTGCAGCTTCGGTGGAATCTGCGCGCCCATGTGCTGCGCCAGTTCCATCAAGGGTCCCACGGGAAAGTGGTTCCAGTTGACCGCCACGGCCCAGTGCGGCCGGGAAAGATAATCGCCGGCGCGGAAATGCACGGTAAGAGGCAGCGCCACGTTCCGCGAGGAAGTGGTTTGCAGTTCCAGTTGCTGTCCCATCAGGTCCAGCCGGCCCAGGATATCGAGCGGCCAGTCCTGTTGCTTGTTGGGCGGCAGCAAGTCCCAGCGGTGCACGTCTCCGATATGCAGGCGGCCGGCGATTCCGATGTTGTTGAGCGGTCCGCCCAGATGGAGACGCGTTGTCAGGGTGCCATGCACGCTGCCGGTCTGGCCGCGCATCAGTGCAGTCAACTCGCCCAGGCCGGTGCGATCCAGTTGTAAGTCCAGGTCCACGCGCGCCGGATCCACAAACCACCGGCCCTTCAACCGGAACAAACCCAAGCCCTGCGCCGCGCGGTCCGTGCGGGAAGGTTGCGCGGAACAATCCACACTCCAGGCGCGTCCGATCGAGCCGGGCGGCGAAATGTCCAGGTCCGTCTGTTGCAGGTAGAACACGCTCTTCCGGTCGCCGAATTTAAAGTTGATCCGTCCGTTCCGCACGTGGATCGCCGGAATCCGAGTCATGACCGAAGGGTTCACCAGCGATGAAAAATTCCAGCGGCCCCACTCGGACGCCGGACCGCTCTTGGTGAGATTGACGCTCGCCGAATCCAGGGTGATAGAGGCGATCACGAAGCGCCCGCCCAGCAGCGACCAGAGACTGGGCCGGACCGTCAGGCTTCCGCCCACGCCATCGCTAATATATACGATGGGCTCGATGCCGATCGCCGGATCTTCGTGAATGGTCACAGTATCCACGGAAAAACCCGGCCCGGAAAACAAGCTGAAATGCACCTCGCCGATTTCGACCTTGCGGCTCAGCGCCCGCTCCAGCGATGTCTGCAGGCGCTTGCCGTACTGATCGGCGGCGATATACGGAGCTGCCAGCCCAATCGCCAGCAGCAACACCACCAGCAAGACCGCGACCCTGCACGCCCGCTTCATACCGCTCCCGTCAGCACACGGTACGCTTCCGGATCGTCCACATCGGTGACGATGCCCGGGTCGTCCAGATCCAGGAAAGCGGTCTCCAGGGCATGGCCGCGCACCACGTCGCGGGCCGCGCCCGCGGGCGGCAGCGCCAGAAATTCGCCAATCAGGCCGCGGGAGAAGCGGATCGGGTGGCCGCGCTTCCCCTGGTATCGCGGCACGCACACGGACGCCGAAGCTGCCAGCACGGCGTCAATCGTCTCCGCCGCCACCGCGGGGTGATCGGCCAGCGTGAACAGCACGCTATCGCAACCCGCCGGCACGGCGCGCAGCCCGCACTGCATCGAACGGGTCTGCCCCAACGCATACTCGCCATTCACCACGAAGGTGGCGGGCCGCGAAACTCCGGCGCGAATCTGCTCCGCCGCCGCGCCCAACACCACAATCACCGGAGAACAACGCGCCGAAAACAGGCCGATCAGGCGGTCCAGGAAAGTCTCTCCGCGATATGCCAGCAATGGCTTCGGCGTGCCCATGCGGCGCGACTCACCGGCCGCAAGGATCAGTGCAGCGGGGTTCACTTGTTCAGCGCGGCCCAGGTTTCGGTGCCGACTACCGACATCGAAAGGGAGCGCCAGGAGGATGCCGCATTCCGGCGCACCGCAATCATTTCCGCGACAACCGAAACGGCGATCTCTTCCGGCGAAATCGCGCCGATGTCCAGCCCCATGGGTGCGTGGAGCCGCTCGAACGCCGGGCGGGGAACGCCTTCCTTTTCGAGCTCGCGAAACACGTTCAGCACTTTGCGCTTGCTGCCGATCATGGCGATATACCGCGCCGGCGTGCCGATGGCCAGTTGGAGCACCCGCATGTCGTCGCGATGACCGCGCGTGACGATGATCAGGTAGCTGGTTTCGTTGATATTCAGCCGGGGAAAGACTTCCTCGTACTCTTCGGCATGAATATCGGCAGCCTCCGGAAAGCGCTCGCGATTGGCGAAGCTCTCGCGATTGTCCACCACCACCGTGGCAAAACCGGCCATGGCAGCCACCTTGGAAAGGCTCTTGGAAATATGCCCCGCGCCGAAAATAAACGCGTGCGGAATGGGCAGCACCGGTTCGACGAACACATCCAGTTGCCCGCCGCAGATCAGGCCGTTATCGTAGGCGGCATCCTGTCCCAGGTTGAAACTGAGATGCTTGGGCTTTTCCGTTTCGAGTACCTCCCGGGCGGCGTTCCAAACCTCGGCTTCCACGCATCCGCCGCCGATGGTGCCCGCCATGGACCCGTCTTCCCGCACCAGGAGTTTGGCGCTTTCGTAGCTGGGGATGGAGCCGCGCACCTCCACAATCGTGGCGAGCGCGCATTTCTGCCCCAGGTTGCGGAGACGCACTAACTCCTCAAAAACGTCCATTCTGTAGTGATTATAACGTGATTGCCGGTCTCGGGCTGCCTGCGAAAAGGACATTGCCGGGGGAGAAATGGGCGAGTTTAATCCCAGCGTTGCTCCTTGCAACCGCCCTCGGCGCGGTGCCGCGGCCGCGGAGAGGAGAAGGTTACTGGCAACCTGGTTACTGGTGCTTCCTGTAGAGTTGACCGTTCCAGCCCATCATTGCCTTTCCTTTCATGATCTCAATCGCCTGCGTCGCACCGTGCACGTTCACCAGCGCGTCGGGGGTCTGGACCAGGCAGCCTCCATCCGCAAGGGCCGCGAAGACCTCGATTCCGGGAATGCGCGACTCCCACCGCCATGATTCTGTCCCCTCGCGAACGCTAAAGGCTATCAGAAGGGAGCCGCGGGTCGTGAATCCGCGGTCATTATCTCCGAGCACCATCGAGTCCTCTAGCGGACCCTCGAAGGCGGGCAGGGGCAATTTGTAGACGAGCTTGCCTTCGCCATCCAGCCGGTAGATGAACTCCTGCGACCGGCCGGGCGTGGCCTCCCGGGCATGCGGCGACCGCCGGACAGAGAGGAGCACACCGCCCAGTCCGTCCGGAGTGATTTCGCGCGTCGGCGCCAGGGACGCAACCGGGCCGGAGAATCCAGCGCCGGCTTCGATCTTTTCGATGACGGTCTCACGGAGGGAACCATCGGGATGAATCTGCCACAGGGTCAAGCGTTGCTCGCCCGATAGCGCGACATCACGGAGGTTGACTGCGGCGCCAGGGGCACATGCGCCAGTGGACAGGGTCCAATCGCCATGCGCGAACGCCACATAGGCGAGGCCGTCAATGTTTACGAACAGCCCGCTTACCGCGGCGCCCGCGGGCGAACTGGCGTTGTCGGAGGCGCAGACAAAGCTCATATTCTTCCGGCGCACGCGATTAAGCTGTTCGCGAGAGGCGGGAACCAGCAGTTGGAACCGTTGTTCTCCGGTAATTCCGTCCAGCCCGGTGACGGTGGCGACGGTGCCGTCCGGCGATTGCGTTACGATGTGCAGCAGGTGATCGCGATTGTAGGCATGGGCCTTGCGCTTCCCGGCAAAGGTGCGATGCCAACGCATTTGTCCGTCGTTGCCCACGACGTAAAGCGCGAAGGAGTCACCGCGATCGGCGCCCACCAGCGCGCCGCCCACCCAATCGCCGCAAATCAACTCCACTTTGCGGGTCTTTTCCGGCATGAGCCAAGCCCATTCCTGAATACCTTGTTCATTGACGCCGCGGAGATACGTGCTGCCATCGGCGGTCTGCTCCAACGAG
>JARLGM010000086.1 GCA_031292755.1 Candidatus Sulfopaludibacter sp.
AATTTGCCGGCGAGCTTCGGAACCTGGGATATAGTTCGCCCAGCCAGGAACAGGCCTTCGACATGCTGATGTCCAACGTCTCCCTGGAATACGCGCGCACCGTGCGGGATGCCGGCCTGCACGCGTCCACCGGGCAACTGCTGGAACTGCGCCATCACGGCGTCGACCCCGAATTCCTGCGCGACCTGAAAAATGAGGGCTACGAACTTACGGCGTCCGACGTGATGCAGTTGCGCGATCATGGCGTGAATGCCGATTTCCTGCGCGACCTGAAGCGCGCGGACTACGACCTCTCCGCCGGCCAGATCGTCCAACTGCGCGATCACGGCGTGGACGCCGGATTCGTGCGCGATTTGAAAAGCCTCGGCCTGCATCCGCACGCCTCAGACATCGTGCAGTTCCGGGATCACGGAATCACAGCGGATTACCTCGGCGATTTGAAAGCCGCCGGCTACGGCGAACTGACCGCCGACCAGGTCACCGGCCTCCGCGACCACGGAGTCCCCGCCGATTTCGCCCTGCAGGCCCGCGATTTGGGTTACAAATTCAGCGCCCAGGAACTGATCAACCTCCGCGACCACGGAGTATCCGCCGAATATTTGAAGACCCTGAAAGACTCCGGCATCCGACAGCTCACTGCCGAACAGATCGAAAAACTCCGGATGCACGGCGTGGATTAACCGCCCGCCGGCTACTTCTCGTGGACGTCTTCCAGGTAGGTATAGCCGTGCAGGCCCTCTTCGTAAAACTTGAGCAATGAGCCGGATTCCTCGTAGGTGAGCCGCCCTTCGCGCAGGGCCGCTTCCACATCGCGCCGCAGCATCTGCACCAGGCTGTCGCTGGAGAACTGCACGTAGTTCAACACTTCGCGCACCGTGTCGCCTTTGATCACGGAATCCAGAATCACTTCTCCGGTGGGGCCCAGGCGCACATGCACGGCATTGGTATCGCCGAACAAATTGTGCAGGTCGCCTAGAATCTCCTGGTAGGCGCCCAGCAGGAAGGTTCCCAGGTAATAATCGCCGCCGTCGAAAGAATGTAGCAGGAGCGTCTTCTTGACGTCCCGCCGGTCGATGAACGCATCCACCTTGCCGTCGGAATCGCAGGTAATGTCGCCCAGTACCGCGGGATGCGTGGGCTCCTCGCCCAGGCGATGGATGGGCATAATTGGAAATAGCTGCTTGATGGCCCAACTGTCCGGCATGCTCTGGAACAGCGAAAAGTTGCAGAAGTAGGTGTCGGAGAGCATGGCGTCGATCCCTTCCAGCTCTTCCGGGAAGTAGTCGAGATCCCGCGCCTGCTTCTGAATCTTGCGAAGGATGCCCCAGTACAGGTTTTCGGCGATGCAGCGCTGTTCCAGCGAAAGGTAGCCCAGGCTGAACAGATTCAGGCCCTGGTCGAGCGCCTGCTGCGCGTCGTGGTAGCTTTCCAGCAGGTTCTTGGCGGATAGCGACCGGTAGGTCTCCTGCAAATCGATCAGGGGCTGCTCGGCGTCCGGAGGCGGTTCGCCAGGCACGTCGGATTCGCCCATTCCGGCCACACCCAGAACGTTGAATACGAGCACGCTGTGGTACGCCGCGATGGCCCGCCCGCTCTCGGTCACGATGGTAGGATGCGCCACGCCAACCTCGTCGCAGACGTTCTGCACGTGGTAGATCACGTCGTTGGCGTATTCCTGCAGGGTGTAGTTGACACTGGATTCGAAATCCGTCTGCGACCCGTCGTAGTCGATACCCAAACCGCCGCCCACGTCCAGGTACTTCAACCCGGCGCCGGCGCGCGCCAGATCGACATACACGCGCACGGCTTCATTCACCGCGCCTTTGATCTGGCGAATGTTGGTGATCTGGCTGCCCAAGTGGAAGTGCAGCAGGTTGAGGCAATCGGACATGCCGAGGTCCTTCAGTTCCTGCAAGGCGCGCATGGCTTCGGTTACCGACAGGCCAAACTTGGAACGGAACCCGCCTGAGGACTTCCAGCGGCCCGAACCGCGGCTCGCCAGCTTGACCCGCAGCCCGATCATCGGCCGCACGCCCACCCGCGCACTGTATTTCAAAATGAGGTGCAGTTCGGTGTACTTCTCTACCACCGGGATGATGTGGCGGCCCACCTTCTGCGCCAGCATGGCCATCTCGATGTATTCGTCGTCCTTAAAGCCGTTGCAGATGATCGGCGTTTCGTTGTCCGCCAGGGCCATCACGGCCATCAGTTCGGGTTTGGAACCGGCCTCCAGACCAAATTTGAAGGGTTTGCCGAACTCCAGCACCTCTTCCACCACCTGCCGCTGCTGGTTGACTTTGATGGGGTAGACGCAGCAGTAGCTGCCCTGGTAATGATGCTCGGCAATGGCGGTATCGAAGGCGCTGTGCAGTTCGCCCAGGCGGTGCTTGAGAATATCGGCGAAGCGGATCAGAATGGGCAGGTCGATGCCACGGAGCACGAGGGTATCGACCAGTTCTTTCAGGTCGATCGAACGCGCGGAGTCTTTCTCCGGGTGCACCCGGACGTGCCCGTTCTCGCCCACCGAAAAATAGCCTTTGCCCCAACTGGCGACATCGTAGAAGTCGCTGGCGACTGACGGGGTCCAACGTTCCGTAGGCTCGACTACGACCGAGCTCTTGCGGCCATTTCTTTCCAACGCACTTCTCCTTACTGAGGGACTAAACCTTCAGTTTCCTTCGAAATGACGGCAGGGGCAAGGAAAAACTGATTACGAAGGGTTAACGGGGCCTGGGGGTGCCGGGACATGACAAACTGATCCGAGTCGATTCTCACGGATCCAAAGAGGTGCCGACCGGCACCCGCCATGCGATCCTGAAGGCAGCCGGACTTCTTTTCTTTTTACTCTCCCGACCGGGAGGGCTTCAGCGGAGTCGGTCACTCCGTTGAAGACTGTCTTTACCAGGCGAAGTGGGGCATGACCGAGCATGTGCATTTGCTCGATCAGTTGGGTCTGCCGGTCCCGATTCCGAACTCCTCTCCTCGAATCACCATCGAAAATGCGCCGGCGCTGAAACAGGTCGGCTGAGAGCCGCCCGGCCAATCGTTCGCCCCGCGTCTGCACCCTTTCAGCCCGCCCCTGCATCCATTAAACGAGCAATCTTGACTAAAAAGTACGGATTAGCTAATCTGATGACAGAAGAACAGTTTAGGAGCAAGTTCAGGTGAGCGATTCCACCAACACCATCGAGACCTTTGCGAATCAGGAGTATAAGTGGGGATTTGTCACGGACATCGAGTCCGAATCCATCCCCCGGGGCCTGAGCGAAGACGTCATCCGGCTCATTTCCGCCAAGAAGCAGGAACCGGACTGGCTCCTGGAATGGCGCCTGAAGGCCTACCGCCACTGGCTCACTATGACCGAGCCCACCTGGGCCAATATCCATTACCCCAAGATCGACTATAACGACATCATTTATTACGCCGCGCCGAAGAAAAAGGGCGATGGCCCCAAGAGCCTCGACGATGTCGACCCGGAACTGCTCAAGACTTACGAAAAACTCGGCATTCCTCTACAGGAGCGGGCGATTCTGGCGGGTGTAGCGGTCGATGCGGTATTCGACAGCGTCTCGGTGGCGACCACGTTTAAAGCGAAACTGGCCGACATGGGGATCATTTTCGGCTCCTTTTCGGAGGCTGTCCGCGAGCACCCCGACCTGGTCAGGAAGTACCTGGGCTCGGTGGTCCCCACGTCGGACAACTTTTTCGCCGCCCTGAATTCGGCCGTCTTCAGCGATGGTTCCTTCTGCTACGTCCCTAAGGGCGTGCGCTGCCCCATGGAACTGTCCACCTATTTCCGCATTAACGCCAAAGACACCGGCCAGTTCGAACGCACCCTGATCGTGGCCGACGAAGGCGCTTATGTGAGCTATCTGGAAGGTTGCACAGCTCCCATGCGCGATACCAATCAACTGCACGCGGCGGTGGTGGAACTGGTGGCGCTGGATAACGCCCAGATCAAGTATTCCACGGTGCAGAACTGGTACCCCGGCGATAAAGAGGGCAAGGGCGGGATCTACAACTTTGTGACCAAGCGCGGCGCCTGCCGCGGTGTGAATTCGAAGATTTCGTGGACGCAGGTGGAAACCGGATCCGCCATCACCTGGAAGTATCCGAGCTGCCTGCTGATCGGCGACAACTCGGTAGGCGAATTCTACTCCGTGGCCCTGACCAACAACTGGCAGCAGGCCGATACGGGCACCAAGATGATCCACATCGGGAAGAACACCACTTCTACGATCGTCTCCAAGGGCATCTCGGCGGGACATGGCCAGAACACCTATCGCGGTGGCGTGAAGATTCTGAAATCGGCCACCGGCGCGCGCAACTATTCGCAATGCGATTCGCTGCTGTTGGGCGATAAGTGCGGCGCTCACACGTTCCCGTACCTGGAAGTGAAGAATACGTCGTCGCAGGTGGAGCACGAGGCGTCCACCAGCAAGATCGGCGAGGACCAGATTTTTTACTGCCGGCAGCGCGGCATCTCCACCGAAGACGCGGTTTCGATGATCGTGCATGGCTTCTGCAAGGAAGTGTTCCGTGAATTGCCCATGGAGTTCGCCGTGGAAGCGCAGAAGCTGCTGGGCGTCAGTTTGGAAGGTAGCGTCGGATAAGACAGAAAATGGCATTACTTGAAATCAAAGATCTGCACGCCAAAGTTGGCGATCGTGAAATTCTGAAGGGCATCTCTCTCACCATCAACCCGGGTGAAGTGCACGCGATTATGGGCCCGAACGGCTCGGGCAAAAGCACGCTGGCGCAGGTGCTGGCCGGGCGCGAACTGTACGTGGTGACGGGGGGCGAGGTCATCTATCAGGGCAAAGACCTGCTCGCAATGTCGCCCGAAGACCGCGCGCGGGAGGGCATTTTCCTGGCCTTCCAATATCCGGTGGAGATTCCCGGTGTCAGCAATATGTACTTCCTGAAGGCCGCGCTGAACACCATCCGCAAACATCAGGGCCAGGAAGAGCTCGATGCCATCGACTTCCTGAACCTGGTGCGCGAAAAAATGAAGCTCATGGAGATGGATCAGGCGCTGCTGAACCGCCCCGTTAATACCGGCTTCTCCGGCGGCGAAAAGAAACGCAACGAGATTTTCCAGATGGCCGTGCTGGAACCGAAACTGGCTATTCTGGATGAGACCGATTCCGGGCTGGATATCGACGCGCTGCGCGCCGTGGCGGGCGGAGTAAACGCCCTGCGCAGCCCCGAGCGATCCATGATCGTGGTGACGCACTACCAGCGCCTGCTGAACTACATCGTCCCGGATTTCGTGCACGTGCTGTCGCAAGGGCGGATCGTCAAATCGGGCGGCAAGGAACTGGCGCTCGAACTGGAAGAGAGCGGTTACGCCGGTTTGGGCATCGAAGACGACGAAGAGGTCGCGACGGTATGACGGCGGTATCCGAACAGACCGGCGCGTGGCTGGAAGAGTTCGCCAAGCTTCCGAAAGCGGAGCCTTGGATTCAGGAACTTCGCGAGCGCGCCTATGCGCGATTTGCCGAACTCGGCTTCCCGACCACGCACGACGAAGAGTGGCGCTTTACCAACGTCGCGCCCATCGCCCGCAGCAGTTTTCGCAGCGAGCCGACATACGGCAAGAAGCGATCGGCTGTCCCACTGGATGCCGAAGCGCATCTGGGCCGCTATGCTTCCTTCGACCAGAACGCCTTCGTTGCCCTGAACACCGCGTTTCTCAGCGATGTGACAGTGCGGCGCGTCCCTGCGGGCACGGTACTCGAAGAGCCCATCGAAATCACCTATGAAACTCCGGAGGGCGCCGCGGCTCATCCGCGCACGCTCATCCTGGTGGGCGCCAACGCGCAATGCTCAATCGTCGAGACCTACAAAGGGGATGGCGCTTACTTCACCAACGCGGTCACCGAAATCGTGCTCGGCGAAAACGCCGTGGTGGATCATTACAAGGTCCAACGCGAATCGCTGGAGGCATTCCACGTGGCCACGATGCAGGTGCAGGTGGGCCGCAGCGCTAATTTCAGCTCGCACTCCATCGCCCTGGGCGGAGCCCTGGTGCGTAACGATGCCAATGCCGTGCTCTCCGAAGGCTCCCACGCCACGCTCAACGGTTTGTACATTGTGAATGGCACGCAGCACGTGGACAATCACACCGTGATCGACCACGCCAAGCCGCACGCCACCAGCCACGAGTTGTACAAGGGCATTCTGGACGGCACCGCCAACGCGGTCTTCAACGGGCGCATTATCGTGCGCAAAGACGCACAGAAGACCGATTCCAAGCAGACCAACAAAAATCTGGTACTCAGCGACAACGCTGTGATCCACACCAAGCCGGAACTGCAGATTCACGCTGACGACGTGCGCTGTACCCACGGCGCCACCATCGGGCAGTTGGATGCCGAATCGATGTTTTATCTGCAATCGCGCGGCATCGGAAGGAAAGAGGCGCGGGCGCTGCTGACGCATGCCTTCGCGCAGGACATCATCGACCGGGTCAAAGTGCAGTCCGTCAAAGATGACCTGGAACGCTATCTCAGCGAGAAACTCCATGAGCACGCTCATTAGCACAGTGGCCGCCGGCTTCGACGTCGAAAAGATCCGCCAGGATTTTCCTGTCCTCAAGCAGACCGTGCACGGCAAACCGCTGGTGTACCTGGATAGCGCCGCCACGGCGCAGAAGCCCTTCGCGGTGATCGATGCGATCCGCAAATTCCACGAGGTGGATTGCGCCAACATCCATCGCGGCGTCCACGAACTGAGCCAGCGATCCACGGCGGCGTACGAAGAGACTCGCGCCAAGACGAAGAAGTTCCTCAACGCGAAGAACGAAGCCGAACTGATCTTCGTCCGCGGCACCACCGAAGGCATCAATCTGGTCTCCAGCAGTTGGGGCCGGACGAACGTCAAGGCGGGCGACGAGATCGTCATCTCCGCCATGGAGCATCACTCCAACATCGTCCCGTGGCAGATGCTCTGCGAAGAAAAGGGCGCTCGCCTGCGCGTCATTCCCATGAATGAACGCGGCGAGCTGATTCTGGAAGAGTACGAGAAACTGCTCAACCCCCGCACCCGCATGGTGGCGGTGGCGCACGTTTCCAATGCCCTCGGCACCATAAATCCCATCCGCCAGATGATTGCCATGGCCCACAGCGCTGGCGCGCTGGCACTGATCGATGGCGCCCAGGCTGCGCCGCACATGAAGGTGGACGTGCAGGCGCTCGACGCCGATTTCTATACCCTCAGCGGCCACAAAATCTGCGGGCCTACCGGAATCGGCATTCTCTACGGCAAGACGAAGCTGCTGAACGCCATGCCTCCCTACCAGGGCGGCGGCGACATGATCCGCACCGTCACATTCGAGAAGACCACGTACAACGAGCTGCCTTATAAGTTCGAAGCGGGAACGCCGAATATCGCGGGCGGCATCGGGATGGGCGCGGCGCTGGATTATTTGAGCCGGATAGGCCTGGACAATATCGCAGCCTACGAGCACGAACTGCTGGTCTACGGCACATCTTTGCTGGAGCAGATTCCGGGCCTGCGCATTATCGGCACAGCCAAGGAAAAGGCTGCGGTGCTTTCCTTCGTGATCGAAGGCATTCATCCGCACGACATCGGCACGGTGCTGGACCGGCAGGGTATCGCGGTGCGCACCGGACATCATTGCGCGCAGCCGGTGATGGACTGGTTCCACATTCCCGCTACCACGCGCGCCTCGCTGGCGTTCTACAACACTTCGGCGGAACTCGACAAGCTGGCGGCCGGCCTCAAAAAAGTGAAGGAGATTTTCTCCTGATGGTTGACGATCTTTACCAGGAAGTCATTCTGGACCACAGCAAGCGTCCACGGAATTGTCATTCGATGGACGATGCCAACCGCAAAGCGGAGGGGTATAACCCTTTGTGCGGCGATAAGCTGAAGCTGTTTCTGAAAATTGAAAACGACGTGGTGAAGGATGTCAGTTTCGTCGGCTCGGGCTGCGCCATCTCCACCGCTTCCGCTTCTCTCATGACGGAGAGCCTGAAGGGCAAAAGCCGCGCCGAAGCGCTCAAATTGCTCGACAAGTTCCACGAACTGCTCACCACCGATACGCCCGTAAGCAAGGACCTGGGCAAGCTGGTGGTCTTCTGCGGCGTGCGCGATTATCCGGCGCGCGTGAAGTGCGCCACGCTGGCCTGGCACACGCTGAAGAGCGCGCTCACCGCCGAGGAGCTTGAACCCGTAGTGACTACCGAATGAATCTCAGGGACCAAGTCATCGCCGCGCTGAAGAAGGTCTATGACCCGGAGATGCCCGTCAACATTTACGAGCTGGGCCTGATTTACGGCTGCGAAGTGGACGAGCAGGGCCGCGTGGCGCTGCGCATGACTTTGACCGCCCCCAATTGCCCGGTGGCCGGCTCGCTGCCGGCGGAAGTGGCGCGCGCGGCGCGTGCGGTGCCGGGAGTCACGGACGTCCAATTGGAACTTACCTTCGATCCGCCCTGGTCCAAAGATCGTATGAGTGAAGCCGCCAAACTGGCGTTGGGCATCGAAGACATCATCCCGATTGCGAGGCTGCGCCGATGAAGCTGTCCGCCAACGAAGAATACGGCATGAGGTGCCTGGTGCGGATCGCATACAACGCGCAGGGGCTCACCATTCCGGAGATGAGCCAGGCCGAAGGCGTCTCGCCGGCGTACGCCGCCAAGATCCTGCGCGTCTTGCGCAAGGGTGGCTTCGTCAAAGCGGCTCGCGGCAAAGAGGGCGGATACACCCTGGCCCGGCCGGCCGAAAACATCGTGATTGGAGAAGTGATGGACGCCCTCGGCGGCAAGCTCTTCGAAAGCGACTTCTGCGACAGCCACTCCGGCCAGCACGCCATCTGCACGCGATCCGTGGATTGCTCGGTCCGTTCGCTGTGGCGCGCGGTGCAGGTATCGGTGGATCAGGTCCTCAGTAAGACTACTCTGCGCGACCTCATGCAGAACGAAGAAGAAATGAACTCCTTCGTCCGCATGATTCCGGGGCCCAACGGCCTGCGGGTGATGTAGGCTGGATGATGCGAACGGTATGGTCTTTTATCCTGCTGCTCGCCGCCGGGGGTGAAGCGCTCGCCCAATCCGCGGCCCCAAGGTTGGAATTCGAAGTGGCGCCCGTCAAACCTTCGGTAGAGCAGAGCGAGCGGGGAATGCGGATAAGGATCGCCGGTGGTCCCGGAACCCGAGACCCGGGCCGCTTCGTCACTGAGAATTTCAGCCTTTTCACCCTGGTCACGGTAGCGTACAACGTCGAGCGCTACCAGCTTTCGGCGCCAGGTTGGATGAACGCTGCCCGATTCGATATCACGGCGAAGGTGCCGGAAGGGAACACGAGGGAGCAGTTCCGGATCATGCTTCAAAATCTCATAGGCGCCCGTTTCAAGCTGGCGCTGCATCGTGAAAAAAAGGAAATGAGTGTCTACGACCTCGTGGTTCGAGGCGATCATCCGAAGCTAAAAGAATCGATGCAGGGACGGGAGCCCTCATCGCGCCTTGACAAAGAGGGTCTGCCCATTCTGCCTTTAACAACGCGCAACGGGCAGAGTCGCCTTGATGTCATAGACGAATCCATGGAACAACTGGCGAGCAGGTTATCGAGTCAGGTGGGCCGGCCTGTCACGGACGCGACGGGGCTTAAGGGCAAGTACGATATCACGCTGACCTGGGCCAGAGAGGGAATGCGGCCAACGGCGGAAGAACCCGCGATGCCGGCGTCCGGTGACGACTCTGGCCCTGGTCTGTTCGCCGCCCTGGAGCAGCAACTCGGACTCAAACTGGCCCCGAGGAAGGGCCTGGTTGAGATCCTGGCGATCGATCATATCGAAAAGGCGCCTGCCGGGGATGGCAACTAGCCCGCGCGGACCTTCGTCTGCCAATGGGTCAAGTTGCCACTTACCTCGTCTTGCTTTCGGTGATTCCGAGTTCGGTGAGGACCTTGGGATTCTTTTCGTCCATGGCCAGAATGTTGTGGCAGGCGCTGCAATCCTGGGTGATGGAGTCTCCGTTCTTGGCGGCATGGCTGCCGTCGTGGCAGCGGAAGCAGCCCGGGAAATCGGTGTGGCCGATGTTCATGGGGTACTTGCCCCAGGTCACATTCATGTCGGGGAAGATGTTGCGGTCCCAGATGGCCAGGACTTCCGCGGCGCCGGCCTGCACTTCCGCCTGCCGCTGGCTCCAGATGGCCGGATAGGTGTCCTGGTAGTACTTGGCGAATGCGGCGGGAATGCGCTGCGCCGCTTCATCGCGGGTCTTGTAGTTGACCTTTAGAATTTCCAGCGCCTTCTTCTTGGCGAACGGCAGGGCCGCGGAGAGCGACCCGTTGTCCATGGATTTGTTCAGCGCGCGCTCCGGCAGGTCGTAAGCATGGGCCGGGCGATTGTGGCAGTCCATGCAGTCCATTTCGCGGACTCGCCCGTTGGCCTCGCCTTCCGGCTTGGCATCGGCGGTGGCATAGACGGTCTTCTTGCCGTTGACGTTGTATTCCACCCATGGAATCACCTGGCGGGCGTCATCGGAATGGGCGTAGCGAATCTTGATGCCCACGCCCAGATGCGTCCCGTGGATTCCAATACCGTGATTGCCGCCGCCGATTTTCATGAGGAGGACGGTTTTGGTGAGCGTATTGGTCTCGTCCTCCGCATACGTGGGAATAATCTTGATGCGGTCCTCGCCGTACTTCTGTGGCCAATGGCAGGCTTCACAGGTTTCGCGCGCGGGGCGCAGATTGTGGACGGGGGTGGGGATGGGCCGCGGATAGGTATTGAACGTGACTGCAAACACCTGGCCCATGCCGGAGAGCTTGCTCTTCACGAACCAGCCGGCGCCGGGGCCGATGTGGCACTGGACGCACTCCACGTTGGAATGCGGCGAATTCTGATACGCGGTGTACTCCGGCTGCATGACGGTATGGCAAGTCTGGCCGCAGAACGTCACAGTGTCCATGTAGCTCACCGCGCCGTAGCTGAGCTGGCTGGCGATAACGATATTCGCCACCGTCGCCACACCGATGAAATAGGCGAGGCGGCGCAGGTCCAGGTTGGCCCAGTTCAGCGGAGGAAAGTCGGGCGGATAGATGCCGCCGCGGCCTTCCCGTTTGCGCTGCAGCCACATGCCCAACGGGACCAGGATCAAACCCAAAAAGAACGGTCCCGGCAGAACCAGGAACGACAGAATGCCGATATAAGGATTATGTACCCCGCCACTCAGGGTAGTGGGCAGCAGAAACAGCCAGAAGATCGTCGCGGTCGTAACCAATACCACGCCCGTCAGGCTGATCCAGTTGTTCGATAGATGAATGAGCGGGGACAACCATCCCCGGGCTTGTGACTTCGGAATGTTCGGCGTCATGCTATCGATCAGTCTCCCACAGCCGGATGACCGGCGTGCTCCCTGGAGTGCTCCTCTTTCTTTACGCTGGTCCCCTTAAGAAATGCCGTGTTCAGCGGATAAACGTCGGGGTCGAAGATTACCGAATAGAAGTGCCACACCACGATGGCCAGGGTGGCGAGGACCGCCTCGTAGAAGTGGACGCTGGTGGCGGCGTCCAGCCAGGTCTTGGGCAGCAGTTTCATGACGAGATTGTTGGCCCACAGCAGCAGGCCGGTGGCAATCATCACAATGGCGCCCCAGACCACGGCCCAATATTCGGCTTTCTCGATGTAGCTATGCGCGGAACGGCCCGGAGGCGTGTCGCCCAAACCCAGATTATAGGCGAAGTTTCCGAGGGCTTCCCGCGGGTCGTTCCTCCTGGGCAGCATCTCTTTCCAATGTTCGCGCAATTTGCGGTTGACCATGAGGGATAGCAGATGAGTTAACGATACGGCTATGAACACGGCCGCGGCACAGCGGTGAATGATGCTGCGCATGGAGTGGGCGCCTTCCATCAGAAGCAGCGGGCGAGCCCACAACTGGTCGGGATATTTGAGGGCGAAGCCGGTCCAGACCAGTACGAGAAACGAGATCGCCATGACCGCGTGTTGCACTCTTTCGAAAGGCAGCATACGCATTTCGGCATGCCCGGCAGGGGCAGGGGTGCGCCAGACGGGAACGGAGTTGCCGAATCGCAGCCGAATCAGTTTGCGGATCCAATCGCCGCCCTGGTGGAGCAGCATCAGCCCGATAGTCACCGGAATCAGCAGCAGGTAGAACTGGCGGATCATGCGCAGCAGCGGGGGTTCGGCGCGGCCCTCCACCACGTGCACCTGGCTGATGGCAAATCGCGTTCCGGCGCCGGGATGGCACTGCCCGCAGGTCTTGGGCAGATTCCTGGCGTTGACGGTGCTTTTGGGATCCGACGACGGCAGAATATTGTGGACGCCGTGGCAACTGGCGCAGTTGGCCACGGTCTGGTTGCCGGACTTGGCCGCGAGCCCGTGGAAGGAAGAATCGAAGCTGATCAGGCGGTCGGTAGGCAGTCCGAACTTGCGCGTCAACAGCACGTCGCCGTGGCAATTGCCGCAGGTATCGCGGATGTGGGCGGCGTTGACCGGCGAAGCCTCGTTGGTATGCTTGACGATTTTGTGTTCGCCGTGGCAGTCGGTGCAGAGGGGCGCCTGGGTAATTCCTGCTGCCAAGGCGCGGCCGTGGACGCTGGCGCGGTATTGTTCTACCACCTCGGTGTGGCATAAGGCGCAGGTGTCCAGCACGGAGGTGCGGAACGCTTGGGATTTCGGCGGCAGCAGTTCGTGGGCGCTGCCGTGGCACAAGCCGCAATCGGGCGTGCCTTCGTTGCCGGCCTTGCGGGCCAAGCCATGCGCACTTTGAGCGTAATCGCCAGCCTGGTCGGCGTGGCAGGTGGTGCAGACCGGTTTGGGAATGTTGGCGGGGTGGGGGTAGGTCTCATGCGATTCGTGGCAGGTATCGCAGGGCAGCCCGGCGTGGGCGCTCTTTTCCAGCTTCTGCCCCTGTTCATGGCAGGATGTACACTCCTGCTTGGGTGTCTCCGCTGCAAAGAGATTCGCGCCCGCTGCCCCGAGGATCAGGCCTAAAAGGGCAGAACCGAGCCGTAGGCCAGAGGAACGTAATGCCCGGTTCAGGATCATAACTAGACTCCAATCTTAGACATGGCGATCCAACTCTGGTACAGGTAGATGGCGCCCAGAATCAGGCCGAAGATCACCGTGATTGCGGTGAGGATTTTGCCCCACTTGTCGATAACATCGAGCTTGTGGGAAACGTTCAGTTGTTGGGAAGCGGCTCCGCCGTCGAGCACGTGCAGGGAGTCGTCCTCATGGCTCGAGATGGCCTTGCGCCAGACGATCATCACGATTACGACGGCTGCAAGGGCAACCCAGAGAATGAAATAAGGCATCAGGTCTACGTTCACAACTCACCTCCAAGAAAAATCAAACCTGTGTTTGCGGGCCAGGACGCACCTGGATAGGGGCACCCGAATCTAAGCTCTTTCTATCGAAGGTCTTGGCGGTAGCCTCTTCGATCGCATCCACGACCAGCAGGAGATAGGCGTCGAGGGCGCATTGCACCTGCTGGCGCGTCTCGCAGGAGCCGTCCGCGGCATGATCGACGCACACCGAACAGACGTTTCGCCGGATAGCCTCTATGTACTGCTGGATATCGTCACTTTCCACGGAATGGATGGCTTGGGCCACTTGCGGGAAAAGGCGGAACAGCGCGCAACTGGAAGGTTGCTCCAGCCCGCACTCGCCGTCGACGGTACGATCCGTGCAGACCTTACAAATCCGGTTTCGGACAATGGCCTCTAATTCTGCTAAAGAACGATCCATGTCAGCTTCTCCTTTACCGAGCGAAGGTGATGCACGCCGAAGTCCATTGATCGGCTCCTGCAACTAATTGCGTTTAATACGTTTAGAACCGGAATGCGGATTATGTGGGGCTATTGGCGCAGGGACGGAAACAGGATTGGGGGATATTCCGCTCAAAGCGACAGCCGTGTGGCTGTTTACTACACGCAATGCCGCCGCCATAATCGCGAGCAGAACGGTATTAATGGAATCTTCCCGCGAAACCACCGAAACAATCCCGGCCTCCCAGGCTTGCGCCAGCAGCAGCGGATCCGGACGGCTGATCAAAACCACCCGTCCCGGGTTGCATAAGGGGAGGGGCAGCCGGGCGAAAGCCAATTCATCCAGAACCAGGACGCAGTTCTGTTCCTGGTCTGGAGAATCGACCGTCTCGACGTGCCATGCGCAATTCCGGGACAAAGCTTCCCTTACTGCGGCCACATACCCGGCGTCAGTGATCGAAAGCTGAACCGTTTGCATCATGGACTACTCCACGCCTCCACCCCGGTGGTTTACTACTTCTTTTCGACGTACCCGTCCAGGCTCTTGTGCTCCTGGTAGTACTTGCCGGCGTCTTTCAACTCCTTGGGAGCCTTAACCTGGTCGACATGGCAATAAGTGCAGGTTTTCTTGGTAGCCTTGGTGTATTCCGGCTTGCCGTACGAGGCTGTAGAGCAGACCAGGAAACCGCCCAGCAAAATAGCAGCGGGCACGATCAGTTTTAGATGGGACATGATGCCTCCGAGCGGAGAGGAGCAATTCCATCGCCACGGGCTTAATCCCTGTGTTCGCAGCCACTTTGCGGAGTTTCTCTACTTGGGATGGGGGCAATTAGCCCCTTAAGGTCCGATTTACTGCGCCAATACACGCAGACAGACTGATATAATCGATCCAAGTAGCAACTTAAGTCCGAATGTCCAAACTTACGCCAGGCTGGCAGCAAACCAGCGTCTTGGAATCCGTGTTCGACCAGCTTTCCGACGCTTTGGTGTTGTACGACCCTGATTACCGCATCACCGGCGTTAACCGGGCGGCCGAGAGGCTCTTCGGCATGTCGTCCGATGAGATGCTGGGAAAGCACTGCCAGGATATCTTCAAGTGTTCGTTGTGCGAGCCTGGCTGCGGTGTGCTGGTGGGGTTGAACCAATCGCCGTCAGCGCCGAATTGTACCGTCCGCCTGCACACTGATAACGGCAACGAGCGCCTGGTGGTGATGCGAACTAACCAGATGCTCAACGATGCCGGCGAACTGACCGGCGTGGTGGCCACCATAAAGGATATTACCGAGGAGGCGGCGCCGCAGAAACGCGAAGTGATCGCCGAATCGCCGGGGATGCGCGAGGTGCTGAATTTCGTGCGGCGGGTGGCGGCCAGCGAGGCCACAACCGTGCTGCTGGAAGGCGAGAACGGTACCGGCAAGGACCTGATCGCCAAGACTCTGCACTACCAGAGCCTGCGGCAGGCCGAGCCATTCATTGCCATCAACTGCGCCGCCATTCCGGATTCGCTGCTGGAAAGCGAACTGTTCGGCTACGAGAAGGGCGCCTTCACGGACGCACGCTCGCAGAAGCGCGGCATCTTCGAACTGGCCGATAAGGGCACGCTGTTTTTGGACGAGATTGGCGAAATTCCGCTCATGCTACAGGCCAAGCTACTGCGGGTGCTGGAAGAGCAGTGCTTCCGGCGGTTGGGCGGCCTCAAGGACATCAAACTGGACCTGCGCGTGGTGGCCGCCACCAACAAGAATCTGCGGGAGGCGGTGAAAGAAGGCGCTTTCCGGCAGGATCTGTATTTCCGCTTGAACGTGATCCAGATTCTGATTCCGCCGCTGCGCGAGCGCCTGGAAGACATCGTGCCTTTGACGCGTTTCTTCATCGATCACTACAACCGCAAGTTCAAGCGCAACATCGAAGGCGTGAGCGAAGCCGCCGCCAAACAGTTGATCACCCACGACTGGCCGGGCAACGTGCGCGAACTGCGCAACGCCATCGAGCGGTCCATGATTCTGGAAGAATCTTCGATGATCACGCCACCCAGTTTGCCGATCGCGATCTCGCGGCCGGATCCGAACTATGCCGTGGTTCCCATCGCAATGACGGAAATCCCTACAGACGGCCTGTCTTTGGAGGATAACGAGCGGAATCTACTGGCGCGGGCGCTGGAAAAAACAAACGGCAATCAGACGCAGGCGGCGAGGCTGCTGCGGGTGACGCGGGATACGCTGCGGTACAAGATGAAGAAGTTCAACTTGCGGTAGCGTTCGGCTCAGAGGCCCCTTTACTCCGAAGCTTTGACCGGCACAAAGACGATGCGGGGGCCGGTGGCGGTGGTGTCGAGGAGCCACAGGGGCGCGGAACCCACTTCGTTCAGGCGGTAGAGATTGCCCATGCCGGTGATTCCAGCGGGTGTGCAATTGCATGGAATGGTGCTGCTGGTTCCGGCGGCGAGATCGAAAGCGGTTACACCCTGGCCGGCTGCGGCGGCGACGAAGAGCTTGCTGCCGTCCGCGGAGAACGCCACGCCCACGGTGCTGGGGCCGGCGCCCTCGGCGGCAATCACCTGCTGGGCCGCAACTCCGCCCACATCCTTTACCAGCGTCACACTGGCGGCGGCGATGGCGGCGTCGTGGGTTCCGGGGGCGAATGCCACAGCGGCGCCGCGGGCGGCCACAATCTGTTTCGCTGCGCCGGCGCCGAACAGATGCACGCCGGAACCCGCGGAGACCAGAATATACGTTCCGTCATCGTCCACCGCGAGGGAACCGGTCAGTGTCTGGTGGCCGCGTCCGCCCGGAAGTGTCAGCAAGGCGGAGATATCGAAATTGTTTCCTGGTTTGGGCGCTCCGGGAAGACCGGTCACCACCTGGATGCGGCCGCCGCCATACAGAGCCGCGGCGGAACCGGCGGGGCTGAACACGACACGCTCCGGCACAAAGGGGATGCCATTGGCCGGCACTTCCGAGGCCGTGCCCGCGTTGAGGGTAAATATGTGAAAGGTCCCGTCGGTGCCCACGGCAATTACCGAATCCAGCCGCGGCGAGACCGCGCCGGAAGCCAGCCCGGTGCCCAGATTGACCGGGTCGCCCAGCACCGATGCGCCGGGAATACCGAGCACCGGCCGCAACGCCTGCGCCGGGCCATCGAAGACGTAACCCGCGACGGGCCCATCGACGCGCCCCTGTTGCGCGTAAGCGAGCGGCGCCGCCAGACAAAGCAAACTCACCAGCGTACGGTTGCGATTCATCATGACTGTTACCTCGGAGGTCCCACGGATCCGGTGCCGGGCGAGATGGTGACCAGAGACGGCTGGATGACGGCAGTATTGCCATTGCCGCCGCCGATCGCGCCCGACGCGTAAAGCCCACCCACAGTCGCCGCCGCGGCTACGGCCACGATCACCACAATCAGCTTGGCGGAGATGCCTGCCGCCGCCGCCGCGCCCGCACCGGCCGCGACCACAGCGTTAGTCTGGCTGATATTTGTGTTCGCCGACTGGCCGTTATACGACGCGTTCACGTGGATCTGGTACTGTCCCTTGACGGTGTTGGGGCGCAGACCATGGGCCACGGCGCGGCCCTGACTGTCGGTCATTACGGTCAAAGTGTGCTGGCCGCCGGCAAACGTCCCGCCGGCTCCCTGGGAGGGCAGGGTAAACACCACCGCGGCGCCTGCAATGGGCTTGTGGTTCTCATCCTCCACCTGGACGATCGGTTCCCGGGCGGTCCGCTGGCGGATATTGTTGATCGCGCCTTCGCCCTCGACTACAACCAAGTTCAGCTTGGGAGCCTCCTGGGCCTGCGAGACAGCGGGAAACGGTACGGCCAGGATTCCGGCCAGCAGCAGTGAAAGATGTCGCATGCCACCCCCTCAGAGACTCTATTATGTCCATCTACCCTGGAAAACACAAACATTTCGTCAAAGTGTGAGTTTTCCGGTGCGCGGACCGGAGACGCGGGTCCGCAGCCGTTCTTCGCGCCGGAGCAGGGCCGGAGTATCTTCCAGGGACCGCGCGCTACGGGTCATTTCGAGGGCCATGACGTAATTCCGCTCGCGATGCTCGTAGTGCTTGGCCAGGGCTTCCAGGGCGCGGGCGCGGAACAGATTGCGGCCGGTGGCCAGTTCGGTCCAGATGGCCAGGGCGGCATCCTCGCGCCCCAGTCGCTTTTCCATGGCGGCGATGTCCCAAAGGGTGCGAAACAGCAGGTCGTCCGGCAGACCCAGGCCGACGGCGCGGCGAAACAGGCGGAGGGCTTCCTCTTCGCGTCCGGCCTGGTTCACCCAGCGGGCCAGGCCCACCAGGTCGGCGCCGTGACGCAGTTCCGCCTCTTCGGGAGAGCGGAAGGCAAACGGCACAATGGCGGTCAGGCAGGCCAGGGAAAGAATATCGATGGCGTTGTGGTGAAAGATGGGGACGATTTCGAAGGCGCGCTGGGTGCGCAGAAATTCGAAATAACAGTAAGGAATCATTTCGCCGGGCAGATCGCCCTGGCGCTCCACGCCCAGAATGCGATTTTCCAGGTCCACCAGGCGGCAGCTTTCGAGGCGCAGTTTCCACAGGCGGCGCGCGCCGAAGAGCAGGTCCAGATGCTCCATGCGGTCGAACGGATTGCGCGCGCGGGCCATGCGGAAGCGGGTTTCCAGCAGGGGCTGGTCGTAGGACTTGCCGTTATAGGTGATCAGCACGTCGAAGGGCGCCAGGTACTCGGCGAGGCGCGAGAGGAGCGACGCCTCTTCGCCATAATCGCGCATGAAAAACTGGCGCAGGCGGAAGCCGGTAGAGTCGATAGAGCCCACGCCGATGAGGAATGCGTAGGTGCCGGTGCCGCCGGCGAGGCCCGTGGTTTCGGTATCGAGGAAGGCCCAGCGGGTGGGAGGCGACTGCGGAATGGCGTTGGCCGAAAGCTGGTCCAGCAGATCTTCGGGCAGGCCTTCGAGGTCGCAGATTCCCACGCTGCCGTGGCGGCGGTGGCGCTCCCAGACGCGCTCGGTTTCGAAATGCTCGCCCAGTTTGGTGCGCACGACCTCGCCGGACATGAGGTCCTGGATAAAGTGGCCGGCGTCGCGAAGGGTGCGGTCGACGGTTTTGGGCGGGGGAGGACCGCTCTCGTATTTCCGGTCGATCCGCGCCATGCGCCGCCGCAGCGCCGCGAGTTGTTCCTGGATTTCCTCCATTCGCCTTTTCTTTGCCCACTATAAGCTTTATGCTCAGATTTGCGCAAGACCACGCTTTTTTTTCTGGTGCTGTTGGCGCTGCTGGCCGGCTCGCGCCTGTGCCACGTCCACATCCTGTGGGAAGGCGATACGTATCCGCTGGCGGCGGCGCGGCAGATGCAGCATGGGCGCATGTTGTACCGCGACATCTGGTTCGATAAGCCGCCTCTACTGCCGCTGTTCTACCTGATGTGGGGCGCGGGCGCCGGCTGGGCGCTGCGACTGGCGGACGCGCTCTACGCCCTGCTGGCGTGCTGGATCGCGTACGGGTTTGCGCGGGAACTGTGGAGCGAACAGGAAGGCCTCTGGGCGGCGGGACTACTGGCCTTTTTCCTGACCTTCGATTTCCCTTCCGCGGTGATTCCGGTGGCGTCGGACCTGCTGATGGTGGCGCCGCACCTGGCGGCGGTCTGGATGGCGTGGAAGCGGAAGCCATTTTGGGCGGGCGTCCTGGCGGGCGTGGCGTTCTGGATCAACCCCAAGGGCGTGTTTGTGGCCGCGGCGTGCGTGTTGTGGGATCCCGGTGGGGCGCTTTGGATGGCCGCGGGATTCGGCGCCGTGAGCGCGCTGATGGTGGCGGCGCTGGCTGGTGGCGGCGCGCTCGGCCCGTATTGGGAGGAAGTCTGGCAGTGGGGCAGGCTGTACGCGGGGTCTACATTCGTCGAAAATCCGGCGCGCAATGCTCTGCTGCGCACCGCGAGTTGGGCGGGGTTTCATGTTGCCATTGTGGCGGCGGCGGGGGTGTTCCTGTGGAAGCACTCCCAGTGGAAGTGGATCGGATGGCTGGCGCTCTCCGCAATCGGCGTGTGCGCAGGGCTGCGATTCTTCCCGCGCTATTATTTCCTGCTGCTGCCGGTTGTGGTCCTGATGGCTGCGCGCGGATTCGGCATGATGGGGCGGAAGCGTGAGGTGGTGGCGCTTTTGCTGCTGATTCCGGCGACCCGTTTCGGTCCCACGTATCTTACCGCGCTGCGCGATGGGGCATGGCGCGATACGGCGATCGACCGGGACAGCCGGAAATCCGCGGCGTTGCTCCGGCCGCTGGAGAAGCCGGGCGACACGCTCTTGGTGTGGGGATATCGACCGGAGCTTTACGTGTACACGGGGTTGCCGGCGGCCACCTGTTACCTGGATTCGCAGCCCCTCACTGGCGTGCCTGCCGACCGGCATCTTACCAGCAGCGATGCGGTGGAGACGCGGGATCCGGGGCGGCGGCGGCGCGAACTTGTGCAGTCGCGGCCGGCCTTCATCGTGGACGGGCTGGGGCTGTACAATCCCCGGCTTGCTCTGACTGCCTATCCCGAGCTAAGCGCATGGCTCGCCAGGTATCGCGAGATCGGGCGGACGGGCGGCACGATCATCTACGCCCTGAAGTGAAAATTCCGTCAGCCTGATCTGCGCGATTTATTTTGAGAATCCACGGCACGCGCTTCCACTGTTTGGACAGATGCCAAGGCGCAATCGATGTGTACTGCCCAGCGTGCCCTGTCACGTCACGCAGCGGGGAGTGGATCGCCGGGAGACTTTTGCCAGCGATCAGGATCGCACCGTCTACCTGCGGCTCCTCAGGGAGAATCTGTGCGATTCGGAAGTTCGTCTGCTGGGATGGTGCCTGATGCCCAATCACGTCCACCTGATCGCCGTGCCCGCGCGCGAGGATTCGCTGGCGGTCCTGCTGCGCCGCGTTCATGGCCGTTATGCCCAGTACTTCAATGCCAGCGCGGGCCGGGCGGGCCATTTGTGGCAGAATCGCTACTTCGCCTGTATGTTGGACGACGAACACTTGTGGACGGCGCTATCATACGTGGATCGGAATCCGGTGCGGGCGGGAATGGTGCGCTGGGCGGCCGATTACCGATGGTCGAGCGCCGCGGCGCACGTGACGGGACGCGACGACAGCCGCATCGTCGACATGGAGTGGTGGCGGCAGGACGGCCGGAGCGCGGATTGGGCTGAGGTGGTCGACGCGGAGGAACTGCAGGCCGTCGCCACGTTGCGCCGGTGCACATTTGCCGGCCGGCCGTTCGGGTGCGACGAGTTTGTGGCGGAGATGTCGGCGCAATTCGGGCGACACTGGGAGCGGGGACGTCCGAGGAAGGAGGCTCTCCCGGCGCTGGCGGAAAAATCGCGCAGATCAGGCTGACGGAATTAAATAAATCGCGCAGATCAGGCTGACGGAATTTTCCAGCAGGGCGGGCGCTTTTCGAGGAAGGCTCCGATGCCTTCCTGGGCGTCGGCGGCCAGGGCGTTCAGAGACATGACTTCTTTGGCGTAGGCGTAGGCCTTTGGCTGATCGAGATCGATTTGTGTGTAGAAGGCCTGTTTGCCAATCGAAACTACCAAACCACTGGCCTCGGCGACTTTGGCGGCCAGTTGGCGAGTGGCCGCTTGCAGACCGGTCGCCGGCACCACCCGATTGACCAGACCCCATTCCGCCGCCGTGCGCGCCGGCACCATTTCGCCGGTGAGCAGCATCTGCAAGGCACGCTTGCGGCCGATAGCGCGCGTTAGCGCCACCATCGGTGTAGTGCAGAACAATCCGATCTTGACACCGGGCGTGGCGAAGGCGGCGTCTTCCGATGCGATGGCCAGATCGCACGCCGCCACCAGTTGGCATCCGGCAGCGGTAGCGATGCCCTGGACTTCGGCGATGACCGGCTGCGGGATGGCCTGTATCTTCAGCATGAGCTGGCTGCACACGTCGAAGATCCGTCGATACGCGGTGACATCGCGCCCGACCATTTCCGCCAGATCGTGACCGGAGCAGAAGACCTTGCCCGCCGCGGCCAGAATCACGGCGCGGATTTCGGGATCGCCGCCGATCTCATCCAGGCACGCAAGCAGTTCCAGCATCAGCGCCAGCGAGAGCGCATTGCGCCGCTGCGGCCGATGGAGCGTGACCACCGCTACGGCCTCTTCCCGAGTCACTAACAGGTTGTCGAAGTTCATGTGCGAGCTCGCAATTCATTTTTCCGGATTTTGCCCGTGGCCGTGCGCGGCAGCGGCCCGAACACCACCTCCCGCGGGCATTTGAAATGCGCCAACCGGGCGCGGCACCATGCCACCAGTTCCGCGCCGCTGGCGGTTGTTCCCGGTTTCAGACCCACGTACGCTCTAGGCACCTCTCCCCATTTTGCATCCGGCGCCGCCACAATGGCCACCTCGGCCACGGCGGGATGATCGGCCAACACCTTTTCCACTTCAATGGACGAAATGTTTTCGCCACCCGAGATCACGATGTCCTTTTTACGATCGCGCAGTTCGATGTAGCCATCGGGATGAACCACTGCCAGGTCGCCCGAGTGGAACCAGCCGCCCTCGAAGGCTTCCGCGGTCGCCTGGGGATTGGCGTAGTAGCCCAGCATCACGTTGTTGCCGCGCATCAGCACCTCGCCCATAGTGGCGGCATCGCGTGGAACGTCGCACATGCCGGCGTCCACCACGCGCAGATCCGTTCCGGCCACCAGGTAGGCGACGCCCTGGCGCGCTTTCACCTGCGCCCGCTGTCCGGCGGTCAGGGCGTCCCACTCGGGCTTCGGCAGGCAGATGGTGTGCGGTCCGTAGGTTTCGGTAAGTCCGTAAGTGTGGGTGAGTTGCGCGCCGGTCTCTTCGGCCGCGCGGATCACCGCCGGAGTGGGCGGTGCGCCCGCCGTCACAATGCGCAGCGGCCTGGAAAAACGAATGCCGCGGTCCGCACAATACTGCGCCAGCATGGCCACGACCACGGGAGCGCCGCAGAGGTGCGTTACTCCTTCGGCTTCAATCAACCGGACGGATTCCGCCGGATCGGGCCGCGGCAGGCAAATGTGTCGCGCGCCGGCCGCCGTCACCGCCCAGGTGAAGCACCAGCCGTTGCAGTGAAACATGGGAAGCGTCCACAGGTAGACGCTGCGGGCATCCAACCCGTGTTCGATGAGTTCGCCGATAGCATTCACCCACGCGCCGCGATGGGTGAACATCACACCTTTGGGAAAGCCGGTGGTGCCGCTGGTGTAGTTGATGGCGATCAGGCTGTTCTCGTCCGTAACGGGCGGGAGCAAGGGGGTGGCCGGCGCGCCCGCCAGCAGCGTTTCATAATCGTCGATGATTCGCAGATCCGAATCGGAGGGCGCGAGGCTGCGAAGTTCCGGATCCACCAGCAGCACCTTGGCACCGCAATGTTTCAGGATCCAGGCCAATTCAGGTGCTGCCAGGCGCAGGTTCAAAATCACCAGGACGGCGCCGGTCAGCATGGGTCCGAAGTGGGCCTCCAGCGGCATGACGCCGTTGCACGCCAGCACCGCCACGCGGTCTCCCGGAACGATGCCGACGGCTTGCAAAGCGGCTGCCAGCCGATGCGCGCGCTCGCCGAACTCGCCGTAGGTAAAGCGGCGTCCGCCATGCACAATGGCAATGCGATCGCGGTAGACGGAGGCGCTGCGGAGGAGAAAATCGAGCGGAGTGAGCGGGGAAACCATGGCTTATTCTGGTTGATTGTACTCTTCGGCGGCACTTCCCAGGGGTGGAAACCAATTTCGCACCGGCGCATCTAATAATTATCGGCTCTTCAAATCAACTGTTTGCAATCCGGCTGGCCTGTCTGATACTATCTAGTTGGCAGATCGGAATCCTCCCCTTGAAGTGCCCAAATCCAACCAACGGAGTTGAAGAATCAACTGAATGAGCTTTACCGTATTTCTTGGCAACCTCCCCACCTGGGTCACCGCTGATGACATCAAGCAATGGCTAGCCGCTGAAGACCTCGTAGCCGATGCAGTGAAGGTGATTCGTAATCACGAAACGCAAGAATCCAAGGGCTTCGCTTTTGTCGAAGCGCCAACCAGCGACGAAATGCAGGCAATTATCCGCCGCTTCGACCGCGCACCATTAGAAGATCGCTTACTGCGCGCCAATCCGGCGCAGCCTCCCAAAGGGAAGGATGCGCCGCGTGGACCGCAACAGGCAGCATCGCCCAATGCAACTCGCCCCCAACAGCGTCCGGACCGCAAGAAGCGAAGCGGAAGAGACCGGGACCAGACGCCGCGCAGCGCGTTCGCAACCGAACTGGCAAAAGTCCTGTAGGACAGGCCGTGCCCGCCCAAGTAAGGTGGGGCTATTTTCACACCCTCTCCACACCTGTGAAGCGAAGTCACATCCGGCTTCAAAGAATCCCTCATACTTTCAACGGGTTGTGCGTGGTGGCACACGTGCTTTTCAGCGTGGCATGAAATACGTCTGGCTCGGCTGCCTGGTTTTTGGCGGCCTGCTCTTCGGGGGAACACAAGATTCCGATGCCAATGTGAACACCCGGTACACGGTGGACGCCGTCAGCATTTTCGGCAAGAACTGGAAGACCACCTTCCTGGAAAACCACGTCGACCAGGCGGAACAGACCCAAAAACTCAGCGGCAAACTCAAGGCCGATCTGGCGGAGTTGATCGGGCATAAACTGAACCCGGGAGTGCTGGACCTGCTGGCCCAGCGCATTAAACGCGAGCTTTCCGCCCGCGAAGTCACGCACCGCCTGCTGCGCAGCGATACCTTCGAACATGTACGGGTGGAATTCGACGTCACGCCGGCCCGCGGCGGTGTGGATCTGGATGTGACACAGTTCAGTTACAACTCCAGGTACGGCTGGAGCGGCGCGGGAGAAGCCGGGTTCAACTTGCAGCAGAACTACTTTCTGCTTGGGGTGGTCAGCAACGGCGATACGCTGGACGAACGCAATGCCGGCATCCTCACCAGCTACGAAAACCGGCATGTGGGCTCGGACCGCCTGGCCTTTCGGTTTCAGTTCGAGAGCTACCACGACTTGTGGAATGCCGGCACACTGGATGCGCTGCAGACCGACAGCCGGGTGACCTCGGACGCCTATCGCAGCCGGCAAAACTTCCAGCCGGCTTTCACCATTACCTTAGCCAAACCGTTGAGCCTGGAACTGGGAGCCAGTTTCGAGCGCTTCGACAGCGAAGTTCCGGGCACGCCGGTGGAAGCTGCCAATGCCGTCTTCACCACGCTGCGCTATCATAGGCAACTGGAGGGCGCCGAAAATCAACAGGATGTGGACGCCAGCTATGGCATGCGCGTCGCCGCCAAGACGCTGGCGAGCGACTTTTCCTACGCACGTCATTCGGTACGCGTTCGCTATCATATTCAGCACGGGAAACACTCGCTGACCGACGAGTTCTGGGGAGGGCTGGTCGATGGGCGGGCTCCACTGGATGATCGCTTCGTACTAGGCACAAACACCTATCTGCGCGGTTGGGACAAGTACGAAGTCGACCCAATTGGTGGAAACCGTGTGGTTTCCAATTCCGTCGACTATAGATACGGCCGTTTTCTGGCTTTCTACGATACCGGTGCAATTTGGGACGAAGGCCAGGCGGCTCCGATTCGACATTCCGCGGGAGTGGGGCTGCGGGCCTCCATTCTCACCCTGGCGGTGGCATTTCCGTTACGGGGCGGCCATGTAGAACCTATGTTCCTGATGGGCTTACTTTATTGAATGGCGCCAGATGCGCGGAAGACATTGATTAGCCGGAGACGCTGGCTGATGGCCGGCCTGTCGCTATCTCTGTCCGCGGCGCGGGGCGAAGAAAAACCGAGTGTGCTCTTCGATGGAGACATGCTCCGTGTGGCGGCTCCGAATGCGCATTTCCTCACGGGCAAACCGTTGCAGCGCCTCAAGGACGGCGCCACCGTGGTGTATCTGGCACAGCTGGGGTTGTATGACGACGGAGCCTTCCAGCGCCCGTTCCGCCTGGCGAGCGTGGACCGATTCGCCATCAGCTATGACGTTTGGGACGTGGACAAGTTCGCCGTGGCCATGCTGACCACCAACCCCCGCAAAACCGGCAGTCTTTCGGCTCCCCAAGCGGAAGCGTGGTGCCTGGAAAACCTGGCAATCAGCGCCTCGAACCTGGCTCCCGAGCGCCGCTTTTGGCTGAGACTATATATGCACACGGCGGACCAGAGGGATCTTTCCGGCCTGGTTGCCGGGCCCGGCCTCAGTCTCGCCGAATTCGTGATGCGGTTGGGAAAGAGGCCCGGCGCCGACGATCCGCCGTTTAGCCTGGAGGCCGGTCCCTTGCACCTGGCAGACCTGGTCCGTTCGCCGGGCCGGGGGCCGCGAAACGGGTGAACCGGCTTCGCAACAGGCTCATCCTGGTATTTCTGGCCGCCACCCTGGTGCCGCTGGCCGCCACCGTGTGGGTCACCACCTCCCTGCTGGAACAGAGCGTCAATTTTTCCGCTATCGATAAACTGGACGCATTTTCCAAATCGGTCCGCCCGCTGATGCGCGAGTTTTTCCAGCGGGCCTGTGCCGACCTGGAGCGGCGCACGCGGGCCGGCGAAGTGGCGCCGCACAAGTTCCTGCCCAGGGACCGCGCTTCGTGGCCGCAATCGATTCGGGAGTTCGCCGCCGCTGAGGAGCCGGAGCGCTTCGTTCACGCGGGCCAGGGGGGCGACCGGGTGGAGTACCTGGTACGCCACGGGGAAGAAATCTGGTCGTATTCGGCCGGCCTGGGGGTGGCCACCGAGCAGTTCGCCCGCGAGATCTCCGATGCGCGCGACGTGGTGGATCACGCCCGATTTTACGACTTGCGGCGCGGGCTGAAGCTGGCTTACATTCTGGCGGCCGCGCTGTTTTGGGTGGGCGCCCTGCTGCTGCTGGTCTACCTGGCGCATCGCATCAGCCGGCCGATCCAGCGCCTCACCGCGGGCCTGAGCAATCTGGCCGGCGGCGATCTGAACGCACGCGTGCAGGAAGGGCGCGACGACGAAATCGGCCATGCCATCCAGGCATTCAACGACATGGCCGGCCGCCTGCAGGAGAGCACCGAGCGCCTGGTTTATCTGCGACAGCTTGCCAGTTGGCAGACGCTGGCACGCAAGATGGCGCACGAGGTGAAAAACTCTCTCACCCCGATCCGGCTGACGGTGGAAGAGATGCTGGCGCGCTACGACGATGCCGACCGGGGCTTCATGACGCAGGCGACGCAGATCGTGGTGGATGAAATCGAGACGCTGGAGAAGCGCATTCGCGCGTTCTCTCAATTCGCGACGGAACCTCCGGTGGAGAAGGCGCCGGTGGACGTCAATTCCGTGTTGCAGGAGCGCATCTCGTTTCTGAAGATGGCCCATCCGGAAGTGGCCTACGATTGCCGCCTGCAGGACGAAGTGCCGCAGGCGCTGGCGGACCAGGACCTTCTCAAGGGCATTCTGACGAATCTGCTGGAGAACGCGGCGGAAGCCGCCGGACAGGGCGGACACATCCTGGGCGTGACGGCGTCGGCGAACGGGCGCATCGCCATTGAAGTGCACGATTCCGGGCCGGGGCTGAGCGAGCAGGCGCGCTCCTCACTTTTTCAGCCGACCATTTCATTCAAGAAGCGGGGCATGGGGTTGGGGCTTTCCATCGCGCGGAAGAGCGCGCTGCTGTCGGGCGGGGACATCGTACTGGTGAAAGGAGAACTGGGCGGCGCCGGCTTCCGTGTGCTGCTGCCCGTGGCAACCAATGGCTTCCAAACGCGTTCTGATCGTGGATGATGAAGAGAATATCGGCCGTTCGCTGCGCATGATTCTGGAGCGCGAAGGGTACGGTGTGAATGTCTGCCGGAGCGTGGCGGAATTCGGCCGGCATCCGGATGCGGGGCGCGCCGACGCCTACCTGTTCGACATGAAACTGCCGGACGGCAATGGCATCGATCTGCTGAAGGTGGTGAAACAGAACGGCGGTCCCGCGCCGGCTATCATGATTTCCGGGCACGGCACGATAGCCGATGCAGTGGAAGCGACGCGCGCCGGGGCATTCGATTTTCTGGAGAAGCCGCTCAGCCGCGACCGCGTTCTGCTGGCCATCAAGCACGCCATGGAGCATTCCACGCTGCGGCTGGAGAACGAGCGGCTGCGCGAAATGGTGGGCACCGCGCCGCGCATGATCGGAGCCAGCGCGGCATGGGTGCGGGCAGTGGAGCAGGCGTCCATGGCCGCCCGCAGCGACGCGCGCGTGCTGCTGATCGGCGAATCGGGCACCGGCAAGGAACTGCTGGCGGCGCACATCCACAACACCAGCCCGTTCGCTTCGGGTCCCTTCGTGAAGGTGAATTGCGCGGCGATTCCCACGGAGCTGATCGAGACCGAGCTATTCGGCCACGAGAAGGGATCGTTCACCGGCGCCACCAGCGCGCGGCGCGGCAAATTCGAACTGGCCGATGGCGGCACGATTTTTCTGGACGAGGTGGGCGACCTGCACGGCGCATCTCAGGCGAAGCTGCTGCGCGTGCTGCAGGAAGGCGAATTCCACCGGGTGGGCGGCGAGCAGATCATTCGCGTCAGCGTGCGCGTGGTATCGGCCACCAATCGCGATCTGAGCGGCATGGTGATGCAGGACAAATTCCGCGAGGATCTGTACTATCGCCTGAGTGTGGTGCCCATCCGCGTGCCCGCGCTGCGCGAGCGCCCGCACGACATCCGCCTGCTGGCCGAATATTTCCTGGACGATTTCTGCGCGCGCAACAACTTCAAGCCGAAGAAGCTGGACGACGCGGTGTTTCCCATGATGGAAAGCTACGGCTGGCCGGGCAATGCGCGGGAGTTGCGCAACGTGGTGGAGCGGATGGCGATTCTGACGCCGGGCGAGCGGCTGACGCGCGAATCGGTGCCGGTGGAGATCCGCGTGCAGCGCGAATCGGGCCCCAAGAGCACGATTCAGGAAGCGCGCGAATCGGCCGAGCGCGAGCACATTCTGCGCGCGCTGGAAGAGACCAACTGGAATGTGTCCGGCGCGGCGCGGGCCCTGGGCATGGAGCGCACCAATCTGCATAAGCGGATCCGGGCGCTGGGTCTGACGCGGGGGAAGTAGCCGGCTTGGGGCGTCTGCACTCGCGGACCGCGTTTCTTTTCTGTTAATGTACGGTTCATGAAGCGAAGAGCCCTTCTCCAGCTTGCCGCTGCTACGGCAGCGAGCGCGCAAACGCAACGCCGCAATGCGGCGGGCACGGGACAGGCGGCCGATGCGGCCGATGGCGAGCCACCGCGAGCCCCGGTCCAAACCATGAAGCAACTGGTGCGGGGAACCGAATATGCCGCTTCGTCCATGGCGCCGCTTCCCACCCTGACCGCGGAGCACGTGATGCGCTCCGGCGGCAACGCATTCGACGCCATTGTGGCCGGGCAGGCCGTTCTGGGCCTGGTGCAGCCGCACCTCAACGGCCTGGGCAGCGACGCCACGCTGTTGATTTACGATGCCAGGGCGAAGAAGGTCTTCTCGCTCAATGCCGAAGGCACCGCGCCCAAGCTGGCGACCATCGACTGGTACAAGAAAAATCAGGGCGGAAAGATTCCGGTCAACGATTCGCTCCTTTCCGGGACGGTGCCGGGCGCCGTGGATGCCTGGTACATCATGCTCTCGCGATGGGGCACCAAAACGTTCGGCGAACTGCTGGCGCCCGCCATCCAACTTGCCGAGCGCGGCATCCCCATGGGGACCCTGTTCAATGCCAGCGCGCTGAAGAAGTACCCCACCAGCATGAAATTGTACGCGCCGCCCAATGGCAAGGCCTGGCGGGACGGGCAGGTTTGGAAGAATCCCGACCTGGCACACACGCTGCGCCGCTTAGTGGAGGCCGAGAAGCAGGCCACGGGCGGACGCGTCGCGGGCCTACAGGCGGCGCGCGATCGCTTCTACAAGGGCGATATCGCGCAGGAGATGGCCAAATTCTCCGAGGAGAACGGGGGCCTGTTCCGCTATGGTGATTTCGCCGCGTACACGGCCAAGGTGGAAGAGCCAGTCTCGACGACCTATCGCGGGTACACGGTCTACAAGAACGCTTCCAGCAGCCAGGGTCCGGCGGAACTGTTCGCGCTGAATATTCTGGAGGGCTACGACCTGAAGGCGATGGGACAGAATTCGGCCGACTACATCCACACCAGCGTGGAGGCCATGAAACTGGCGATGGGCGATCGGGAATATTACCTGGGCGATATGGATTTCATCGAGATTCCGTACGGCGGCCTGCTGTCGAAGGAGTACGCCGCGGAGCGCCGCAAACTGATCGATCCGGCCAAGGCGTCGCTGGAGTTCCGTCCCGGCAACGTCACGCGCTATGCCGGGGCGGGCTACAAGCATGTGGAACGGCCGCGCGACGTCGATATGCGCGGCAATGCCGATCACAATGGCGACACCAGTTACATCTGCGCGGTGGACAAAGATCGCAACCTGATTTCATTTACACCCAGTTTGCACAGCGCGTTCGGCACCAAGATCGTGGTGGGGAACCTGGGCTTCCTGTTCAATTGCCGGGGCGATTATTACTCTCTGGTGCCCGGCCACGCCAACGCGCTGGAGCCGGGCAAGCGGCCGCGCAGCACGCTGCAAGGCACGCTGGTGATGAAGGACGGCCAGCCATACCTGGCGACGGGGAGTCCCGGCGCGGACGATCAGTGCATGCGCACCATCCAGACGCTCTTGAACATGGTGGATTTCGGCATGAATGCGCAACAGGCGATCGAAGCGCCGCGCTGGGCCACCCGCAGTTTTCCGGC
>JARLGM010000087.1 GCA_031292755.1 Candidatus Sulfopaludibacter sp.
GCGGCGGTGGTGGCCGGCGTCCCGGCGGCGGTGGTGGCGGCGGCGGCGGACGTCGCGAGCCTCGCTGGTAAGGAAGATCACCGAGAGCCCGGGCGCAGTTTTGTTCCCGGGCTCTTTTTGTTATTTCGGGAGTCGCCCCAGATGAGGCCTGGCCACTAAATCCCGCGCGTTCCGTTTTCCAGGAATGCGCGCAGGCGATGGCTGCGGCTGGGATGTCGCAGTTTGCGCAGCGCTTTGGCTTCAATCTGCCGGATGCGCTCGCGCGTCACCGCAAAATTCTGTCCCACTTCCTCCAGCGTGTGCTCGCTGCCGTCTTCCAGGCCGAACCGCATTTTGATAATTTTCTCTTCGCGCGGCGTCAGCGTCTTTAGTACTTGCGCCGTCTGCTCCCGCAGATTCAGATTGATCACTGCGTCGGACGGAGAAATGCCGTTGTGATCGACGATGAAGTCGCCCAGATGCGACTCTTCTTCTTCTCCGATCGGCGTTTCCAGCGAAATCGGTTCCTGGGCCACGCGCAACACCTTCCGCACTTTCGATACGGGCAATTGCAGGCGCTTTGCCAGCTCCTCGTTCGTAGGTTCGCGGCCGAGTTCCTGGACCATTTGCCGCGACGTGCGGATCAGCTTGTTGATGGTCTCGATCATGTGGACCGGAATGCGGATGGTCCGCGCCTGGTCCGCGATGGCGCGCGTAATTGCCTGCCTCACCCACCAGGTGGCATAGGTCGAAAATTTATAGCCGCGCCGGTATTCGAACTTGTCCACCGCCTTCATCAATCCGATGTTGCCTTCCTGAATCAGATCCAGGAACTGCAACCCGCGATTGGTATACCGTTTGGCGATGCTCACCACCAGCCGCAGATTGGCTTCAATTAGTTCTTTCTTTGCGGCCTCCGCCTCCAGGTGCGCTTTAGTGATGATCTCCAGCGTGCGCTTCAATTCGGCGGCGGAGGCGCCGAACCGCTCCTCTGCCTGCTGGAGCTTCTGGCCGAAGGCCCGCTGCTCTTTGCGCAGATCCTTGACGCCCTCGGCGCGCGCGCCGGGCCACGTTTCGAGTTTGCGCTGCACGCGCGCAATCTCGCTCTCCACCGGCTTTAGTTCTTCCACCGCCTCGCGAATCCGCTCGATGAGATGGCGAATCACCGGCGTCTGGAAGCGCAGGGTCCGGACCAGTTTACTGGTCTTCACCACCAGACGGCCCAGTTCCCACAACTGGCGCCGGTACTGTTTGGGCTTCATGCTGCGCGGAATGGCCTGTAGCTTCTGCCGGCTCTGGAGAAATTTCTTGTAATGCTTCGCCAGGTCTTCCACCGAACTGAAGAATTCCCGCTTCTTTTCCTCCACCAGTTCGTCGGTCAGGATGGGGTCGGAAATTTGTACCACATCCCGCGCCGAAACCAGGTCCTTGGACATGTCATCGGCCAGAAGAAAGATCTCCTGAATCACCAGAGGCGCGCGCGACAGCGATTTCAGAACCGTGCTCTGGCCGCGTTCGATGCGCCGCGCAATCTCCACTTCGCCTTCGCGGGTGAGCAGCGGAACCGTACCCATTTCCCGCAGGTACATGCGGACCGGATCGTTGATCTTCTCGCCGCCGAGCGCTACCGGCAGTTCCAGATCCAGAAGCTCTTCGGTCTCCTCGAGTTTCTTCTCGAAATCCTTGGCCTCTTCCAGGATCTCAATGCCCGCGCCGTCCAAGCCCGCAAGAACCTCGTCCAGTTCCGACCCGCCGTTGATTTCGCCGGGCAGAACTTCGCTCACCTCGTCGTACAGAACGTAGCCCTTTTCCTTGCCCATCTGCACGAGCCGCTGCAGTCCATCGAATTTGTCGTCAAGCGCCACTGAAGCCCGTACCCCCCGAATGGTACGTTACATAATCCAGATCATTGTACACCACGACACGTAGCACATTTCGGTCACCGGAATATCATGCCCGCTCCCTCGTGTCGCGCTCCAAATTCTGCAATTCGCCGGTGGTCCGCAACGCGTCCTCCCAGCGGCCTGCGCGCTCGGCTTCCTTGATCTTCAACTTCAATTGCCGGCGCAATTCTTCGTTGTGAGACTTGCGCATGCTGGCCACCGCCGCCATCACTTCTTCGGGCGATGCCTGGCCATCCGCATTCAACACCGCTTCCGCCAGCATTTGCTGATCGTCCGCTTCCAGCCGGGCATATAAATCGTCGAAGCTGATTCGCCCTCCTCCATCGTGCAACGCGAACAACGCCTGAAAAATCCGCTCCGAAGGAAAGCTCCGAACCGCATCGATGCCTTTCAACACTTCGAGCACTTGGCCGCGAATCTCTTCATCGTTGAGAAGCGCCTGCAGCAGGATGCGCTCGTCGTGGCGCAACACCACCTTTTGGCGCGCGAACGTCTTCTCCTGACCGTTGACCACGGCCTTCCGGAAACTGTCGAGCACCAGCCCGCGGTCCACGCCGATGTACCCGGCCAGGTCGTTGGCGATGGTCACGCGCTCCAGGCGGTCGGAGATCCGGTTCACCGCGGGAAGCAGGAATTTCAGGACCGATACCAGCCCTTCGCTGGTGTGTACGTCGAAGCGGCCTCGCGCGCGGTCCGCCAGCCAGTGAAAATACCCTTTGGCCTGGCGCAGCTTTTCGGCATAGGCTTCCGCGCCATGGTCCTTGCAATATTCGTCCGGATCCAGGCCGCCGTCCAGTTCCAGAATCCGTATCTGCATGCCTTCCTGCAACAGTGCGTCGATCCGCTTCTCGGTGGCGTTGGCGCCGGCCGGATCCGGGTCGAAATTCATCACCATATGGCGCGAGTGCCGCGCCAGAGCCTGGATCTGTTCGCTGGTGAGCGACGTCCCGCAACTCGCCACCACACCCGGAAAGCCCGCGGCGGAAACGCCGATCGCGTCCATGTAGCCCTCCACCAGGATCACGCGGTCTTCCTTGCGAATGGCTTCCTTGGCGCGGTGCAGGTTGTAGAGCACGCGGCTCTTTTTGTAGATCGGAGTCTCGGGCGAATTCAGATACTTTGGCTCGTCGTCCGCCGCCAGGGCCCGCCCGCCGAAGGCGATGATACGGCCCGATTCATCGTGAATTGGAAACATCAGCCGGTTGCGAAAGCGGTCGTACATGCTGCTGTCCTGCCGCTTTCCCACCAGTCCCGATTCTTCCACCTGCGCCGCCGAAAAGTCCTGCGACTCCAGCACGCGCATCAGCGCGCGGCCGGAGCGGTCGGAGTATCCCAGTCCGAATCGCTCGATCGTCTCCGCCGCCACGCCGCGCCGCGCGAGGTATGCCCGCGCCGCCTCCCCCGCCGCGCTCTTCAGATTGGCCTGAAAGTTCTCCTGCGCCAGTTCGTGCATCCGCAAAATCGCCCCGCGGCGGCGCGAATCTTCATCGGAGTAATTGCCCCGCTTGGGCATGGCGATGCCGCAGCGGTCCGCCAGAACTATCAGCGCTTCGTAGAAGCTGATGCCCTGCGTCTCCTGAACGAACTTGAAAACGTCCCCGCCGGCGCCGCACGAAAAGCACTTGTAAAACTGATGCACCACGTGCACCGTGAAAGAGGCCTTCTTCTCATTGTGGAACGGGCATAGGCCCATATAGCGGCTGGGCCCCGAACGGCTGAGCCGCACGTGCTCGCCGACGACATCGACGATGTTGACTGCGCTCCTCACCTGGTCCCGGATATCCATCTAGCCCCTTTCCAAACATTATCCCGCACCCTGCCGCCGTTAACTTGTGCAGGCGGGACGGCCCTCTCCCCGGTGGGTGCCCGGTCAATATCCGACGATATCTTGATCCATCCGCGCAGGGTCGCGATAAACTTCACCATGCTACCGGCCACCATATTAGATGACCTCAGCCCCTACGCCCGCGTAGCCACAGCCATCGCGCCTTTTCTCGCCGCCATCGTCCTGCGCCTGATCTTCGGAAAAAATCGGGTGACGCGCCTTCTGCTGTCCATCAGCACCACCTGGTTTGCCATCAATATTCTGATGGCGCCCTATTCCGCCAGTATGCGCCGCGACCTGGACCATCTCTGGGTGATCGTTTCCCGGTAGCGGCGAGCCTTACAACCGGTTGGCGGAAGCCCGGTGGAATTCGATACAATACATACGTAAGGAGGCCATGATGGACCCCGTATTATCTGCTGGTATTGCCGGCCTGGGAGCACCCGAGTTGATCGTCATCGCCTTGATTGCCGTGCTGTTGTTCGGCGGCAAAAAGGTGGGCGAGTTGGGAAAAGGACTTGGTGAAGGCATCAAGAACTTCAAGACTGCCATCAAAAGCGACGAAGAGAGGCTTGAGGAACAGCGCGAGGCTCTGAAACGCGAAGAGGAGCGGCTGGCTGCCAAAAAGCAGGCACTCGAAGACGAAGCGAGGCTCGAAGCGAAGAAGCAGGCATAGACTTCCTGAAACTGCCCGCAGGTTGTGCAGCGTTCATCAGCTTCAAGATTCCGGTAACTAACAAAAACCCCGCGCGGCCCGTCCGGACCCCGCGGGGTTTCGATTCTTCCGTGATCCTTGCGGATCCTATTTCTTTTTCGGCGGGACGATCGCATCCTTCGCGGCTTTCGCCACCCGGAACTTTACCACTTTCTTGGCGGGGATTTTGATCGCCTCGCCCGTGGCCGGATTACGTCCCATGCGGGCTTTACGGTCGACGCGTACCAGGCGGCCGATTCCGGGCAGCACGAACACACCATTCTTCTTCACTTCCGCAATCGCCATGCTGGCGAGCGTTTCGAGGAAGCCGCGTGCGGTTTTGTTATTGACTTCGTTGCCTTCTGCCAGCGATCGAACCAGTTGCGTCTGGGTCATTCTTTGATTCGCCATATTTCTCCTTATGAACTCTCCATCGAACAAGGCCTGAATGCGGCCTATTTGCGGGGCTGCAAACGATATCAATCATAAGGGAAGGCCCCGTTGATGTAAAGCAAATTGCATGGGAAAAGGCCCATTTTACTGGTTTTTTTCGCATCGACCCCCTCGAAAGGGCCGTTTTACGCTGGTTTGACGAATCCCACCGCACTCGCCCACTGTAATTCCCCGGTCGAAAAGGGTGCCGAAACCTTGTTCTTCACGGTCCGAAAGCGAACGCCGCGGGCGGCCGGTTCCAGAAAAATGCGCACTGCGGCGTACAGTTTCAAGCCCGGCCCTCCGGCACTTACTTCGTTTTCCCCGCCGCGAGTTTGATTGAGAAACAGGACCACCACGCCCGTCCGGGCGGCCGCCGCCAACCTCCGCAGGCCCGACGCCAGAACCCGGCTCTGCATGCCAGCGCTACCCTCGCCCAGCGAAGTTTCAAGCTCCATCCGCGGAACCAGCGCTGCCGCGGAATCCACAACCACCAGATCCACGGCGCCCGACACCGCCAGTTGACGCGTCACCTCCAGCGCCTCTTCCGCCGATTCCGGCTGTCCCACGGGAAGCGCCTCGAGGTTTACGGAGAGCTGTGCCGCATAGGCCGGATCGAAGGTGTGGTCGGCATCGATCCATGCGGCCGGCGACCCGGCCTGCTGCGCGTGCGCCACAATCTGCAATGCGAGGGTGGTCTTTCCGGAGGACGAAGGACCGAATAGCTCGACAATGCTTCCGCGCGGCAATCCACCTACGCCGAGAGCCAGGTCCAGCGATGAAAATCCCGTTGCAATCGCACCCGGCGTGTGGCTCTGCATGCGCGCGAGCTTCAGCCGGATGGCGCGCTGACGTTCCTCCTCGCTCATGTCCTGGGTGGCCCGGACGATCGGGTCCTATCGTCTGTCTTCGGGCTCTATCTCTTACCTTGCACGGCTTTCGAAGGCGGCCCAACCGGCACTGGCTCCGCCGCGGGGACAGGCTGGTCCGGCTTGATCAGACCCAGCGCCTTCCGGAGTTCGGTATCGATATTCGCGCGAATATCCTGGTTGTCCTTCAGGAACTGCCGCGCTGTTTCGCGCCCCTGACCGATGCGGTCGCCTTTGTAGCTGAACCACGAGCCGCTCTTCTCCACGATGTTTTGCGCTACCCCGAGATCCAGCAGGTCGCCTTCTTTGGAAACGCCCTCGCCATAGATCAGGTCGAACTCGGCTTCGCGGAAGGGAGACGCCACCTTGTTCTTCACTACTTTGACCTTGGTGCGATTTCCTACTACTGCGTCGCCGTCCTTAATGGCCGCGATACGCCGGATGTCCAGGCGCACCGAAGCATAGAACTTCAGCGCGCGTCCGCCTGTGGTGGTTTCCGGGTTACCGAACATCACTCCGATCTTCTCGCGAATCTGATTGATAAAAATCAGGCAGGTGCGCGATTTCGAGACCACGCCGGTGAGCTTCCGCAGCGCTTGCGACATCAACCGCGCCTGCACGCCCATGTGGCTGTCGCCCATCTCGCCATCCAGTTCCGCTTTGGGAACCAGGGCCGCCACCGAGTCCACCACCAGGACGTCGATCTGCCCCGAGGCGGTCAGGGTGTTGGTGATCTCCAGCGCCTGCTCGCCGTAATCCGGTTGCGAAACCAGGAGATTGTCGATATCCACGCCGAGCTTTTTGGCGTAAACCGGATCCAACGCGTGTTCCACATCGATGAAGGCCGCAATGCCGCCCTTCTTCTGTGCCTCGGCGATCACTTGCAGCGCAATCGTTGTTTTACCCGAAGATTCCGGCCCGAAGATTTCAATCACGCGGCCGCGAGGCAGACCGCCCACACCCAGGGCGGCATCCAGGGAAATCGACCCCGTCGAAATCACCGATACCGGTACGATGGCATCCTTTGAGCCGAGCCGCAGAATCGAACCCTTGCCGAACTGCTTTTCAATCTGACCGAGGGCCAGGTCTAATGCGCGCGCGCGTTCTTTCTCGTCCATGGTGGGAAAAGACTCCTGGAAGATGGGGTGAAAATCTATTGTAACAGCCGGGACCGTTATAATTGACTAGAGGATTTCTATGCTGGTTCGTCTCACCTTTTTTTGCGCCCTGCTTGCGCTGGCCGCCTTTCCGGCGGCCAAGAAAACCACAGCCACTGCGACCGGCGACAACGATGACCTGACGCTCACAGCCACCCTGCACACCGATCCCGCCGATATCAAGGACATGGTGGGTTCGGACCTGGGCGGCAACTACATTGTCGCCGAGGTCAAGGTCCAACCCAAATACGGAAAGACCGTCAACATCCAGCGGGACGATTTTCTGCTCCGCTGCTTCGATGGCAACGATTCCAGCCATCCTTTCGTTGGCAGCCAGATCGCCGACCAGAGCACCCTGGTGGTAGGGAAGGTGATGGATGGCGAGGGGAAAAAAGCCAAGCCGCGGCTGACGCTCGGTGGCATGGGCGGTACGACCGGCCCTACCACCCAATACGACAACGCCCCGGCCACCGTGAAGGAAAACCACGACGCCAGCGTGTCTGAGCTGGAAAAAGCTCTGGACGCCAAAATGCTGCCCGAAAAGAAGACCGACCAGCCTCTGTCCGGCCTGCTCTACTTCGCCATAGAGAAGCGCAAGCTCAAGGACATGCAACTGGAGTACGGCCCAAAAGAAAGCCGCATCGAACTTCACTTCAAGTAGCGTTTAGCGCATATTGTCTGCTGGCTCATCGGACTTACGGTGACTGGCAAGAAGTAGCAGATTCTGTCTGAGCCTGCCGTCGCGAGCATAATAAATAGTCATGGACTGGGAACACAACGGCGTCAAGATCGTCCCCGCGGGTACGCTCGATTCCAATACCCCACAGACCGCCGGCATGACGCGCGCCGCCGCCATCACGCACGCCCGCACCGGCGCGAGCAGACTGTGGGCCGGCACTGTAGTGGTACAGCCTGACGCCAAGACGGGACCGCATCATCACGGCGAGCTCGAGACGGTGCTCTACATCGTGCGCGGCAAGGCCCGGATGCGTTGGGGAGACCGCCTGGAGTTCAGCGGCGAGGCCGGCCCGGGCGACTTCATCTATGTGCCGCCCTACGTGCCGCACCAGGAGATCAACGCCTTGCCAGACGAGCCCTGCGAGGCTGTGGTAGTGCGCAGCGGGCAGGAACCGGTCGTGGTGAATCTGGATCTCCCGAGCCCCGAACCCGCCGCGGGCAGCGGGACGCCGGTGCCGTTCCATCCGACGAAGTAAGGGCGCTTACTCCACCAGTCCAAACGCCAGGATGTTGCCGCCACTGGCCACGGCGATGTATTGCTTGTGGTCGAACAAGTAAGTCATCGGCGATGCTTTCCAGCCCTGATTCGCCGGAAAGCTCCAGAGCGGCTTGCCGGTGTCGGCCGCGGCGGCCATCAGGGAGCCATCCTCAGCTCCGAAAATCACCAGGCCCGTCGCGGTAGCCAGTGTGCCTCCCCAGGAAACGGCCGGACCAGGCTGCGGCAGCTCCCATTTCACGCTTCCGGTTCTGACGTCGATCGCCTTTAAGATCCGCTCCGGCTTATCGCCCGGCGCGGTACGTTGCGAGCCGCCCAGGTATTCCTTTCCCGCCTCCCATTGGCCCGGGTCACGCTTGGTGTAGACGCTGCACTTTTCGAACGTCTGCAAGTAAAACAGGCCGGTCGCGGGATTGTACGAGGGAGAGAACCAGTTGGTGGCGCCGTCTTGCGACGGGCAGACTCGGGTGCCGGCGGCACTGGGTTCCTGGTCCGGATTCAGAATGGGACGGCCATCCGGCCCGATTCCCCTGGCCCAAGTCAGATTCCTGACGAACGGCTTTGCCAGGAGCAATTTGCCGTCGGTCCGATCCCACACGTAGAAAAAGCCGTTGCGATTGCCTTGGAAGAGCAGCTTGCGCGCCTGCCCCTGCCACGTGGTATCGATCACGATGGGCGTTTCGGCGGCGTCCCAATCCCACAGGTCGTGCGGCGTCGTCTGGTAATACCATTTGAGCTTGCCGCTCTTGGCATCCAGCGCCAGAATGCAGTCGGTATACAGGTCGTCACCCAGACGATCGTCGCCATTATACTCGGCGCTCGGATTGCCGCTAGGCCAGTAGACCGTGTCCAGTTCGGAATCGTACGTTCCGGTGAACCAGGTGGGTCCGCCGCCGTGTTCAATGCCCTTGCCTCTCCAGGTTGCGGCCGCCGGTTCGCCGGGTTTGGGGATGGTCCAGAAGCGCCATGCTTCCGTGCCGGTTGCCTGGTCGAAGGCCGCGACGAAGCCGCGTGAACCGTGCTCGCCGCCGCCCACGCCGCCCACTACCAGGCTGCCGGCGGTGAGCGGCGCGGAGGTGGCGAAGTAGCTTAGCCGCCAGTCCGCCATTTCGGTATCCCAGAGGAGTTCGCCGGTGTTTTTGTTCAGGGCGATGATGTGGGCGCTATCGGTCTCCATAAAGACACGATTGCCCGCGACGGCCACTCCGCGGTTGATGCCCGATGCCGCTTCGCCCGGCATGCCGGGTGTCTTGGGACGGCGAAAGTGCCAGATCTGCCGCCCGGTTCCCGCATCCAGGGCGTAGCATTCATTGGAGGTGCTCACGTACATGATGCCGTCCACTACCACGGGCGTCACTTCGAGGCGGCCGGTATTGGGAAGCGTAAAAACCCACCGGGGCGCCAGATGCGCGATGTTGGCCGGAGTAATCTGGGAAAGCGCAGTATACCTGTTGCCGCCGGGATCGCCATTGTAACCGGGCCACCCCGTTTCGGAGGTGACTTCGCGATACCGTGCGCCCACGCGCCGCAGCAGGTGCACCCGCTGGTCCGGCGTGCGGAGTTGGAGATCGTCGAATCCCTCATTCAGTACCTCGCCATCCAGTTGATTGTTGTCGGTGGTCTCGACTTTCCTACGAACAACCGGACGGACGAAGCCGCGCGGCTCGAGCGTGCGGAGGAATCGGAGAAGCGGCCCCATTTCGGCATCGCTTACCGGGACCGGGGGCATGCCGCGATTGGGTAATCCCTGGTGAATCAACGTCGTGAGGTCTGCGTCCGTATGCGCGCGCAGCTTGTTCGCGATGGCGGGGCCCAGTTCGCCGCCGTTGCCATCGGCGCCATGGCAACGGGCACAGCGGGTCTCGAACACCAGGCGGCCTGGGTCGGCATCCTGCGCGAAAAGGGCCGGCACAGACAGCAACGTAAGGGCCAAAAAGGGGGGACGGTGCATAGTTGAACCAATTGTACTTCGCCGGCCTTCGCTTTTCCGGCCTTACACCGTGTATAACGGTGTGCCACGCTGTTTATCTTCTCTACAGTATGGTAATTTTAGTTCGCGGCCTTCCCCGACCCCCATGGAATCCCTCAACCTACTTATCAAGATTGCACCACGCATTTGTGGGGCGGTGTGGCTTGCGATGACTGCCGGACTGCTCGGGGCCGCTTCGTTCGATACGGACGTGCAGCCCGTCTTGAAGCAGTATTGTTCGGGGTGCCACAACGATAAGCTGGTCTCCGGCGGTTTGAGCGTCGCGCCATTCCTGTCGGCCGGTTCCGTGGCCGGCAATCGCGAAGGCTGGGAACTCATCCTGGCGAAGTTGCGTGCCGGCGAGATGCCGCCGAAGGGTCTGCCGAGGCCGGCCGCCGGGCAGATGGACGCGCTGTTGAATTTCGTCCAGGGCGAATTTGACGCTGCCGATCGCCAGACCAAACCCGATCCGGGCCGCGTCACAGCCCACCGCATGAACCGTACCGAATATGCCAACGCCATCCGCGATTTGCTGGGCGTGGATTACCGGGTGCGCGAAGAATTTCCGGCTGACGATTCCGGCTATGGCTTCGATAATATCGGTGATGTCCTGACGGTGTCTCCCACCCTGATGCAGAAGTACCTCTCCGCGGCCGAGCAGATTGCGGCGCGTGCCGTAGGGGGCGATGCGCTGCCGAAGCCCGGCGTCATCCTGCGGCGCGACCGGATCCGCAAGCTCGATGCCGGAGACATTCAACTGAAGGACATTGTCGACTACGACGCGGATTACGTCGTCCGAGCCAACCTGTTGGGCCATCGTGGGAAAGAAGACAAACCGGTGACGCTCGTGATCTCGGTGGACGGCAAGCCCGCGGAGACGGTGAGCGTGCCGGTGCAGATCAGCGCGGTCAATCAGCAGGGAGGCGCCACCCAGCGCAGCAGCGAGGAGGTCCGGCTGTTTCTCACCACCGGCGAGCATACTTTCCGGGCGCAATTCGTCAATGACGAGGCTTTGAAAAATATTCCCGCGAACTTCCGGACGAACCCCGGCCGCAACATCTTTCCCGACAGCATTGAGATTGCCGGGCCGTTTCCCTCGGCGGAGCCGCATCCCGCGCAGAAGAAGGTTCTGACCTGCGACCCGGCGTCGGGGATGCCCTGCGTTACCGGCATCTTGACCAACCTCTCGCACCACGCCTACCGCCGCCCTGCGACCAAGGCCGAGGTGGCGGAGCTTTTGCGGATTTACAGCAAGGCGGCGGCCTCCGGATACACGCCCGCGCAGAGCCTGCAGTTTGCGATTGCCGCGATGCTGGTGTCGCCGCAGTTTCTATTTCGCATCGAGCGCGACCCCAAGCCCGGCGGCGTTGCGCCCATCGGCGATACGGAACTCGCCTCGCGCTTGAGTTTCTTCCTGTGGAGTTCGATTCCCGACGACGAGCTGCTTCGTCTGGGCGAGACCGGCAAGCTGCATCAGCCGGAAATACTGGACGCGCAGGTGAAGCGCCTGATCGCCGACCCCAAGGCCACAGCCTTCGCCGACAACTTCGGCGGCCAGTGGCTCCAGACCCGTAGCCTGGATGCCATGAAGCCCGATCCGAAGCTCTTCCCCGAATGGACACCGGAGTTGAAGGACGCCATGCGGACCGAGACCCGCATGTTCTTCGAAGCGGTGATGCGCGAGGACCGCCCCATCGGAGACTTCATCGATGGCAAGTACACCTTTCTGAATGAGCTGCTGGCCAGGCACTACGGCATTCCTGATGTCACCGGGCCGGAGTTCCGGCGCGTGGAGCTCACCACCAATCAACGCAGCGGCGTTTTCACTCAGGCCAGTGTGCTGACGGTATCGAGCTACCCCACCAGGACGTCCGTGGTACTGCGCGGCAGGTATCTTTTGGAGACGGTGCTGAATGCCGCGCCGCCGCCGCCGCCCGCGGATGTGCCGATTCTCAACGAGGCCGAGCTGGGAGTCGCCCGTTCGCTCCGCACCCAGATGGAGCAGCACCGCACGGATCCTTCCTGCGCCGCGTGCCACGCGCGCATGGACCCGCTGGGCTTTTCCCTGGAGAACTACGACGCCACCGGAAAGTGGCGTACCCAGGACGGCAAATTTCCAATAGACCCCAGCGGCCAGTTTCCCAACGGCAAGGGTTTCGCCGATTCGGCCGGCATGAAGGAGTTGCTGAAGGACAACATGCCGCAGTTCGCCGGTTGCCTCGCGGAGAAGATGCTGACTTATGCGCTGGGCAGGGGCGTCGAATCGTACGACCGCCGCACCGTGCAGGATCTGGTCCGCCAGATGGCCGCGCACGATTACCGGATGCAGTCGTTGATTCTCGGTATCGTGCACAGCGCGCCGTTCCGGCAGCGCCACAATAATCTCAATCAGGCCACAGCCACAGCCGCAGTCAAGATCGAGGGAGGGACACACCAGTGATCATTCGACGGAAGGCGCTTCCACGCCGCGCGATTTTGAAAGGGATGGGAGTTGCCCTCGGCCTGCCGTTCCTGGACGCCATGGTTCCCGCCTTCGCCGCCACCACCAAGGCGGAGGCGCCGGTCCGGCTGGCGTGGTTCTATGTGCCGAACGGCATCGACATGCGGCATTGGACGCCGGCGGAGGAAGGCCCGCTGGGGCAGATGCAGGGAATTCTGGCCCCGCTGGAGCCCTTGAAGCAGGACCTGCTGGTATTGTCGAACCTCACCGCCAACTGGGGCCGCCCCCTGCTGGTGGGCGCGGGCGATCACGGCCGCGCGCTGGCAGCTTACATGACCGGCGTGCAGGTCTACCGCACGGCGGGCGCCGACCTCAAACTGGGCGTCTCGGCCGACCAGATTGCGGCCAACGCCATCGGCCACCTGACTAAACTGCCGTCGCTCGAAATCGGCCTGGAAGAAACGCGGCAGGCCGGCAACTGCGATAACGGCTATTCCTGCGCGTATGCCTACAACGTGGCGTGGAAGACCGAGACGCAGCCCCTGCCCCCCATCTCCGATCCGCGCAACCTGTTCGAACGGCTCTTCGGCGACGATATCGCCGAGCCGCCGGCGGCGCATGCCCGCAGGCTCGCCATGCGGCAAAGCATCCTGGACCAGGTGCTGGGCGATACGCACAAGCTGGAATCCAACCTGGGCGGCACCGACCGCCGCAAGCTGGATGAATACCTGACCTCGGTCCGCGAGATCGAGCAGCAGGTGGAGCGTTCCGAGAAGGAAGGTGTGGTCATCGATCCGGGAATGGAAAAGCCCTTCGGCGTGCCACCCGAATTCCCCGACTATTTCCGCCTGATGACCGACATGATGCTGGTGGCCTTCAAGGCCGATCTGACGCGCACCTCCACTATCATGATCGGGCGCGAGGGCTCCACGCGCGCCTACCCCGAAATTGGAATCGCCGACGGCCACCATCCCCTCACGCACCACATGGGCAATATGCAGATGCTCGACAAGGTGCGCCAGATTAACGCACTCCACCTGAAACTGTTCGCCGAGTTCCTCCAGAAGTTGAAGAACACCAGGGAAGGCGATTCGAACCTGCTGGATCGATCCATGATCGTGTACGGCAGCGGACTTTCGGACGGCAACGTTCACACGCACGATCAGTTGCCCACCCTGCTCGCCGGACGCGGCGGAGACTTCCTGAATCCCGGCCGCCACATCATTTACCAGCGCGAGACGCCGGTGGCCAACCTTTTCGCCACCATGATCGAACGCGTCGGCGTCCGGCCGGAACATGTGGGCGATTCCACGGGACGGCTGGCAGGCCTTTCGCTGAGTTAAGAGCAGGGAATGCCGCAAAGCCCATTCGGCGGACCGCAGCCGCTCGGCGTCATCTACAACACCTCTATGAGCCGGCCGGATGCCGCGCTTGCGCTGGCTGAGTTGTACGGTTTCCAGGGGAAGCGGGAATCGCGCATGGGCTCGGTCTGCGTGGTGGGCGCGGGACTGCGGACGGCGATGTTCTGCGACATCGTCAAAACTTTCTTCCAGCCGGGTCCGCCGCGGAACGCCAACCAGTCGCTGCCGATCGGTCTGGCGGACGTGCAGCCGTTGCCTCCCGATTCGCCCATGGTGCTGGGGCCGCTCGCGCGCCAGAAGGGAGATGGTTCACCGGAGTACGGCACAACCATTCACAAGGTGACGGACACCTCGGTGGCGGAGGCGGTCCTGCGCAATGGCGTGATCTTCAACGCGGAGGCCGCGGTGATTCTGAGCGCGCCAGCCACGTACCTGGCCAAATCGCTGGACCTGCTCGGCGTGAAGGATATCTACAGGGAGCGAGTGAAACGCCTGGTGATCGTAGACGCGGGCTCCCCGCATGAGGATGTCCCGGCGCTGCGCCGGATCCTGGCGGAGTGGCCGGCTCCGGTTTTCTATTGCGGCAAGGAGGTAGGCGACGCGCTTCCGTTTCCCGGCGCCTGCGTTGAAAAGGACTTCGCCTGGTCGGAAGCCCACCCCATCGTGGACGCCTATCGCGCGTTCCAGCCAATGCCTTACGACGCACCGTCTTACGATCTGGCAGCGGCCCACTTCGCCGTGCATCCCGATTCCGGCTTCTTCCAGCTTTCCGATGCCGGAACTCTTGCGGTGGCGGACAACGGACGCCTGAAGTTCACCCCGGGCGGCGGCGCGGTCCGCAGCCTTTCGGTGGATGCGTCGAAGAAGGCCGAGATCATCCAGGCGTTCGTCGCCTTAACGAGCGCCAAGCCCGTCCAGCCGCAGCGCTTTCAGCGGCCCGCGGGGGACCAGAAGAAAGCGGACACGGCGCCCAAGAAATAAGCAGTTCCCCTAGAAACGGATGCGGAAGGAGAGCTGCATTTCCGATGGCCCGCCTTCCGTGGAATCCCCGTTGTCGTTCAGACCGGGAGTCATAAAAATCGCCGGGTTGGTTTGCGTCATGGTGGTGTTCGCCTGACTCCAGTTGAACCACTTGAAAGGGGTGAAGTAATCCAGCCTGATTTGCGCTTTGAACCTCTCTTTGATCCGGAAGTCCTTGTACATCGAGGCGTTGGACCCGATGATCCGCTGCTCGATCCACGAGTTCCCTGGCAGGTTGCCGTTGGTGAACGACGGAGCTACCACCTCGCACTGGTTGCCCCAGGTGGCACCGTTCGGCTGAATGGTCGGTTTTGTCCCGCAGTTGGTGACGATCGGGTTCTGCGCCGTCTGTACGAAGCGGTTAGTTCCGATGTCCTGCCAGCCGGACCGGAGTTGCGGGTCCTTTACGAGGTAGATGCCGCCTCCAGGCTCCGGTTCGTAGTTCGGGTAATCCTGGCGGCCCCCCACCGCACCCGTTACGGGATTGAGGTAAGTTCCGCCCGAGTAGCCGATACCGGCGGGAGTGGGAGCCCAGACGGAGAAGTTCCAGGCGAAGCTGTAGCCGCCAAGCAGCGCGTCCTTCAGACGGCCATGGTTCATCCAGCGTTTGCCGATGCCAAATGGTAGCTCGTAGGTCATGGAACTGACGAAGCGATACTTCTGAGTCATTCCCGTAACCGCCCGTTGTTCCTGCTGATCCAGATAGAGATTACCCGGGGAGTTCTGGATTCCCTTCTGGAGGGTGAAGAACGTCAGGAAGGTCAGGCCATTCGAATAGCGCTTTTGCAGCTTGATAGTTCCTGAATGGTAGATCATGCGGACGCAGTTGCATTGATAGTTGACGCCGCCCAGGTTGGGATATGGCTTGTAGGCTTGCGTGCCGTTGACGCCCGACGAATTGGAGATCCAGGTGTTCCGGTAGGCCCAGTTGGCCGGCTGAGTCAGATCGATTACGTTCCCGTTGGGGTCGATACCTGTACCGTACGGCCGCGAGTCCCAGTTATAGTTGCCGTTGAAGCCGATGTTGTGCAGGCCAACATAGCTCAATTCGACCATGTAGTTCGACTTAAGCTGGTGCTGGATACTGACGTTCCAATTCAGCGTGTAGGGATGGTGGTAGTTGGAGGGAATCACGGTGATGGTGGGGCGAGCCGAAGGCGTGGAAGCCGAGCTCGGGATTTCGCCGTTCGCCAACTGCGGCACCGACAAGAACGCCGGTACGCCCTGGTTGATGTTGAAAAGCGGGGTGTAGACATTAGCCGGTTGAGAAACCGATTGGTTATAGAAGTTGGCGCCGCCGATCTCACTCTGGTTCGTATAACCAAGGTTCCAATCCAGTGTCATCCACGCGAAGCCTGCGCGCACAACGGTATTGGGCTCAACATTCCAGGCCAGGCCAAAGCGGGGCTGGAAGTTCAGGTTGTCCCGGTTCCAGAGAAAGCCCTTGGGCTGGATCCACCCGCCCATACACCCGCCAGGCGGGCAGGTCAGCAGGCCGGGGACCGATCCGGACGTGTAGTAGTTGTCCGGCACGGTGAGACTCCCCACGCTGAGTTGTCCCGGAAACTTGCTGTGCGCCGGTGTCTCATTCTCGTAGCGGAGACCTAGGTTGAAGGTCAGATTGGGCAGGAATCGCCAGTCATCCTGGATATAGAAGCTCTGGTTGGAGTCTACCGGGAGCAGGCTCGCTCCCTGCTGGGCGTAGCTATAACTGCTGACGTATCCCAGCATAATATTCGCGAGCTGAATCCCTCCCGTATTGGGCATTTGGACGCCAGTGGGACCGATGCCGGTGGTTCCATCGGTTTGAGCATTACCGCCCTGGCCGAACCCGAGGGTCAGCCGCGGGTCGCCGATATTGTGTTGGACCTCGTTCTCCCACAGCCATTCATACCCGAACTTGAAGGCATGCTTACCCTTTACCATGGTGAAGTCCTGGTTGAACTGGTGGTTGTTGTTCACATTTACGGTCAGGGTGCCAACACCAAGCTGGGCGCTGCCGTTGGTGCCTTCGGTCAGCCCGAAGCCGATCGGGTTGACATACACATTGGCAGGCAGGTTGGGAACGGTTTTGGCCATCGCAAATGTATAATCCCCGCCGCTGAGCGATCGCGGGTTAGCGGTCCGCCGGTATTCCCCGACCCTGGTTTCGCTGATGATGTGAGGTGTGATGGTGTAGGTAAAGTTCAGGGCTGCAACATTCTGGACGGTATACGTCAACACCTGGTACTGATCGTAAGGCTTGTAGACAATGTTGGCGTTGTTCTGAGGCTGATGTTGGTTGCCCCAGGTGACGCTGCCGAAGATCTTCATCTTGTCGGTGAAACTGTGGTCCAGGCGGACCTGGTTAGTGAGATTAAAGTAACTTCCCGACCCGGACGCCACGATGTTCCCGTTCGGTCCGGTAGGGGTAATGCTGCCGGCTCCCGCTTGCGGCGCCATGAACGGATTGTTGGTCATGATCGCATTCCACATGGCGCTCATCCGGTTCGTGGGAATGATATTGCCCGGGAAAGGTGTTCGCGCCAGGTTGGCGGAGGCGAAGCTCCCGCTAGTGGATGCCGGATCGTAGATCGCGTTGGAGAAAGCGCCGAAGTTACCGGCCAGCATCGCGGCAGTGGGCGTGGAATAGCTGCTCGCGTTGGACGAGGTGTCCACGTGGTACGACCCGCCAATCTCGAAGAACGTCCTGTTCTTGCCGTTGTACAGCTTAGGAATGATCACCGGTCCGCTGAGAACGAAATCGGGCATTTGGAACAGGTCTGAAATATGCTGTTGGGGATTGGTCTGCAACTGGAAGAACCGGCGGTGAACCAGGGGGTTGTTCTTGAAGAGCTCGCCGCCCTCGCCGTGAAACTCGTTGGCGCCGCCCTTTTTCACCACGATGAGGGCACCCGAGGTGGCGTGACCGTATTCGGCCGGCATGGCGCTGGTCAGGACCTTGACTTCCTCATCGGCGACTGAGACGGAATTGATGGAAGTGCCGCCATCCATGCTGGTGGCCAACATCCCGTCCTCGTATTGGGCGGTCTGGTAGCTGTTGGCGCCATTGATATTCCAATTGCCCAGTGAGCCGGGCCACGGGGCGTTGCTGCTCTCGACCTGGGGCGTATAGTACAGGACGCCTTTCTCCCAATGTTGATAGTTGGGTAACTCATAAAAGTAGTCACCCTCCATCACCTGGCCGGTCGACGAAGTCTGCGTGTCCAGCAAGGGGATGGAGTTAGTGACGGTAACGGACTCGGTGAGGGCCCCCACTTCCAGTTTCATTTCCACGTCCAGAATCTGGCCGATTTGGAGGTTAAAGCCTGCGCGCACTGCCTTTTTGAATCCGGCGGCGGTTACGGTCACCTTATAAGGTCCATCCCGAAGGCCCGGAACGCGGAACAGGCCCTCGGAATTGCTTTGACTGACACTGTCCACGCCCGTATCGGTTTGGGTGACGGTAATCTCTGCGTTTGGCACTACCGCCCCGGTTTGATCCGTAATTCTACCGGATATAATGCCCGTGTTGTTCTGGGCCAACATGGCCATTGTCAATAACAGGACAAGGCCTGGCAACGCTGCGATACGATTGCTCATTCTTCTCCTCGTAGGGCGGAATAGTCACCCAAGACCGGCTCATCCCGTGATCGTTTCCTCGAAACACAACCGACCGTTGAAGATCCGGAATAACTTAACCGGGATCGGCAGATCAGTCTACACTTTATTTCGCGAATTTGAGGGATGATACGCCGGGGCGACGCCAAAAACAACGTGATACACCGTTAAATGACCGTGCAAGCCGCCTATTTCGGCGGCGCTATGGATTTAAATAGATTTACGGACAGGAATCTATGAAACTTAGTGGCGGCTGTCTTGAAACGCCAGCAAGGACGCCATCAGTTCTTGCGCCGGTCCGTCGTTGGGGCGGATGCGCAGCAGATCCTGGCACTCGACGATGGCCTCCGGCACGCGGCCGGGGATCTGCGCCAACGCGTACGCCAGTTCGTAGCGGGCGTCCACGGCATCAGGCTTGATTCGCAGGGCTGCCCGGTACTCCGCGATGGCCTCCACCAGCCGGCCCATCGTTTGGAAAGTGTTTCCCAGATGGAAGTGCGCCAGTTCGGCGTCGGGCTTGATCACCAGGGCCGCCCGGAATTCCGCAATTGCGTCGGCCTGCCGGCCGGGAGTCTGTGCGTAGGCAATCCCCAGGTTGAGGTGGGGCTCCCAATAATCGGGAGCGGACTGCAGCGTCTTCCGGTACTCCGCGATGGCCTCCTGATACTCCGCGATCGCATCCTGCCGGTGCCCGGGCATCGACATGAAGGCAAGGCCCAAGTTCAGGTGCGCCGCCTGGAAGGTGGGGGAAATCCGCAAGGCAGTTTGATACTCCGCGATCGCGTCCGGCAGACGGCCGGGCATCGATGCCAGAGCAAGTCCCAGATTGTCATGAAAGTCGGGCCTATCGGGTTCGAGTCGCACTGCCTCCTGGAATTCAGTCATCGCCTCCGGTACCCGTCCCGGCATGAGCATTAGGGCGACTCCCAAATTATTGTGGAGGACAGGACTATCGGGATTGCGCGCCAGAGTTTCCCGGAAGAGGGTTTCATAGTCGCGGTAGATACCGCTCTGCCGCCAGGTCGCGGCCCCGAGCGCAGTCACCAGGAGAACCGGCAGGAGGATGGCCCCAATCTTACCCGGCGAAATCCGGCGTCCCAACAGTGTCAGTCCGGAAGCGACCGGAACGATGATGCCCAGGGCGGCCAGGTACTGGAAGTGGTCGGCAACGTAGGAGTAACGAAAAGGATAGACATTGAGGAAACCGAGAACGGGAAACAGCGTGCCGGCGAAAATGAGAAAGCCCGCCAGCGGCCCCCGGTGCCTTCGCGCCAGCAAGACCAATGCCGCCGCCAGCGCGGTCATTCCCAGCGGGAAAAGATATTGCCACCCTTTCCCGGGATCGATCGTCCAGTGGGGATAAATAAACATCAGGTTCGACGGCCAGAGCACCTTGGAGGCATAGAACCACGGCGCGCGACCGGCAAGCAGGAGACGCTGGAGCAGGGTGAGGGTGTAGCGCGTTCCCTGTGCGCCGATGAATCGCGGGTTCTGCTCTACCCAAGCCGTGAACAGCCCCGCGGAGGCGCCCACAGCGAACCACGGAACCAGCGGCAGCACATCGCGCCGCCATGCGATCCGGCCGCGCTGCCACCAGAAGATGACCAGCAACGCCGGCGGTAACATGGCCGTAACTGTCTTGCTCATCAGGGACAGAACAAACAGCCCCAGTGCTACAAAGTACGTGGATGTCCGGCGCGTCCGGTCAAACTGCAAATAGGTGAGTGCGGCGGCCAGGCAGAAGACGCCGGAAAGAGCGCTCTTCTGCTCCGATATCCAAGCCACCGCCTCCACGCATACCGGATGCAGGGCGAAAATGCAGCCCCCCAGCCAAGCGCCTGGCAGCGACAGACGCCGCATAATCAATACCACCAGGCAGGCCGATGCCGCATGCAACGCGACGTTCGTCAAATGATAACCCAACACGGCGTCGCCCCACAGCCGATGCTCCAGCCAGAAGGCGGAATGTAACAGGGGATAATATTGCTGCGTGGCGCCCAGTTCGAACCAGATGCGCCAGAGACCGTGCCAGCTCTGTAAGCCGGGCGCGGTCACGTGGCTGGAGTCATCCCACACCAGCCCTCCTGTGAGGGCCGGACCATAGGCGATCAGCGTTGCGGAGAACAGGAGCGCCCACGCGCCTGCGCTCTTACCGATTTTGAGGATGGCCGGAGTACCCGCGGGACGGGACGGACGCTCCGTACGCCGGTGCGCCATCCGATCATAATAGCCTACAAGGACGAAGGCCGTGCCGCCCGGCGTCACCATGTACTCTCCCGGTTGGAGTGACGTGATTGAGAAATGCGCCGGCTTTATCGCTGATAGCGCCGTAGACCGCTTTCCTGCCTTCGAAGCCGCCGGCAGCTTGCATCGGCCTCGACCGGTTGAAAAACACCAGTGCGGTGGTGACCGGCCAGTGCCGATCCAGTCGACAGGTCGGGTTTTCAGCGACTTAGCTCTGGCAACGGTTTTGCAATACCGGGTCCCGGAGGATGTTAGACATGAAAACGAAATTGCTTGCCCTATTATTCCTGGCCGGAACCAGCGTGTTCGCAGGCCCGCGGTTCTTCTTCGGAGTTGGCGCGGGATATGCTCCGGCTCCGGTGGCAGTGTATGCGCCTCCGCCCGCTCCGGTGGTGAGTTATTATGCGCCGCCTGCTCCGGGTCCCGGTTACACTTACGTGTCCGGATACTATGCTCCGGTGGGCCGGCGTTGGGCGTGGCATGGAGGCTATTGGGCCCGTCCGCCGTATGCGCGCTCCTACTGGGTAGCTCCGCGTTACTACCACAGCCGCTATTTCGGCGGATACTGGCACCGATAGTACTTTCGATCGCACCTCCATTCCCTTGCTCCGCGGCGATGCATAGCGGACAATGGCCTTACCCGAGAGGGGACTGGAGCGCAATGGATAACCCGGGACAGCCAGATTTCACCAATACAGACATGCTAGGCAGTTTTCAAAAGAGCGAGAAGATGGTGCTCGCTCTTTTGGATTCGGCCACCCAGGCGATCATCAGCACCGATCGCACCGGAAGAATCGTGCTGACCAATCGCCGGGCTCACGAGATGTTCGGCTATTCCCAGGACGAACTTCTCGGGGAGAAGATCGAAATCCTCCTGCCGGATTCGAAACGCGCCAGTCACCGCGGCGACCGGGAAGACTACTTCCAGCGCCCGCGTATTCGTCCCATGGGCATTGGTGTGGATCTGGCGGGGCGCCGCAAAGACGGTAAGGAATTTCCGGTTGAAGTCAGCCTCAGCTACCTGGAAATGCCGGAGGGCGTTTTCGCCATCGCCTTCGTGAGCGATATCAGCCAGCGCAAACAACTGGAGGACCAGTTGATGCACGCGCAAAAAATGGAAGCCGTGGGCCGGTTGGCGGGCGGCGTGGCTCACGACTTCAACAACATGTTGACCGTCATTTCCGGTTACAACCGCATGATCCTGGATGAACTTTCGCCGCTCGATCCGCTGCGCGGGTACGCCGAGGAGATTTTGAAAGCGGCGGACCGCGCCGGCGCACTCACCAATCAGTTGCTGGCCTTCAGCCGCCGCCAGATCATGAAGCCGCGGGTGATCAACGTGAACGCCGTGATCGAACAAACCGAAAAGATGCTTCGCCGCCTGATTGGGGAAGATATCCAACTGGAGTTCGGACTGAAGCAGGAGAGTGGCAACATCCGGGCGGATCCGGGGCACGTGGAGCAGGCCATCATGAATCTGGCGGTGAATGCCCGCGACGCCATGCCGCTGGGAGGCCGCCTCACGCTGGAAACCGCCAACACCCAACTGGATGAAAACTACGCCAAGACCCACATGGGCGTGGTCCCCGGCGAATTTGTGATGATCGCGGTGAGCGACACCGGAATCGGCATGGACGCGGAAACCAAGCGCCGGATCTTCGAGCCGTTCTTCACCACCAAGGAGAAGGGCAAGGGCACGGGGTTGGGCTTGGCGACCGTCTACGGCATTGTGAAGCAGGCGGGCGGCGACATCTGGGTCTACAGCGAACCCGGCCGCGGCACCACCTTCAAGCTGTACTTCCCCAGAGTGACGGAGGCAATCACCGATGCCCCGGCCGCCGAACGGGAATCTCCGCAGGGCCGGAACGAAACCATCCTGGTGGTGGAAGATGAAAAGGCGGTTCGCGATCTTACGGTGCGCATGCTACAGCGGCTGGGCTATTCGGTGCTGATTGCCTCCGGAGGCGCCGAGGCCATCGAAATCAGCGGGTCGCATCCCCAGCGAATCGCTCTGCTGCTGACCGATGTGGTGATGCCGAACATGAGCGGGCGGCAGTTGGCGGACGTGCTGACGGTGACCCGGCCGGACATGAAAGTGATTTATCTTTCCGGTTATACGGAGAACACGGTGATTCACCACGGCGTGCTGGATGCGGGCATCGAGTTCCTGCCCAAGCCGTTCAGTCGCGAAGTGCTGGCGAAGAAGATTCGCGACGTGCTGGCGAAGTAAATCCGCAAGTGGGGCAGGCTTCAGCCTGCAGCGGGTTTCAGCCCGCGCGGCCTCGAGATACTCGACCACGGGTATTCCCCTGCTGATCGAGCCAGCCCGGCTCGCACCGGGTTTTGGAGGATGTAGCTCTCGATTCGCTGGAATTCGTTGGCATTGCGCACGAGACGATCATAGCTCTCGTCCTGCCAGAACGGCCGACCCGTTTGCCCCAGCAGTTTGTTACTTTCCCGCGCCGAGGCGCCCTTCAGTCTGCGTAGCAGGGCGTTCACCTCGACCTGAGGAGTGATCAGCAAGTGAACATGATTGGGCATCACCACCCATGCATGCAACAGGTAATCGCTAGCCGTGCCCTGGCCAATCGCATCCGCCACCACTTCGGCGATGGCCGGCACTTGCAGATATGCGGGTCCGGCGCGTTGCTCATCCAGCAGCCGGTCCAGGCAGGCAAATGCCTTTCCCGAACTCAGCCGTCCGCTGGGAAACACCCTGCCGGTTGGCAAGCTGCCGTGCAGACGGAATGTGACAAACAGCGGTTCTCCAATCGCATAGTAGTGCGGAAGACGGCGGTAAGACAAATGCATGTATCAGTAGTGCAGAGGGAGAAGGAGAATTCACATATCACGCTGGGGCATGCGCGGGCTGAAGCCCGCTGCAGGCTAAAGCCTGCCCCACAGTGCTATTCGGCTGCGCGAGAATCTTCCGGTGGATTGCCGGCTGGGTTCTACCTGGCGCTTTTCTTCGCCGGTGCGGTGTGGCTCACCATCCGGCTGGCGCGAAACGACCCCGCGCTGCTGGCCGAGCGGATGCGAGAGCCGGCGCAGAAGGATCAACCGCTGGGGGACAAAATCTTGCGTGATTATCTACTTGATCCGCTATCTTCCACAGCACAGCAGGTTCTGGTGAACAAGCTGCAAGGCCTCTCATCTTTCAAATGGCCACGTTCTTCTTGAATCATGTCTAAGGCGGAGCCTACCATGAAGGTAGAGACATAATTATGAAAATCGAAAACGAAAAACGAAAACGAAACTGATCGCGTATGCAGTCATCCCCTAATCGAGCCCGTCTATGCAGATGACGGCGAAGAAACAGGTGAGCAAAAATGTGCGGTGTGTGGAGAAATAACAGCGAAGGCTGAAGGACCTGCCTACAGCACGCTCTGACCACGCGTGTGGTAGGGGCTACTTCGCCGCTGAATTGAGCAGGCCGCGGATGCGCAGCCAGTTGGCCAGGCGCGCCGGCCAGGATGAGAGCGCTTCGTCGGTTTGCGCCAGACCCACGCCGTGCGGTCCGCGCTCGTAGATGTGCATTTCCGCCGCCACTCCGGCCTTCCGCAGGGCCAGGTAAAACAGCACGCTGTTCTCCACCGGCACGGTGCGGTCTTCCGTGGTATGGAACAGGAATGTGGGCGGCGTCTGCGCGGTGACCTGCAATTCGTTGGACATCAGCTCCACCAGTTTCGGGTCCGGATTGTCGCCCAGCAGCATCTGCATGGAGCCGCGATGGGCGAAGGTTCCGAACGAGATCACCGGGTAGCACAGCACCATAAAATCGGGCCGGCTGCCGGCGCGGTCGATAGGGTCGGCCGCGCCCGGGTTTCCGGCGTCGAAGTGCGTGCCCGCCGAGGAGGCCAGGTGTCCGCCGGCGCTGAATCCCATGATGCCGATACGGTCGGGCAGCACGCGATAATCAGCGGCCTTGGCGCGGACCGTGCGGATGGCGCGCTGCGCATCGCCGAGTTCGATCGGGTGGTGGTACTTGGGACCCAGGCGGTACTTGAGCACGAATGCCGACACGCCGATGGAATTCAGCCAGCGGGCGATCTCCGACCCTTCTTTATCCATGGAAAGGTGCGCATATCCGCCGCCCGGGCAGACGATGACCGCGGTACCGGTGCCGCGGCCCGCCGACGCCAGGTAAGGAGTCAGCGTAGGCTTATCGATGTCTTCCGTGCCCTGCGCCCCCGGTGCGCCATCCGGCCAGAGCAGATCCGGCTTCGGGGCGGCCGGCTGGGATAAGGCCGCGCCGGCAAGCAGTAGCAGGGAAAGGAGTGCGCGTGTCATAGCCATTACGTTATCACCCTCAGATCGCCTTTTCCCCAAACCGTCTGCCGGCCGACTCCGACCCAGCGGGCGGCGCGCAACCAGGGGAGAAATTCGGCCAGTTCGCCTTCATACTCGGCCTCGCCCGTGAACCCGCCGAGAGGATGGACCTGGCCCGTGCGGCCGCTTTTGCGGCTGGCGCGCTCGCGGACCAGTTTGTAGGAGTTGAGGCGCACGCCGCCGGCGCGGAGTCCCAGCCCGAAAAAGTCGACCTCCAGGGGACCCGCGCCGTAGAGTGCGCGCAGGGTGCTGATGCGGTCCCGTAAGCGGGAGAAAAGGATAGGAAACACGGGACGTTCCACGCGTGCGCCATCGCTCTTCAGTTCCGTCGGCGTCAGGAAATGGATGCGCACGCGGGGCGCGGCGAACGGGTCGGGGTCCAGGGGCATCGCCAGCGGCGGCCCTGGCACTTCGCCTACCTCGACGCCCCGATCCTGGAGGTCCAGTTGCTCGACGCGCTCCAGTTCCGTGCGGCCGCGTCCCGGCCCGATGCCGCGCAGGGCCAGTTGCGCGAAGGCGGCGCGAAATTGCGGCAGCACGGGCGCCCGCAGGTCAAAGACGTGCACGTCCAGGAAAAAACCACCCCTCGGCGGAATCGTCAAACCATCCAGATGGGCCACGCGAAACACGAAGGGCCGCGGCCAATCCTTCAGGCCGCTGGGGCCGTTGCCTGAGGAGGCGCCCGGTTCGAACAGCCGGGCGTAGTCCGCGGGGGTGACACTCTCGCGGAGCACTGTACCGAAGGCGCCGCGCACCAGATTGGCGCTTTTGCCGCGCGGGAAATGCACCCGTTCGGCGGCTCTGAAGTGAAATCGGAATCGGTAGAACTCGAATGTATTCACGCTGCTAAGCCGGAGTCCATGCTCCGGGGCGGGTGGCTCCGCAGTCTCGGACACTGGACACTCCTGTTGTATAATGGTATGGCATTTGACTCTAGTTTTCCGCTTCGAAAAAAGGGGGCTGCGTGAGTCCATCCGCAACTCCCTTTTTCGTTAGGGGGCCAATGCCAGGGTCGAAATGCAGTTTAGAAGAGTTAAAGAAGGAATATAGGCAGATGAAAGAAAAAGGTACAGTGAAGTGGTTTAACGCAGCCAAGGGCTACGGCTTTATCCAGCGGGAAAACGGAGAGGATGTCTTCGTGCATTTCTCGGCGATTCAAACGCAGGGATACCGCAGCCTGGATGAAGGCGCGAGAGTGGAGTTTGAAGTGACAAAGGGCCCCAAGGGTCTGCAGGCGACCAACGTCACGACGGCCTAAAAGGGACCTGCGGATCGGTCTGCATCGTTGCGGGTCGGTCCGCTCCCAAATCCAAAGTTGGAGGTTTATGAGTAAAGAGGACAGCATTGAGGTCACCGGTACGGTTCTGGAGAAGTTCCCTAGCGGGCTGTTCAGCGTCCAATTAGAGCACGAGCGTGTCGTTCTGGCACACCTGGCCGGCAGGTTGCGCCGTAATCGCATCCGCGTTCTGGCGGGCGATAAAGTAACTCTGGAGTTGTCTCCCTACGATCTGACCAAGGGGAGAATCACTTTCCGCCATCGATAACCCCTGTTGTCCCTCCGCGAGACTTGGCATTGGTACTTTAAGTTTATCTTAGGTGCAAAAGTTCACGTGCCTTATGGCATCAGGCGTGATAAAACTCAGATGAGAGCGGACGATCACGATATCCGCAGCATTTTTTTGCTGATCTCTCTGATTTAGTTAACTCATAGTAACTAAAGGCAACAAAGGTACCCCATGAAAGAGCCTAACGAACCTGAGCAAAGACGTCGTACTCGGGTAAAGCACCCGGTCGCGGCTATAATCAAGTCGGAGGGTGGGGTGGACAAGCCCAAAAGTTCCCAAAACAGATCGCGCAAACAGTCTTCTGACCAGGCCGAAGACCTCATTAAAGTTCTATCGCAGAAAGTGGTGGGACAGCCCACCGCCACCCGGGTCATTGTTCCGTACATACAGATGTTTCAGGCGGGCCTCGCCCCGGAAGGCCGTCCCGTGGGAGTGTTTCTCCTGCTGGGTCCGACCGGCACTGGAAAAACCAAGACCGTGGAAGCCCTCGCCGAAGTGCTGCACGGGAGCGAAAAGAACGTTCTCAAGGTGGATTGCGGCGAGTTCCAGATGGAGCATGAGGTGGCCAAACTGATTGGCGCGCCGCCTGGCTACCTGGGGCATCGCGAAACGCAGCCCATGCTCACGCAGCAGAAGTTGAATTCCGTCACCAGCGAAAAATGCAGCCTGTCGCTGGTGCTGTTCGATGAAATCGAAAAGGCGGCGCCGTCGATGACGCGGCTGCTGCTGGGCGTGCTCGATAAAGCGACGCTTCGCCTGGGCGATAACTCGACGGTCAATTTCGAAAAGAGCCTGGTGTTTCTCACCAGTAACCTGGGCGCGCGCGAAATGCTGCGCGAGATTAACCCGGATTTCGGATTCCAGTCGGTCAGAACAGCCGAGAGAACCGACCTGACCAGTAAGCTCCAGGCCATCGCGCTGGTGGCGGTCCGCAAGCGATTCTCGCCGGAGTTCGTCAACCGGATCGATTGCATCATTACTTACCAGCCGCTTACCGCCGAATCGCTTTCCGCCATTCTGGATAAGCAGATTGTGGATCTGCAGGCGCACGTGAACACCCGCCTCGGCAATCGCAGTTTTACCCTGGAGGTGCCCTTCGAGGCGCGGCAATTCCTGCTGCAAAAGGGAACCAGCTCCGAATATGGCGCTCGCGAATTGAATCGCACCATCCACCGTCACCTGACTCAGCCCCTGGCCACGCTGGTGGCAACCAATCAGGTCAGCCCCGGCGCCAGTGTCCGCGTGGATGTGGCCGAGGACGGGCAATCCCTGAGTATCCGCTCGCTGGATCAGGCAGGTGGAGTCGCTCCCACCAATCCGACGGTCCTGCTGGTGGACGACAATCGCGATCTGCTCCACTTTTTAGAGCGGCTCATGGCGGATGCCGGCTGGACCCTGCTCACCGCCGAATCCGCTACCGAAGCCAAGCGCTTGATGCAGGAACACAAGCCCAACGCTGCGCTGCTCGATTACATGCTGCCGGATGGCAATGGCGTGGAATTGGGGGTGGAGTTTCTGCAGGCCGTACCGCAGATGCTGGTGATCGTGATGACCGGGACCATCCTGCCGCCGGAAGAGGAAGCGCTGTGCGAAGAACACAACTTCCCGGTGCTGCGCAAACCCTTCCTGGCATCCGACGTGATGAACCAGATCCGCAGCCGGCTGACTCCGGTCGCGGGCGAAGTGCGGGCATAAACAAATAGCCGGGCAACTTACGCTGCCCGGCTGAAAAAATCGCGCAGATCAGGCTGACGGATTTATTAGCGGCGTCCGCCACCGCCGCCGCCACCGCGCATGCCACCGCCGCCCATGCCGCCGCCGCCCATCCGCATTCCGCCGCCACCCATGCGCATTCCGCCGCCGAAGCCGCCTCCAAAGGAGCGCGCACCCATCGCACCAGAGCGTCCCACAGCGCCGCCGAGAGATCCCCTGGTCATTACCGGAGGCTGTCCCCGGCCGCCCGGATACGCGCCGCGTCCATAGCCATACCCATAACCACGCCCACCATAGCCATACCCATAACCACCGCCATACCCGTAACCGTAGTAGCCGCCCCAGAAACCCGGCGACATGAAACCCCAGCCGAACGGGCTGAACAGATAGCCGTCTCCCGGCATGAAGCCAAAAGAATCGAAGTACGGATCCCAATACCAGCCGGTGCCGGCATACCAATTCGGATTAGTGCCCGCCACGGTTTGCGCCAGCGACATATTGGTCTCAGCCGAATACTCGCTGCGCAGTTTACTCCAGGCGTACAGCGAATCGCTGGCCTGGGTGGATTTCACGTGGAAGCCTTTCACCTTCAGCTTCGGATTGCCGGGGCCCAGGGTCACCTGATCGCCCTTGAATAAGTAAGCAGTGCGGTCATCCTGTTGCACGTTCGCGTGGCCGTCGTAGACCATTACCTTGGGTTGATCGGCATTGAAGGCGTAAACCCCATGCTTCACGATCGTGGTCGTGCTGTCGTGATTGATCACCGCAAGGTGATTTTCTTTCTCCACCTGATCGGCTTCCACCATGGCCGTTCCGCGCAATACTTCCACGCGCGTATCGATGATGGAGGCTGATACCATCTTCACTGCACTCTGGTTGCCCAGCCGCAGAAACACGCCGGGAGTAAGCAGCATCTCGGCCCTGCCGTCCCGCGTCTCGAGAGTCTGTCCCGGTGCGACCCGCACCGACCCGAGTTGCTTCTCAGTAACGGTTTGGCCGTTCAGGGAAACTACGCCTTCGGTAAAATTGACTGTGCCCGGCCGCGCGGTGTGCTCTTGCGCCGGGAGTAGCAACGCTGCCGCCAACAACGTTCCGGCGACGCGGCCCGATGTCTTCAACAGGTTAACCATGATCTTATTTCCTTCCACTTAGTAAGATGCAAGGATCCCGGAGACCGTTCCCGAGCCGTCAAGGCTATTACAAATCTATACAGAGCAACAAAAAACGCCCCCGGGCGGTATATAAACATACCGCCCGGGGGCGCTGGAAAGCACTATGTTTTGGAGCTTAGTAATCCATCTCGGGACCGTGGCCGCCGCCCGGAGCCGGAGCCGGCTTCTTCTCCGGAATCTCGGCGATCATGGCTTCGGTGGTCAGCATCAGGGACGCGATCGACGAAGCATTCTGCAGTGCGGTGCGGGTCACTTTGGTGGGGTCGATGACTCCGGCCGCCACCAGGTCTTCGTAAACATCCGTGGTGGCGTTGAATCCGAAGTTCGGATTGTCGCTCTCACGAACCTTGCCGACGACGATGGCGCCTTCGGTGCCGGAGTTGACCACGATCTGGCGCAGCGGCTCTTCGCAGGCGCGGCGCACGATGTCGACGCCGATCTGTTCATCGCCGGGGATCTTCAGAGTGGCCAGGGCTTGGGCAGCCCGCAGCAGGGCTACGCCGCCGCCTGGAACGATGCCTTCTTCCACGGCGGCGCGAGTGGCATGCAGGGCATCTTCCACGCGAGCCTTCTTTTCCTTCATTTCGGTCTCGGTGGCAGCGCCAACCTTGATCACCGCAACGCCGCCGGCCAGTTTCGCCAGCCGCTCCTGCAGCTTCTCACGGTCATAGTCGCTGGTGGTTTCGTCGATCTGGGCGCGCAACTGCTTAATGCGGCCCTCGATCGCCTTACCCTGTCCGGCGCCGTCCACGATGGTGGTGTTGTCCTTGTCCACCGTAATGCGCTTGGCGCGGCCCAAATCTTCCAGCCGCACGCCTTCCAGCTTCACGCCGATATCTTCCATAATCGGCTTGCCGCCGGTCAGGATGCCGATATCTTCCAGCATGGCCTTGCGGCGGTCGCCGAATCCCGGAGCTTTTACGGCACAGGCATTCAGGGTGCCCCGGAGCTTGTTGACCACCAGGGTGGCCA
>JARLGM010000088.1 GCA_031292755.1 Candidatus Sulfopaludibacter sp.
GCTTCCTTCAGCTTGGTGAGGATCATGGCCGAAATCTCAGGCGGAGAGTACTTCTTGCCCTGGATATCCACGCGGGCATCGCCGTTCTCGCCGCGGACTACTTTATATGGGACCATCTTCATCTCTTCGTTGACTTCGTCATAGCGGCGTCCCATGAACCGCTTGATCGAAAAAACCGTATTTTCGGGGTTGGTGATGGCTTGCCGTTTCGCCACCTGGCCCGCCAGGCGCTCGCCACTCTTGGTGAATGCCACAACGGACGGTGTGGTGCGGGCACCTTCCTGATTCGCGATGACGGTCGGCTGTCCAGCCTCCATCACGGCGACGCAAGAGTTGGTGGTTCCCAAGTCGATACCGATGATCTTTCCCATGTCTCAAAGCCTCCCTCAGTGTTTGTGAAATTGGATAATGGCGTGCCGCCGGAGAACGGCCATTTAGTACAAGACCATTATCAAGGTTTAGTGCGAACTTGTCAAGTTTTATCTGAGTGGGATAGGCTCAATCTTTGGCCCGGTCCAGAAGCGCCGCCACCAGTCCGGGGTGACCATCCAGAGGCGCCGTCACCTCTATCTCTAACCCCTTGTTGGAACGGGAGATATCGTCCACAATCCGGGGCAGATCGCGTTCCAGGTGGGTGCCCAGGGTCAGGAAATAAGGGATGACGCGGATGCGGCGCACGCCTTGCGCGAGCAGGCGCGCCACCGCCCCTTCGAGGTCCGGTTGACCCAATTCGAGGAAAGCCGCCTCGACGTGTTTCAGCCCGCTGGCGCGGGCCAGTTCCCGCGCGGCATCCCGCACCGATTCGTTGGCGGATTCAATGCGGGAGCCGTGTCCGAAAACGATGATCCCGACGCTCACGTGCCGTGGATATAAGCCCGCATGTGGTGAAGTTCCTCAGTTTTGCGCGCCAGTTCGAAATTCATGAGGTCGCGCATGGAAAGGAAGCCGACCACGCGCGATCCCCGCGTTACGGGCAGATGGCGGCAGTTGTGGCTCTGCATTAATTCCATGGCTTCTTCCAGGCTGGCCTGTTCATCGACCGCCACGACGTTCGTGCTCATGACCGTGCGCACCGGCGTCGCTTCCGGATCCAGGTGCTCCAGCACCACCCGTTTCATGAGATCGCGCTCACTGAAAATGCCGCGCAGGCTCTCTCCATTCAGCACCAGAATCGCCCCAACGTGCAATTCCGCCATTTGTCGCGCCACCTGGGCGACGGTATCGAATTCGCCGGCCTGAAACAGTTTGCGATTGTCGACAATATCACGCACCGTGGACATAGGTCACCCTCCCTAGGTCAGGGGAAAACTATATCACAGCAGATGCGTGTTGGAAACAAAAGTTTCAAACGGCCTGCACATAACTGGTAAGTGCGAGTACGAGTCCGCGGCGTGCATTCTATCTACCGGTTGGCGATCTCCTGTCCCAGCAAAAAGCCGAACTGGGCCGCTTGCTGGAGGGCCGTAAAGTTCCAATCCGGCTGGAATTCGTCGGACGGCTGATGGTAATGCCTGGCGTTGTACTCCTGCCACATGGTCTGGCCGTACCCGGCGGGTTTGCCGGCGAACTCCGTGGCGTGCCCGATCGAAAAGGCCGGAATTCCCACATGGGCAAAGGAAAAATGATCGGAGCGGAAATAATAGCCCTGCCCGGGCTGGCTGTCCGGCGAAATCGCCAGGTTCAGGCGGGCGGCAATCTGCTGGACGAGCGGCCAGAACGGCGTCTTCCCGGCACCCGTAATTACGACGTCCTTAGCGCGCCCGAAAGGATAAATGGCATCGTAATTCAAGTCGATCACCGTCTTTTCCAGGGGAACCAGCGGATGCGCGGCATAGTATTCGGAGCCTTTCAAGCCACCCTCCTCGGCCGTCACGCTGAGAAAGAGGGCCGAGCGCCGGGGCTTCTGCCGCAACGCCGCCCAGGCCCGCGCCAGTTCCATGAGGATGGCGCATCCGGTGGCATTGTCGATGGCGCCGTTATAAATGGCGTCCCCGTTCACCGGCGTGCCGATGCCCAGGTGGTCCCAATGGGCGCTGAAGACCACCGTCTGGCCGCTCACTTTGGGATCGCTTCCCGGCACCAGCGCGGCCACGTTGCGGCTGTCGATCTGCCGCACCTTCTGCACCATCGCCGCGCGCAGGAGAATATTCAAGTCCACCGGCCGGAAGCCGGGCTTTTCCGCGGCGTCCAGCAGGTCGTCCACATTCCTGCCGGCGAGCGCGACCAGACGCTGCGCGGCATCGTGGGTCATCCAGCCGGCCAGCGAAAGGGCCTTGGCGCCCGGTTCGAGTTTCACGTAGGGCGTTTCGCGACTCCAGGAACTGCGCACCACGTCCCAGCCATAACCCGCCGTGGGCGTGGTGTGGATCAGGATGACGGCGCGCGCTCCACGGCGCAGGCCCTCTTCGTATTTGTAGGTCCACCGGCCGTAGTAGGTAAGGGCAGGCCCGTCGAAGAACGTGGCGTCCTGCGAGGGCGGCTCATTGGTGAACATGAGCAGGATTTTCCCGCTGACGTCGACGCCTTTATAATCGTCCCAGCGATATTCCGGCGCCGTGATGCCATGGCCCACGAAAACCACGCCGCCTTCGAAGTTGCCGGACGGCCGCTGGGTGAGGTCGGCGCCCACGAAATCGTCACCCCACCGAAAATCGACGTTCATGCCCGCGGAGGAGGCCGAGAGTTGCGACGCCGGCTGCGCGTCCAGGCCAATCAGCGGCACCTTCTGGAAGAAAGTCTGCCCGTCGCCGGCCGGTTTGGCGCCGGCCAAAGCGAACTGTGTGGCGATGTATTCCGTGGCCAGGTCACCGCCCCTTTGGCCGACTCCGCGCCCTTCCAGAAGGTCGCTGGCCAGGAAGCGGGTGTGCGCGCGGATTCGCTCCGCGGAGAGCGAGCTGTCTTCGGCGAGAAGCAGCGCTCCGGCAATCATGACTAATCCGATAGACTTATAGGTGATTGACATGATAAACTCAGAGAGTACGTTTCAGAGTCTACATGAGTGACCGTACCCTGACCCACCTGCGCGCGCTGGAAGCCGAGAGCATTCATATCCTGCGCGAGGTCGTGGCGGAATTCGAAAAGCCGGTGATGCTGTACTCCATCGGTAAGGATTCATCGGTAATGGTGCGCCTGGCGCAAAAGGCCTTCTATCCGGGGAAGATCCCGTTTCCGCTGCTGCACATCGACACCACCTATAAATTTCGCGAGATGATCGAATTCCGCGACCGTTTCTGCGCGGCGATCGGGGCGCACCTGATTGTCCACACCAACACCGAGGCGATCGGGAGCGGCGCCAATCCATTCCGCCTGGGCACGCGCAAGTGTTGCGACCTGCTGAAGACGCGGTCCCTGCTGGATGCGCTGGCTGAGGGCGGCTTCGACGCGGCATTCGGCGGCGCGCGCCGCGACGAGGAGAAGTCGCGCGCCAAAGAGCGGGTCTATTCGTTTCGAGATTCGTTCGGGCAGTGGGATCCCAAGAACCAGCGTCCGGAACTGTGGAACCTGTATAACAGCCGGATCGATAAGGGCGAGACCATTCGAATTTTTCCGCTGTCCAACTGGACTGAACTGGACGTGTGGAACTACATCCATGCGGAAAACATCCCGATCGTTCCTTTGTATTTCGCCAAGCCGCGGTCCATGGTGGTCCGCGGCGATTCGCTAATTCCCGTGGAGCAGGAGATCCCGCTGCTGCCCGGCGAGCACGCGCAAACGGTGATGTGCCGGATGCGTTCGCTGGGCTGCTCGCCCTGCACCGGCGCGATTCGCTCCGAGGCCGACACGCTGCCGAAAATCATCGACGAGATGATCGCCGTGCGGCGCAGCGAACGGGAAAACCGCGTGATTGACCACGACCAGGACGGCTCCATGGAGTTGAAAAAGCGCGAAGGCTACTTCTGATGGAACTTCTGCGGTTCACCACGGCGGGCAGCGTGGACGATGGCAAGAGCACGCTGATTGGCCGCCTGCTCTACGATTCCAAGACGGTGTACGAAGACCAGCTTGCCTCGGTCCGCAAGGCCACCACCAACCAGACCACCAAAGGTCTGGACCTTTCGCTGCTCACCGATGGATTGCGGGCGGAACGCGAGCAGGGCATTACCATCGACGTGGCTTACCGCTACTTTGCCACTCCGCGGCGCAAGTTCATCATCGCCGATACGCCCGGCCACGAGCAGTATACGCGCAACATGGCGACCGGGGCGTCGACCGCGGACCTGGCGATCGTCCTGATCGACGCCCGGTACGGCGTGCTCGCGCAATCGCGGCTCCATGCTTATATCGCGGCGCTGCTGGGCATTCCGCACCTGGTGGTGGCGGTCAACAAGATGGACCTGGTGGACTTCCGGGAGCTGGCTTTTCTGGGCATCCGGGACCAGTTCGCCGAATTCGCCCGCAAGCTGAATCTGCACGAAGTCCAATTCATTCCTCTGAGCGCGCTGGAGGGCGACAACGTGGTCAAGCGGAGCGGCAGGACTCCCTGGTATCGCGGGCCGAGCCTGCTGGACCACCTGGAGACGGTCCCCATTGCCCGCGACCGGAATCTGGACGACCTGCGGTTTCCGGTGCAATACGTCATCCGGCCGAATCTGGACTTCCGCGGATTCGCCGGTCAGGTGGCATCCGGTGTGATCCGCAAGGGCGACACAGTGCAGGTGCTGCCCTCTGGAAAGACCAGCCGGGTGAAGTCGCTGGTCACCTACGACGGCGAACTGGAAGAGGCCTTCTCCCCGATGAGCGTGACGGTCTGCCTGGAGGACGAAATCGATATCAGCCGGGGGGATATGCTGGCGCATCCGGACAATCTACCCGATTCATCCCGGCGATTCGAAGCCAACCTGGTGTGGATGAGCGGCAAGCCGCTGGAGCCTCATCGCCCCCTGCTCTTGAAGCACACCACCACGGTGGTGCAGGCCCGGATCCCGGAAATCCGCCACCGCATGGACGTCCATTCCCTCACTCCGGTGCCGGCAAATCAATTGCATTTAAATGAAATTGGATTTGTTTTAGTGGAATCGCAGCGCCCCTTGTTCTGCGATTCTTACACCCGGAACCGGCAGACCGGCAGTTTTATTCTGATCGACCCGATCAGTAATGACACCTTGGCAGCAGGAATGATTTCCGGTCCCGAGGCCTTGACGCCCGCTGGACCGGTGACCGCCGAGGATCGCGCCGCCCGGATCGGCCACCGGCCGCATTTGATCCTGCTGCCCAACGCCGATGCCGCCACAGCGCAGGAGGTGGAGCGGGCGCTTTTCGATCACGGTTACCTGGTGTATCGAACGGACGATTTTGGCGATGGGAAAGCTGCGGCGGACGCCGGGCTGGTGGGACTGGTGTTCGGGCCAGAGGCGCGGGTGTCTGACAGCACCATACTATCTGTAACCGATAGTACTTCAGATGAAATCTTTCGAGCGCTACACTCGGTTGGCTTACTCTAGAGATCATTTATATATTACATAAAATACATGAACTTACAGAAATTTAGCAGCCGCAGGTTAGGCTAGGGCAGCCAGCTCTTAAAAAGTACCATCGGTACCAAAAAAATTGTGATTTTTGTTGCAACTGACATTTGTAAACCGCTATACTTACTCCACTGAGCCCGGGGATATAAATAAGAAAATCGGTGAAGAACCCCGGGGGCTCGGTGGCGGAATAATCTGTCAAAAGCTTGGAGGAAATTCTTTCAAAATGAAAATGTTCACAAAGGCATTGACGATCGGGATGGGAGTTTTTGCCCTTTCTTCAATGGCGTTCGGGGGACAAATTAACGGTAGCATGGGTCTGTCATTTCTCGATCCAACTCAGAACGGTTCCGACCTGTCGACGAGCACGGTTGTTGGGGATGGTGGTTTCACCTTGCGGAACGTGGGAACAGGTTGTCCCGGCAGTTCCGGGGACTTTTGCGTCGTGCCTACGGCGACGGATTTCGGAGCGTTCACGTTGACTCTGCCGTCAATTGCTACTGGCGGCGGTTTGATTTTTTCTAACGCGACTTATGGCACTTTCACGGCAACGTTTGGTGAAATCGTTTCACACAATGCGAACTTCCTGGATGTCTACCTGACCGGTACGTACTCGGGTTTGCCGGGGAACGGGACGACCTGTGGCGGCTCTAACCCATGCGCTCCCAGCCCAGCGAGCTTCCGGGCAAGCTGGACCTTTACGGGTTCCCTTAGCGGATCCGGAACTCTGGCCGCACCGCCGGCTGGACTGGCACCGGAACCTGATACGATGGCCCTTCTTGGAACGGCGCTGATTGGTGTTGGCTTCATCCGCCGCCGCAAGACCTAGCGAGGGAGCGATCTCCAAGGCAGTTTTCACGTAGCGGCCCGAGCAATCGGGCCGCTTTCTTTTGTTTTGCCCCGCTTCTTCCGGGATGCACCCTAATTCTTCCACCGCGACCGATGCCAGAGGTGCTTTTCCGCACCCGTCCTAGTTGGGTTCTCAGAAATTCCTTGAATCGGGTATACCACCAAAGTTATACTCGCTCCACGGGCTGGTCATCAAGATGTTCAGGCGAACGGTTGTATCGCAGCCCGCGCGAAGAATTTTTGGAGGAGGAATTCTTGGAATGAATGGTTTCAGAAGGGCAACACTTGGGCTCATGCCAGCAGTGAGTCGCAGCAGAATTATCTTGGGATCCGGAATCTGTTTGGCGCTGGCGCTTGTTTCCGGTGCGGTGGCCGGACCGATCAACGGCAGTATGGGATTGTCGTTTCTAGACCCCACGCAAAACAACACTAACCTGCTGACCAGTACGGTTGTAGGCAATGCCTCCAATACGCTGAGGAATGTGGGAGGTGGCTGCCCCAGCTCTTCCGGGGACTTTTGTGTCGTGCCGACGGGGACGAATTTTGGCGCGTTTACATTAACCCTGACGTCCATTGCAACCGGCGGCGGGTTGGTTCTTTCCGCCTCGGGCGAAGGTACTTTCACGGCATCGTTCGGGGAAATCGTTACACAGTCCACGAACTTCCTGGATGTTTATCTGACGGGTACCTACAGCGGGTTACCTGGCAACGGAACGACGTGCGGCGGCAGTAATCCTTGCGACAACAGCGCGGCTAGCTTCCGGGCGAGTTGGAACTTTACGGGTAATTCCCTCGGCGGGTCGGGAACCCTGGCAGCGCCGCCTGCTGGCCTCACTCCTGAGCCGGCTACGATGGCACTGTTGGGCTCTGCCCTTCTCGGGTTAGGTTTCCTTCGCCGCCGCCGCAAGGTCTAGGCCAGATTCCACGAGTTTTGAATTCCCCAAGCGGCCCGAGCAATTGGGCCGCTTTACTTTTTTCTTTCCTCTGGTGGTTGTTCCCGCACTTCGCCCCTGCCGCCCCAGGCCGGCGATCTCCGGCGTGACTGATTTCACTTTGGATACATCTCGCATCCCTGAGCAGTTGGCCCTTTCCGAACCCGAGGCTCCAACGGGAAGTAACCCACAGGCTTTCCGGCGCGTCCGGGGTGTTTGGACATGCCTTTAACTGCGAAACGAACTGCCAGATTCCTGCTTGCTCTTTCCTTCGCCGCCGCCTGGCCGGCGGCCGCTCAGACACCCGCATGGGATTCCAGCGGAAACGGAATGCTGAAGGGCACCTACTATTTCCGCCAGGTTTATTACCAGATTGGGGCTAACGACGGCTCTTTGGGATATGCGGCTGTGGCCTATGGCGCGGTCACATTTAGCGGCACCGGCACGTTTGCCTCCCCCATTTCCGCAGTCACCTACGTGGACTCGCAGTCCGGCGCGCAGCCCGTCCCCCAGTACAGGGGCACGTATTCGGTTGCCGGCTCGGGGTACGGTTTTATATCCAACCCCCTTGTCGCCAACGATACGATTTACGGGCTGGTGAATCAGCAGGGTATCTTCATTGGTGGGGACACCGAGTCGTTGAACGGATACAACGACCTGTTCATCGCGGTGCCGATCGGCGCCACGCAGGCGACGGCCGCAACTTTCAAGGGCAGTTATTCGCTGGCATATATGGACCTTTCGAATTTCTACCCGCAGTACACGCTGAATGCCATGCTCCAGATGAGCCCAAACGGGGTCAATAATCTCGGCAACGTATCGGTAGCCGGATACCAGGGGGGCACCGGATCCAGCCAATACTCGCAAACCCTCACCGGCGCCTATGGAAATCTGAACGGCGCGATGGTGTTGACTTTCCCGAATAACAATACGAATAGCTTCCTGGCTGGGCAGTATTACCTGTATGTTTCTCCGGACGGCAATTTCGTAGTCGGCGGCTCGCCGGGCGGTTTCGATATGTTTGTGGGGGTGCGCACCGGGACCGGGACACCTTCGTTCGGTGGCCTGTATTATCAGGCCGGGATCGATCAGGACGAATCGCAACTGCTGACGGGCGGCTACGCGCTTCTGGACAACTACTACGGCGCGCTGTCGGCCAATTCGGGCTCCATCGTGGGCCATCAGCGCGTGCTCGAACTGCTCTCCTACGGCGCCTCTTACGATTACACCTACGCCGACGGCTATTCTTTAGGCTCCACGGGCGCCTACACCACGCCGCGGATGAACTACGTGGTGGGCGGGGACGGAATTCGCATCGGATCGGGCATTGGCCCCTACCTGGGTATCAACGTGGCGCTACCCGCGCCCACACTCAGCCCCACGGGCGTGTACCTGAATCCCACGGGAATCGTCAACGCGGCCAGTTCGGCGCCGTTTACCGCGCGGATTGCACCCGGCGAATTTTTGACGCTTTACGGCAGCAACCTGGCCGCTTCCCTGACGATTGCGCCGCAGGTACCGTTCCCGACGACTGTGGGTAATGTGCAGGTGATGGTGAACAACGTGGCGGCGCCTATCTATTATGTAAGCCCGACGCAGGTTTCCGTCATCGTGCCCTATGGGGTCACCGGTTCGATTGCCCAATTCCAGGTGTCCAACAACGGAACGCTATCGAACGCCGTCACCATGGCCATCGGTACCACGGCTCCCGGTGTCTTCACCGTGCCTCCCGGCGGCTTGAGCTACGGCGCGATTCTACATGCCGACTACTCCCTGGTTACCAAGCAGAGTCCGGCGCAGATCGGCGAGACGGTGCAAGTGTATTTGACGGGGCTGGGCGCGGTCACTCCCTCGGTCAGCGACGGGGCGGCGGCGCCTTCAGGCAGCCTCGTCAAGACAACGAACACCATCACGGCGGATATCAGCGGCACCACGGCGACGGTAACATTCGCGGGTCTGGCGCCCGGGTTTGCCGGGCTGTACCAGGTCAATGTCACGATCCCGACCGGAGTGACGGCGGGCGACAACTATCTCGACATAGCCGGACCCGACGCGTACGCCTCGGAGGCCCTGATTCCGATTGGCGGGGCTTCCGGCGGCGCGGCCGAAGCGCCTGCACGAGCCGCTGCCATAAAAGGGGCGGGCAACGAAAAACATCCGAGGCAGCTTAAAGGCCGAGCGATTCGATAATGCCGTCAACATCGGCCGGGCGCAGGCGGACGGGCTCTTTCATCTGTTCCGGCGCGGGGCGTTCATCGAAGGCCTGAAACAACGCCATTTTCGCCAGAGCGTACCGTTCGGTTGCGGAAAGTGCACGCGCGTGCGCCTGCTCCCACACGGCGATGGCGGAATCGCTCACCATCACGGAGATGGAGTGCCAGGCTTTGCGGTCGTGGGACAGGCTGAAGACAAACTCAATGCCGTGGTCCGGACCACTGTGGAAGGGGCGTTGACCCTCGTAATAATACTGGTAGACGTAGCCGCTTTGAGCCGAATAGGTCTTCATGCGGCGAACCGGCGGGGCACCGGTGAGTGCTGTAGATTTACGTGAAAAAAAGCCCCGAAACACGATTTGTTTCTCCTCACCTACACGCTATCCGAAGTTCTATTGACAAGAATAGCAGGCAGGCGCATAGTGAGATTGGAATCCGGCAGATTCGGGATTCCGACAGTCGCTGAAACGGCCGGTCCACCGGGACTGGCAGGAGGTGACAAGATAGAGCCGGACCACGATGAGGGCGGCCTCATCCGCGGTGAGCGAACAGGCAGTACGGAGAGTTTCGATACGGTCGGAACAGGTGCCCCGCAGTAGCAGGCATAGCGCGTGAAGCGCAATTTGGATGACCGTAAACCGGGAGCTCTTTAGTTCGCGAACCTCAGGTGACCGCCCTTTCTCTTTGCAGATTCCGGCCATTCGCGCGTGAAATTCACTCCCTTCCTCAAGCCCGCCAGTCTCAGTGGTGTAAACTGAGATGAGTTCTCCCACTTATGACATCGGTCTTACCCCGGGAAATTGTTAGCGCGCACAGTCCGGACTCCGACGACGCCTTCATGTTCTATGGGCTCGCAACGAAAAAGGTCCGTTCGCCAAAAGTGTCGTTTCGTCACGTTCTGGAAGATATTGAAACTCTCAACCGTAAGGCCATGGAGGGCGTGTACGAACTGAGCGCTATTTCGTACCACGCCTATCCGTACGTGGCCGATAAATACGTGTTGATGGCCAGCGGATCGAGCATCGGCGATGGGTACGGTCCCATGGTGATTGCCAACCGCCCCATGGAGCCCGAGGAGCTGAAGGGCAAGCGGATCGCCATCCCCGGCACCATGACCACGGCCTATCTGGCCTGCAAACTTTACCAGCCGGAGTTCGAGCCGGTGGTGACGCGGTTCGACAAGATCATCGGTGCGGTCCGCGAACGCACGGTGGATGCCGGGCTGATCATTCACGAGGCGCAGTTGACCTACGACCGGGAGGGCTTTCACCGCGTGGCCGACCTGGGCCGCTGGTTCAAGAGCACCTACGGGCTTCCCTTGCCGTTGGGCGGCAATGTGCTGCTGCGGTCGCTCGGCGAGGAATTGCAAACGGAATGCTGCCGCATGATGCGGGAGAGTATTCAATACGCCCTGGATAATCACGACGAAGCGCTGGCCTACGCCATGCAGTTCGCCCGCGACATGGATCCGCGGCTGGCCGAGAAGTTCGTGGGCATGTATGTGAATCATTACACCCTGGACGCCGGTGAAGTGGTTCCCAAAGCGGTGCAAAAGCTGCTCGACCTGGGCTACGAAGCGGGCTTGATCTCGAAGCGCGTGACGGTGGAATTCATCCGCTAAGCCGGTCATTGCCACGACCGCTCCCTGACGGTCGCGGCTCCGATCCGAGCAACGACCGCTCCCGATGTCAGCGAGTGCAACGCGCGATACGCGGCCCGGCTGCGAAAACGCATGCCCCTCCCTGCTCTTGCTAGAGTAGAAGAATCATGCGCAGCTTGCGAGCCTCCCTGATTGGTGCGATAGCGGTGACGTTCCTGGCGGGGCAGACGGTAACGCGTCCCAAGGACGTGCGGGAGATCGCCAAAGCGGGATCCAGCGCTCTCCCCCAGCTTCAGGAACTGCTGAAGAACCCCGACCGCGACGTGCGTCTCGAGGCGGTAAAACAGATCATCGAAATCGGGCCGCCGCGCAGCCTGGATGCCCTGGTGGTGGCCACGCAGGATAACGACCCCGACGTACAGATGCTGGCTACCGACGGCATCGTCAATTTTTATTTGCCCGGGTACGTGAAGACCGGGGTCACCGCTCCCTTGCGCAAAGTGGGATCGAGCATCAAAGGAAAATTCACCGACACGAACGACCAGACGATCGATGCTTATCTGACCCCGCGGGCCGATGCCATCGCGGCAATCGGCAAACTGGTGCGCTCGGGCTCGAGTATGGATTCGCGCGCCGATGCCGCGCGAGCGGCGGGCATTTTGCGCGCGAAGGCGGCGGTGCCGGATCTGGAAGATGCGGCCCACTCGAAGAACTCCGAATTGATCTATGAGTCGCTGATCGCGCTGCAAAAGATACGCGACGAATCCGCCGGGCCGCACGTGAGTTTCCTGCTGCACGACCTGGATTCCAGGGTGCAAATCGCCGCCATCGAGACCATGGGGCTATTGCGCAACAAAGACGCGGCGCCCGCCCTGGCGGACGTCCTGACGCATGCCAAAGATACCAAGGTCAAGCGCGCCGCTCTAACCTCGCTGGCGATGCTGCCGTCGGAAAAGAGCCGGCCGGTCTACCTGCAGTACATGAACGACAAAGACGACCGCTTGCGCGCCGGGGCCGCCGAAGGGATAGGCCGCCTGAAGAACCCCGGCGACCTGCCCCTGTTGGAAAAGGCCTGGCAGGACGAGGCCAAACCGCAGCCGAGGCTGTCCCTGGCGTTTGCCATGGTGCTGGACGGGAAGACGGAGTTGAGTGAGTTCAGCCCGCTACAGTTTCTGATCAACAATCTGAATTCGGCGGCGTATAACGGCGAAGCCCAGCCGTTTCTAGTGGAACTGGCGCGGGACGCGAAGGTCAGGAATGCACTCTACGCGCCCATGCAATCCGGCACCAGGGCGGAAAAAACCGGCTTGGCAGGGGTTATGGGGCGGAGTGGAGATGCCAGCAGCGTGGCGCCTCTGCAAAAGTTGACCAGCGATCCGGACCCGGCGGTCGCACAGGCCGCGTTGACGGCCGTACGGAATCTGCAAGCCAGGATGTGAGGGGAAGTCCGCGTGCGAGAGGCAGGCGAAACCGCCTGCCCATAAGCCGGTAGCTACTTCGCCTTCTTCTGCTTCTGCTGGCCGACGCGGACTTTGAAGTGCAATACCTTGGCATCCTGGAACGCCTTATGATCGTGGCGCGCCACGGCATCGGCGAGGTACTGATCGACATTCGCGCCGCTGGGGAGCACGGCCATAATCGTAAAACTATCGTTGCAGGTCGGGCAGAAGGGCCGGAACCGCTTCACATTCGGAATTGCCATAACTCTATAGAGTTTAGCATGAGGCGCGGCTACCCGGCCAGTTCGGACGGGTCGGTGGTGCGCATCTCCAGCCAGCCCTGTTGGGGCACGGCATCCATGGGCAAGCCGCCTTGCCAGAGCGAAAACTGAAACCGCAGCCCATGGCCATCTTTGACTCCCAGGGCAGCCAGCGAAATGCGGACTTCCAGGATGCGGGCGAAGGCGCATTCCACGGCCGGTGGGGAGGTTGGCGGCGGCGGCACAACCAGTCTGCTTTCCACCACGTGGGCCGATCCGGGGGAAAAGCCTACCACTACGTGACTACCCTGCCATTCGTCGAATGGCTGCGCGGTCAGGCGCGCTTCCATACCGGGCAGTTCCGCTTCGTAGCCGGAGTGGAAATCCACGCGCAGATACAGGCTGGCGCCATCGCTGCCGAATTGCACTTCCTTCACCAGAAACTTCTTGCCGTGCATGGAGCCGCTGCGCTCGTCCACCCGATAAACGCCGGCGCCGATCCACTCGAAATACGAAGTGACTTCGCCATCGATGGCCGGCGAGATGGGGCCGGAAGGTTCGATGCGCACGTCGGGCACTTCCACCCGCAGAATGGGCCGCGACAGCTCTTCGGGAGGCATGAGGCCCAGGAACCGGTAGACGTTGGCCAGATGGCTTCTATAGAGCTGGTCGAACTCCTCGCGGTTGACCGAATCGTGCTCGGGGCCATACCACCAGCACCAGTCGCTGCCTTCGGCGATCAGCAGTTCCTCAAACGCCATGCGTCGCTGCTCCTCGCTGGCGCTGCCCGCGGACTCGAACGTCTGGCGGGCGCGCAAGAGTTGAGTCCACGCCTGATTGTCTTCCTCGGCGCCGATCCAGACGTCGAAATTGGCGTTGATCCACGAGCCGGGGAAGATATGATCGAGCGGTTCCGGCGCGGCCAGATCGAGAGCTTCCTTCACGGTCACCGCCTGCATTCCGGGGTCATCCGAAATGCGGCGGTATAACTCGCGGAGGAAGGTGCGCCCGTTGCGGTCGTAATATTCCCAGGCGTTTTCGCCGTCCAAAATAATGGGGACGGTGGCATCGCGGCCGGAATGCAGGATGCTGGAGCAGTTCTCGCGAATCCGCCGTAAAAAATCGTCCGCCGCCGCGTGGGCATCCATCTTGGAATAGACGAAGCCGATCAGGTCGCTGAGGAAATGATCGCGAAAAATGACGCCGAGGCTGCGCCCTCCCCGATGCCACTGGTAAGGACGATACAGCCCGTCCACGGGCACCGGCCGCGAGAGGGTCCGGTTGAGCACGCCGCTGTCGGTGGCGGCCCACTGAAAGCCCAATTCCGCGGCGAGGGCGAACACTTCGTCGGAGACCGACCCTTCCGATGGCCACAGCCCCACCGGCGCCACGCCGAAATGCGTGCTGCAGTATTCCCGCGCCAGAGAGAGTTGCCGGCGGGCATCCTGCGGATATCGGTACCTCGGCGGCAACTGCACACCGGGATGCGCCACCGACGCAATGTTGGAATCGCACACCAGCGGCAGAATGGGGTGGTAATAGGGGGTGGTGGAGATTTCGATCCGGCCAGACAACGCCATCTTCTGGTATTCGGGTATGACCAGGTTCACGATGGCGCGCTGTTTTTCGCCCATACGGATCTGGTCGGAAAGCGTGAAGCCGCGCCCGCGCTCGAGCCATTCGCGAATTTCCGGATCCTGCTGCCGCAGGTCCTCGTCGAACCAGGCGAGTTGCGACCACATCTGCAGATCGCGAAATTCCTGCGCGCCGAACATCACCCGGGAGCCCAGGCTCTTCTGCGCCTGCCAGGCATCGTATAGCTCTCCGTAGCGCGGGTAGCGATAAATCATACGCTGCGGATCGGAATAAAAAGAGTGCCGCAACAGAAACGCCTTCTCGGCATCGTTGAGGCTCTCGGCCGGTTTGAGCGCCAGTTGCAGAAACGGATCCGCGGCCTGGCCGGAAGCGTATTCCTCCACCTGGGCCATCATGGAGGGGACCAGGTTGAAGGTCTGGCGGATCTGCGGGAAATCCTCCAGAATGCGCACCATACCGTAATAATCTTTCAGTGCGTGCATGCGCGTCCACGGCAGCTTGTACTCGCCGGAGGCCAGGTCTTTATAGAACGGCTGGTGCATGTGCCACAGAAAGCACAATCGAATTTGAGGCATCAGATTTTCATATATGTGCAGACGGCATGGTCTGCCGGGACTATTTTCCGAAATAGCTGCGCACGGGCGGTGGCGGCGAGTTCTTGCGAATCGCCCGCCAGAGAACATCGTTCAATTTATCGTCGTCGTTCTCGTCTGCCTCGTCAAATTTCATATCGGCCATTTCCTTGGCGGCGGGAGTGTCGGCGGGATTTTTGTCGGTCAGCGAGACGCGAGGCTGCTCCGCGGTGTAGGGCGCCAGATCGGCGGCTTTCTGGAACGATGCACTCATGGGACGGGCCGCCGCATCGAATTGGGTCATGGGCCGCAGCCCGAGGATAAGTTCGATGGTGCGCAGCATGGAGGTAGTGTTGTACATGGTGCCATCCACCGCGTGACGTTTCACGAAGGAGGAGATCAGGAAGGCCGGGGAGCGGTGCGAATCCACGTGATCGGCCCCGTTCTGCGCATCGTCCTCCAGCACGCAGATCAGCGTACTGCCCCAGAATTTGGACTTCGAAATAGCTTCCACGATCATTCCCAGGGCGTAATCGTTGTCCGCCGCCAGAGCCAGCGGGGTGAGCCTGCCGGCCTGCACGCCGTAGGTGTGGTCGTTGCCCAGCCGCATCACCATGAGCTGCGGCATCGCGCCTTTCTGTTCGTAGTCTTTCAATTCCGCGATGAAGGTCTTGGCGCGTTCCCTGTCGGGGTAGGCCAAGTCAAAGCCGCGATAGAAGCGGTTGGTGACCTTGGCCAGAACAGGGTCGCGCACCTTGGTGATCTGTTCGGCTCCCGGCGGCGGGTTCTTGGGGTCGTTATTGGCCATGTAACCGAAGTTGCGGATGCTCAGGCCGGACTGCCCCGCGGCGGTCCACAGATAACCGGCGGGGGGCAGGGACGCCGGATCCTGCTCTTCGAAATCGTAGGTGGTCCGGCGGTGGGCGTACTCGTTGGGCCACATCTTCACTACGTAGTCGGGCGCGATGGCGGCGGTGGACCAGTTGTGGCCATCGGCGCTGACGTCGGCATTCACGTAGAAATTGTCCAGCAACACGAACTCGCGGGCCAGTTTGTGAAGATTCGGGGTGACGTTTTCGCCGAACAGCACCAGGTTAGGATCGCCATTCCCCTCTTTGAGATCGCCCAGCACCTGGTCGTACGTGCGATTCTCGCGCACGATGTAGAGCACATGCTGGATGGGTGGAAGCGCCGACGGCTGGTCCAGCTTGTCGTCGTTGTAGGCGGAATCGGCCAGGGCCTTGTGCGTCCAGGTTTCGAGCTGGGACAACGGGAAGGGCGCGATCCAGGATGCAGTGCCGGTCTGGATCTGACCCACATACTGGTCCTGGCGAATGCCTTCGTGCACGGGAGCGGCTTTCTGGAGCGGGTTGGGACCGTTGGGATTGGCATGGGAGCCGAGTCCTTTGCCATTCAAGACCACCAGCGTACCGGAAGGCAGCACCCGCACGGCGGTGGGATACCAGCCGGTGGGAATGAACCCCTCGACGCGGCTGCGCGTGCCGGACACATCCACCACACCGGCCACGTTACCATCCGAGCAGGCCACGTACATGCGTTTGCCGTCGGGAGACAGCGCGAGAGCGGACGGCGTCATGCCCAGCGGCTGCTGGGCGGTCATGGAAAGGTTGATGGTTTCGATGACGGTCAGGGTGCCGGCTTCGTTCACGCCCACGGTATAGACGTTATTGGTATTGGCCGCGGCCACGAACAGGCGGGCGATCCATTGCGGCTCGCCGGGGGCGCCGTCGCTGGCGCCGTTGCGCCACACCATATCGGTGGGATGCTGGCCGATGGGCACTTTGACGATCAGGTTCCCGCTGGCGGTGTCGTAGTGTCCGATGTTGCCATCCGCCCAATGGCTGACGAAGAAGGATTTTCCATCGGGATGAAACAGAATCCGATAGGGCCGCCGGCCGGTCTTGAAATGCGAGACCACCATGCCCGATTGCGGATTCACTACGGCGACGGTGTCGTTGTACAACTCCGCCGCGTAGAGCATGCGCCCGTCCGGTGAGAAGGCTACGTCGCCCACGAAATCGTGCTGCGCGCGGCTGGCCTTAGGCACGATCTCGAAAGTTCGCCCCGGCGAGAGGTTGCCATCGGCCAACGTAAATTCGAACACGGAGGCCCGCGATCCGCCGCCCACGTAGAGACGGTTGGTCCCCGGCGCGAACGCCAATCCCAGCCAGCCATCGGCGACCGGTGTAGTGCTGACCACATTGCCCGCGGAGACATCGATCACGGAAAGCGAAGGCGGCTTGTAACCGCCATTGAGGATCACCAGGTATTTTCCGTCGGGCGAAAGCGCGGAGGCCATCGGGAAGGTGTCGAGCGGGATTTGTCTGCCGGCGGGGTCGAGTTTCCAGAAGCTGTTGAGGAGGAATCCGCCGCCGGGCAGCGGTCCCACCCTTTCGCGCGGCGCCGGCTGCGAACTCAAGAGGGCGCCCAGGGCGATGCATCCTGCCACGAGAAGAATGCGGTGAAGGGAAGGCCGAAAGGCTGTCTTCATGGGAGTGCTCCCATTGTACCGCCCCGTGAATTTTCGATAAATACGGCTCTACATCAACAGGCGCTGCTTTTCTGGCTTGGTCTTGTCGAAGCTCTTCACCCGTTCTTCCATGCCTTCCACCTCCAGGCCGATGCGATTGATGCATTTGTTCAGGTAATAGAGATTCTTGAAGTCCTGGGTCATCAGTTCCTGCGAGTATCCTTTGGCAATCATTTGCCAGTAGACGATCTCGCGGAATTTGTCGGCTCCGGCCAGGTAGATCTCCGAGCAGTTGACCGTGGTCTCCACGGACACGCCAGTACCGAGACCAATAGCCGCGGAGCTGGTGAAGCTGACCTGTGTGGCGCCGAAGATCGGCGCTTTGAAGGAAGCGCTCAGTTCGCCGCCAACGCCGAAACTGACTTCGGCCTCGGCCTTGATACCGACCAGGGATTTTTCGCCGTACACAAAAGCCGCCTCGCCCGACACCTTCGCCCGGAATCCGGCAAACGCTTTGGCTGCGAAGGAGGCCTCCAGTCCTTTCCTCGCGCTGGCGCTCAGTCTGCCGCTCAGGGATCCTTCGGCCCCCGCGAAAAGCTCGCCGCTCCCCTTGAGATCCAGGCCCGACTTCCCTTTCCGCCAGGTGAGGTTGCCATCGATGTTCAGTTGCGCGCCGATCGCGAGGGCGGCCTGGGCTTCCAGAGTGAAGCCCAACTTCTCCATCGCCGCCTTCGCCGATCCGCTGGTCCAGGCGCCGAGCTTGAACTCTTGTTCGAGCGCCGTGTTGATGACACCCCAGTTTTCGTTGAAATGCTCGAACTTGATCGAAGCAGTCTGGCGAATGCCGATCATGCCCTCAAATTCCACCGAGACCTCTTTGGCGGTCTTGTTCATCTTTCCGGTCAATTTCGCAACGCGGAGTATTTCCGCCTCCGACCGGAACTCGGTGGGATCGCAGAGGGCGGAATCGAAATCCCGGACCCTCGACTGGAGTTCGAGGAAGAACGCTTCGCCTTCCTGATATTTCTGCCCTTCCTTCCATCCTCTAAGGAGTTCGAGCAATTGTTCGCCATCGGCAATCTTGTCCGTTGTCTCTTCCCGCCATTCGACACTGGACTTTTTTTGTTGCTTGTCGGCTTTGAGCTGCATCTGTTTTTCAATCAGGTCCGCCCCATCGGGGAAGAACTGCTTGAAAGCTACCTGGTAGGCGCGCTCCACCTCTCCGCGATTGCTCATCGAGGCAGCAATATAATACAGGATGCACTTTTTGTCCCTTGCCTTTCTCGGATAGAAAGGCGAGTCCATTTTCTTGAACTTGCGCAGGCAGTAGTCGAAAGCTTCACTGCCCGATCCTTGCGTCAAAATGTCGGTCCTCACCTAGGGGAACCCTCCAGAAATTTGATAGCCAAAATGTGATTTGCCCGTTCACCGGATTTGGGCATTGTACCCCAAGCGCGGTGCCTTCGGGATTTCCCGCGATAGAATAAAGAGCGCGACAAAGCGAGGAGGGTTTTCGAATGCCGATGCAAGTCTGCATGGGGGCCAGTATGAAATGCAGTTTCGGGATGGCGCCCAGTTCACTGGTGGTGCTGCCGATTAACCGCGTTCAAACGAGCCAGGTGCCGGATGCCAACATTATGGATCACATTCCCATGGTGAACATCATGCCGTTCGGAATGTGTATCACGCCGTCGAATCCGGCGGTGGCCGCCGCCACCGCCGCGGCTTTAGGCGTACTGACTCCCGTGCCCTGCGTTCCGGTAACCCCGGCGCCGTGGATTACGGGTGCGCCCACGGTTCTGCTGGGCAACTTTCCGACGTTGGACAACATCTCCCAGTTGATGTGCACATGGGGCGGGGTGATCAAGTTCGTCACTCCGGGAGAGTTTACCGTAGAAGTTCCGTAAGGTCACAACTTCGGCAACGCGGGCAACGCGGGCGGCTTCGGCGGCGGCAGCACAATCACTTTGTAGCCCGGCGGAATTTGAAAGGCCGCGGGATGAGGCTCGCCCGGAACCGCACTGTGGCAGACCTGCGTCAGTTGGCCGAAGCTGCCGCTGGTTTTGGTAAGCATCGGGAGACCGATCTTGGGCGCGTGCCAGACCTCCGCAATGGTGGGCGGCTTGGGCGGTTGAGGCATACCGGGCGGCGCCGGAAGCGGCGGCCCTCCGGGCACCGTGGGAGCTTGCAGAGTTTGAGGCGGCGCGGGCGCCTGGGGCGGCTTCGGCATGCCGGGCACCTGCGGCATCTTGGGCAGCGCCGGGGCCTGCGGGAGCTTCGGCTGGCCCGGCAGTTGTAAACCGGGCGGCTTCGGCATGGTCGGCGCCTGCGGCGGCTGCGGCGGAATCAGGAACTTCTTGCCTTCGACTTCGTGGCCCTGGAGGACACTCTTACCCAGATCCTGCACTTGCATGTTGGGCGCCTGGGGGGCCTTCGGGAGTCCCGGTGGCGCGAATTGAGGCATCGCCGGCATGCCGGGCGCCGCCGGCATGGGTGGGGGCGCGGTTTGAATCGTCGCCGTTTTCTTCAGATGGTCCAGCACGATGGTTTGCCCGGCGGCGGGATTCGAGATCACCGACTGGTTGCCGGAATCCGTGCGCGTCTGGCCGGCCGTGGAGCGAGTGAAGCGATAGGACGATTGCACCGGCGGAACTTTGGGTTGGGGCAACTGGAGTGCACTGCTGTATTCGGCGGTAACGGGCGGGAGCGGGACCGGCAGCTTCGGCGCCATAGCGATTAGTCCGGAAGGGCCGCGCAGGCAGCCTTGGCGGCGGCCAGCACGCCGGGCGCGAAATTGTCCAGGTGTTGCGGCTGGAGATCGAATTTCACGCCGAGCCGGAAGGCAATCCATGCAGCCAGATCGCACATGCGGACCGAGCCTCCCTGCCGGTCGCTACCCAGGCGCATCACACCGGCGGTGTTTTCGAACCAGGTCTTCAGCGCCTTGGCCAGCTTGGGATCTCCGACGTAGAGCATCTGGTCCTGAATGGTGAGGGCCTTCTCCGGGGACGCCTCCTCGATGCGCTTGAGGAAAGACTTGCGTTCGGCGTCACCGCCCAGTTTGACGGCGGCGACTTCGGCGCTCTCGGCAGCATCGGGGTCTTTCTCCAGCTTGGCCACGTCGCGGAAGGCGGAGAGCGCGGAGGGTTCTTGCTGTTGCCGGCGGCCAAATACAGATAGCCACGCACGTGGCGATCGCGGCGCGAGGGGATGGCGGCAACGATCTCACTGCCGGCGACGGAATAGTCGCCGCCGGCCAGAGAGCGGGCGGCGGCGGCAGCCGTCTGCAGGCTGGCGTCGATGGTCAGACGGAGCAGGAGAGTGCCGGATCCGGGCGGATTGAATTTCGCCAGGTACAACACCGCCAGTTCGCGGGCACTATCGCCGAAGCCCGACAAGGAGCGCTCCAGGGCAGACACGAAATTCGACGTCGGCGGCGCGGGCGCCTGGAGAATTCTGCGATCGTTATTGCGCAGGATCGAAATTACCGTTTCATCCGTCATAGTTGGCTCCTGGGCGGGACGCGCAAGGGCTGCGAGCCCCAGCAACGCCGCCAGAATGGCCGTTTCCAGTATCGCTCCGGCATGGGCTGCCTCAGATCGGCGCGAACGTGTTGGCGATTTGAGCGGCCCGCAAGACATTGATCTCATCGCTCTGTTGCACTCCCGCCCGCGGCTTGGTCATCAGCAACTGCCCGGCGGAGGTGCGGCCATTGGCAAACGTACCATAGCCGACGTCGATGCGTGCGTCCGACGAAGGGGCACGGGCGTTGAGTGTCACCACCGGGAACATCAGGCAGCGGTGCGCCCAGATATCCGGCCGTCCGGGATTGTCGACGTTGGCATAATGAACCAGGCGCAGAGAGTGGCCGATCTCATGTGCCGCGGTGTGGGCCGCTTTTATGGGATCGTCGGAATCGCGCAGGGTGATTCCAGCCTGGCATCCGGGAAAGGTGCCATGCGCGGGATGGCCGCTGGCATTGTCGGAACTGAATGCGATTCCGAGCACGTTGTCGAGTTGATTCGTAGTCGCGCTGCTATCGAAGTAGTGGCCGAATATATAGGCATTGAGCGAGCCGGCTACGGGATTCTGGCGGAGGACGGTCTGTAACTCGGTATTTTCCTCGTCGGCCACATTGCTCAGGGTCACGGTGCCGTCTCGCGCATAACCCGTGACGGCTTCGTTCATGGCGCTGCCGGCCAGTTCGAAAGCCACGCCGGCCTGGGCGTAGACCTTGCCGACGTCCTTGAATAACTGTTGGGCGGTGGCGAAGGAAGTGGTGGGGGCGACGCCGTTGATGCTGACCAGGTGGACCTGTACATTGATCACCAGCCGCGGATACGCGCGCACGGCACACTCCGCCATAACCGGACCGCCGGCGCTGCCGTGGTGAATCTTCAACTTGGTTTCCGATTCGCTGGTGGTGGCCGCTTGCAGGAAGACGCAATCGCCGGGGCGATTGGGTGCATCGGCCGGATTCAGGGCGGCATTCACCGGGAATTCGATCTTTGCCACCGACGCGTCATCCACCGTGGGAAACAGTTGGGCCGTATTGCTGAGGCGGTCCCGAATCACCTTAATTCGCACCACCGGGCCGGTGGATTGACCCGCCGCCGGACCCATGAGTCCGACTACCGGTCCGTGCGCGGTGCAAAACTGGGCCGGGATCGTGAAGCCGTGGTCGTCCAGATCCGGAGCGGTATCGTCGGAAAAGTTCTCCACGGCGCGCGCGAAGCGGATGGGGACGACGCGGTGCGGCGTGATCTTGGAATTCAATTGCGGATTGATGAGCGCGAGATTAAACGATGCCATGACTTATTCCCCCGCCGCCGTTTGCATTTTTCCGCGTGTGATCGGGCCAATGGTGCCGTCCATGCCAATCACCTGGTCGGTTTGAAAATTCATGATGGCCTGCTGGAAACGCGGCGTGTCGCTGCCGTCATCGATGGAGCTGTTCAGCAGCGGCGCGAGCTGATAGCCGGTGAAGTAGCCCATCACCTCCAGGCGTTTCTGCTGGCCTTCGGTGGTGGTGAGTGCTCGCAGGAGGCTGAACGAGAGGTTGTAATCGGTATCGAAAATGTGGAGGACGGCTCCGCCCTGGATGATGACCAGGATCTCCACGGTGGCTTCGCCATTGGCGTCGGTCGTGTCGTCTTTCAGCTTGGTTCCGTTGAGCAGGACCTGGTACGGGGCGCTGGCGATGCCCAGGCCGGCGTCGGTCCCGGGGCAGATCTGGAAACGCAGGCGCACGGTGGGCATGACCAGCGTGTTGAGAATTGCCAGGCCCTCGGAGGTTCGGGTTACACGAGCTTCAAACATGCATCAGTCCTTGTGTCCTCAGGGTAAATCATGAAGCTGGCGGAGCTTGTCGCGAGTGGCGCTGTCGGCATCCCCGCTTACCGTGAGGCCGTTCTTGGATTGGAAGCCGCTGAGCGCGGCCTTCGTCTTGGGGCCGATTACACCGTCGACCGTTCCGCAGAAGAAGCCGAGGTTGTTGAGGCGGGCCTGGACTCCTTTGTCGGTGTCTACCGGATCGAGGCCGCCGACCTTGAGGTCCCAGATGAAACCGGGTTTGGTCGTATCGTCGTCAAGGAACACCGTCAATTGGCCGGTTCTGGTGTCGGCGGCGATCTCCTGTTGAACCAGGCCATCGGCCCCGGTGACGCCCTCAGTGACCTTGCCGCCGATTTTCAGGCTGAATTTCTTGCCCGAGAAGGCGGCGCCTTTTTCATCTTTGAGCCGGACTTTCAGAAAGGTCTTTTTGGCCGCCAACTGGAAAGTGCTGGCCGTATCGGTGCCTTTGGAGTCGGTCTTGACATCCTTATCGGGAATGAAGAGTTGATCCCCGGGACAGATCACGTTGGGATCGGGGCGGAGTTTGCGGAAATCGGCATTGTGGGAATCGTCGTAAATGGTGTGCCAGTCGGCAAAGCCGGCTTGTTTGGCGATGCTCGCCAGGCAATCTCCGTCTTGAACGATATAAGTCGGCATCTTCTAAGCTCTCACCCGCGGACCTATTTAAATGCATCCTTGTCGCGATTCGGGAAAGTGATCTCGCAGGAACCGGGATCGATGCCGTCGACTCGCGCGTGGCCCTTGTCGTCCAAGGTGCCTTCGTCCACCGTGCCGTCCGGGAGCTTAATTTTATAGCGCTCTCCGGCAACGGGTTGTCCCACCTCGTCCACCAGGTTGATTTCGACCCAGTGCTTCTTTTCCTGGTTCTCGGGAGAATTCGGATTATGGCTCGGCGTGTCGACATTGCGCGGCGGAGGGCCTGCTTTGGCCGGGTTGAGGTCGGTCAACGTCATACTGAGCTGGCTATAGCCTTTAGGATCCGCGGTACCCATGCTCCCAGCTTCGGCCTTTTCGGCTTCCTTCGGGGCCGAAGGGGCCGTCGGGCTGATGGGGTTGGCCGGAGTGCCGCTAAGCGCCGCGCCGCCGCTATTGATCATGACCATGGGTCCGACAATCTGAACTCCCGAGGGGTTGATGGTGATGAACGACCCGCCCACAGCCAGGGTAATTCCCGCTTTGGCCTGGATCACCACCTGCATGGCATCGATGGAGAGATTCATGGTGGTGGATTCGGAGTGATTCTGCGAATACTTCACGTCCACATTGCCGGTCACCGCGATCGACTGGTTGCCGGTAATCGAAATGCACTCTTTGCCCTGTATGGTGAGATGATGATCGCGGTTGTACTGTTCGAGAAGATCGCGGTTGATGGTGGAATGAGAATCGCGCTGGATGGATTCCAGCTTATCGCGCTGCACCATCAGGTGACGGTCCTCCCCAATCCATTCCAGGCGATCGTTCTCGACGCGGATATTCATGTCCTTCTGCGCGTGAATGAAGAGATCCTCGCTGCCCTTTTTATCTTCGATGCGAATTTCGTTGAATCCTCCGCTGCCTTTCGAGCTGTTGGATTTGACGGTGCTCTTGGTTTGCTCGTCGGGCAGCGTATAAGGCACTGTCTGATCGGCGTTGTAGACCGAACCGGTGATGAGCGGTCGGTCGGGGTCGCCTTCGAGGAAGCTGACCACGACTTCCTGGTGCATGCGCGGTATGAAGATCGAGCCCCAGCCTTTTCCGGCCCAGCCCTGCGCCACGCGGATCCAGCACGAGCTGTTTTCATCGGCCTTGCCTTCGCGGTCCCAGAAGAATTGCACCTTGATACGGCCGTACTGATCGGTCCAAATCTCTTCTCCGGACTTACCGACCACGACGGCGGTCTGAGCGCTGGGGATGAAAGGCTTGCGAGCCTGACGGGGCGGACGGAAAGGCACCGAGTTGGGGATCGCTTCGAACTCGTTGGAGTACTCGAAGGGATCGGGAGTACCGGCCCGGTAACTGGTGTTCTGCCCGGTTTGGTGGAGCGCGATCAAGGTATAGTCCTGGTTGGCGGCATCCCGGAAATGTTCCGAAAGGGTGAACTTGTAGCCGCACTCAAACCCCATGCAGTTACTGCGGCCGCGAACGGTTACCAGGGCGACTTCGCATTCCTCCAGACGGACCTTGGCGTAGTTGTCGCCCTCGTCCTTGGTTTTATATTTTCCGGGATAGTCGTAATACTCGCCGGCCTCGTCGCTTGCGCCCTCATCGCCGCCGGAGAGGGTCGCGTCGAGTTTGGTCTTGGGCTTTTCGAAGTCGTAGTCGATCAGGTAAGTCTTCCCGGTGTTGACGCGATGCTCCTCTTCAATACTGAGCACGGTGTCTTCGTCCAGGCGGCCGCCTGTGGCTGGCGTGTAGCGCGCGGCCGGTTTTTTGGGGCACGGGGCAAACGCGGACTTCGCGTCGGCGAGCACCATGGTGTGCTTGTCTTCGGTCTGCTCGAAGAAATAGAAGATGCCCTCTTCCTCCATCAGACGGGAGACGAAGTTGAAATCGGTTTCGCGGTATTGCACGCAATATTCGCGCGGCTCATAGGAGCCGAGTTTCAGATTATAGTTGCTGAAACCGCGGTCCTTGAAGACCTGCTCAATGATGTCGGGGACCTTTTTGTTCTGGAAGATCCGGCAATTGGAGAAGAGCGTGAGGAACCAGAACCAGGGAACCATTTCGGCCTGGTATTGGGCCATGCCATCGTCGCCGTACTGCACCAGCTTGATGCGGTTGATGATGCCGTGGATATGCCGTTCGGTCTCGTCCTCCAGCTTGATGGAGAGGACCGCGGGCTTGGTCAACAGGCCCTTCAGGTCGATGTTGGGATCGTCGGCCAGCAATTCCATGACGTATCGATAGGGCGTGGAGACGCGCTCGTAGCCCACGAAGCTGTTGAGCAGCAGGGCATCGTCACCCAGCGGCGTTTTGATGCGAAATGGCCGGTTAATCTGCGTTGCTGGCAATCTATCGCCCTCCAGCCGGATGCCTTCTACGAATAGGTAAACTCGCCGCCTTCGCCGACGCCCACATGCACGGCATCCGGTTTCAGCCCTTCGGCGATCTTGCCGAGAATCTGCGTGGAGATTTCGGGCAGCATGGTATTGGTCAGAATATTATCCACGTTGCGGGCGCCGCTCTCTACTTCCGTGCAGCGGCGGGCCACTTCATCGACCAGGGCATCGTCGCACGTCAACACGACCCGGTGAGTTTCCTGCAGGCGGCGTTGGATCTTGGCGAGTTTGAGCCGGATGATCTTCTTCATGGCCTCGTCCCGAATGGGGTAGTAGGGAATGATCACCAGGCGCCCCAGAAAGGCCGGCTTGAAGACCTTGTCCAACTCGGGCTTCAAGGTTTTGACCAGGCCGCCCGACGACGGCATGGTTTCCGGATCGGCGGTAAGCTTCATGATGCTGTCGGTGCCGGCATTGGAGGTCAGGATGATGATGGTATTCTTGAAATCGATCTGGCGGCCCTCGCCATCCTCCATCTGACCTTTGTCGAATACCTGGAAGAAGAGTTCCAGCACGTCGGGGTGGGCCTTCTCCACCTCATCCAGCAGCACCACGGAATACGGGCGCCGCCGGACCGCTTCGGTAAGTACGCCGCCTTCGCCATAGCCCACATAGCCGGGAGGCGATCCCTTGAGAGTGGACACGGTGTGCGCTTCCTGAAACTCGGACATATTGATGGTGATGAGGTTCCGCTCGCCGCCAAACAGGAGATCGGAAAGCGCCAGCGCGGTTTCGGTTTTGCCAACGCCGCTGGGCCCCACCAACAGAAACACGCCGACAGGCTTGCCTGGGTCGTCCAGACCGGCCCGCGCCGTGCGCACGCGCTGGCTGATTCCGGCGAGGGCGTGATCCTGCCCGATGACGCGGGAACCCAGGTGCTGCTCCAGGGTGAGCACCGTAGCGATTTCGTCTTTGAGCATTTTGCCGACGGGGATGCCGGTCCAGCCGGAGACCACTTCGCCAATGATCTGGGCATCCACGCAGACGCGCAGCAGGGGAGTCTCGCCCTGCATGGTTTCCAGTTCCTGGTTCAATTCCGCGAGTCTGGCGCGCAGTTCATCGGGCGTGGGCGGAGGCTCGACGGCCACGCCCGTTGCCGTCCCGGCGGTAGCGGCAGGGGCCGATGCGGTTGCTTCGGCGGGCGGGGGCGGCGCGGGAGCGTTGCCGGCTTCCAGTTGCCCGCGGATTTCGCGAATGCGGTTGACCAGATCGCGTTCTTTCTCCCATCGTCCGGATAATTCCTTGAGATGGGTATCGGTCGTGGTCCTCTTAGCGGCGATCTCGGCCAGACGTTCGGTGTGATCGGCGCCGGCGGCCACTTCCCGTTCCAGGATGCGCGCCTGCACGGCGAGATCTTCGAGTGTGCGGGTGGCATCCTCGATGGCCGGGGGCGTGGAGTTCTGACCCAGCGCCAGGCGCGCGCAAGCCGTGTCCAGGACGCTGACGGCCTTGTCCGGCAACTGGCGGTCGGGCAGGTAGCGGTGCGAGAGTTTGACGCCGGCGAGCAGCCCTTCGTCCAGAATGCGGACGCTGTGATGTTTCTCGAGAGTGGGAACCACGCCGCGCAACATGAGGGCGCACTGGGTTTCGGTGGGCTCGTCGACTTTGATCAACTGAAAGCGGCGCGCCAGGGCCGGATCCTTCTCGAAGTACTTCTTGTACTCCGACCAGGTGGTGGCGGCGATGGTGCGCAATTCGCCGCGGGCCAGGGCCGGTTTGAGCAGGTTGGCGGCGTCATTCTGGCCGGCCTGTCCGCCGGCGCCGATCATGGTGTGGGCCTCGTCGATAAACAGAATGATCGGTGTGGGCGACGACTTCACCTCGTTGATCAGCCCCTTCAGGCGGTTTTCGAATTCACCCTTGACCCCGGCGCCGGCCTGCAGCAGCGCCAGGTCCAGAGTCCGCAGAGTGACGTTCTTCAGCACCGGCGGCACATCGCCCTGGGCGATGCGCAGGGCAAAGCCTTCGACCACGGCGGTCTTGCCGACACCGGCTTCGCCGACCAGAATGGGATTGTTCTGGCGGCGCCGGGTCAGGATATCGACCACCTGGCGGATCTCGAAATCGCGCGCCAGCACGGGGTCCACTTTACCCAAGCGAGCGTTCTCGGTCAGGTTGACGGTGTACAGATCGAGGTTGGGGGTTTTGCCGCCCGCGGGGCGCGGCGCACCTTCCGGCGCGGCAGATTCGGCCTCGGCCATTTCCGCGCTTTCCACCGAAGCGGCAACAATACTCAGGAAGTCTTTCTTCAGGGCGTCGGCCGGAATTTTTTGCAGCTCTTTACTGATCTCGCGCACGATGCGCGCCAGTTCTTCATCGGAGACCAGGGCCAGGATCGTAAAGCCGGTGCGGATGCGCGTGGCCCCGAAGTCGATCGAGCCGATGGTCCAGGCATCGGTGAGCATCTTCATCAACGACGGGCTCAGTGCCGGCGTGCGTGCGTTGCCGCTCTTGAGCTTATCGAGGCTGCGCGTCAGTTCCGCGGCGAGGCGTGATTTGTCGACACCGAATTGTTTCAGGATGAAGGCGAGGTCCGCATCGCTGGAATCGAGGAGCTTCATCAGGTAATGCTCGATTTCGACGTCGTAATGCGTCCGGGACATACAGAATCCGGCGGAAGCCTCGAGTGTCAGGCGGGCCGAGTCGTTTAACTTCGCGATGAGTGATCGTAGATTGAGTCCCATATATCCTCCACTTATGCCAGCAACAACACCGTATCGGCGGGTGAGCGGTCGAAATCCGGTCCGGATTTCATCCAGGTAAACCAACCTAACCGCGGTCCCGCCAAACTATCTTCGCCCAAATCGCAGCCCGGTACTACCGCCCGCTGCAGGATGAGCTGAACCTCGATTTCCAGGTGGGTGCCGCAAAAGAACCGCGCCAAGTCGCGCAAGGGTTGATTGGCGGCCCCACCGGGTAAGAATCCCAAATACTGCTCTTGCGTCAGAGGGCCCATTTGCAGCCGGACCCGCGACTGCTGATTCCAAATTTCGTCTCCCACCACGGTGCCGACGCCGAGCTGCGAACCGAACGAGAAACCGTTGCCGAGGTCGCACTGGTCGGCCGGATCGAGAGGTTGCCACGCGCCCACGAACTGCTCCACTGCCACGGGAACGCCGAAATAGTCCCGGAGCGCTCCGCGCAGCGCCGCCGCCGAGCGCGGCTGCAGGGAGAGCAGGCCGGAATAGAAAAGCAGGGAATCGTCGCTCACCTGCATGCGATTTTGCAGGCCATCGGTGCCCAAGCCGATGAGCGCCATCAGGTACTTGGAGAGGCGGTCCTCTCCGTCCCGTTCGTAGGCCACCGCGGAGCGGTATTTTTCCCACGCCTGATAGAACAGGGAAATCATGCGGTGATTGAAGATGTCTAAGAAGTCGGCCAGGGTGCGGTCGCGAACGCGCAGGCGTGCGATGATGAATTCCGAATAAACTCGCGGCAGCACTCCCATGGGGCCGGTCACACCCATGAAATTCACCGCCATTACCGGCGCCGCGCCATCCCAATCGACCGAGGAGATCTGGCTGGGTGGAAAGGCCAGGGAGTTGTTGACACGGAAGCGCACGGCTTCGCGGGCGACGGAGGTGGCGGACCCGGGCACTTCGCGATCTCCGAAAATCCGCAGCAACAGGCGCACGGCCTGGAAGAATTCGAAGCGGCCGGGATGTCGCCGCATGTCGTTGCGCACTTCGGCGAACGATTCGGCGGAGGCGGCCGGCGGCGTCACACCAGGATTTTCTGTCCGGCTCTCGGGGGCCATTCGCGGATCACCTCCTTTCTCTGGCGGCTTCTGGCGGTCACTTGAGTGAAGCTGTTGAGCGTGGCGTAAAGCGCCAGGAATTGCTCGATCACGCTGGCAAACAGATAGACGCCGCCGCCCACGAACTGCTCCTCGTCGAGTTCGATTTCGACGCGGGTTCCGGCGGCGAAGGTCACGCCGTTGTCGGATATGATGGGGGCGAAATGCCGCCGGCTCTTCAAATCCGTGATCCCTTCGATCATTTTTTGGGCAAACGGCGAGTCGGTGAAATCGTAGAGGCGCAGGATCTGTTGCAGGGCATCACGGCCGCTGTCCACCAGAGACAGGTGATTGAGCGACAGGTGCGAAACCAGGTGCCACAGCGCCATCTTGGAAGTGGGCGGCCGCAAAGGAAGCGAGGGCTTGGTCAGGGTCACGATGCGCTTGATGGGAGTGCTGCCTTCGAGTTCGAAATCGCCGTCCTCTCCGCCAAAGGGCAGGCGCGCCGGCAGGTTCCGGTTGGTACAGGTGGTGCGCACCGTCAGGGTGTCGATCTCGGGGAACACGGTGCGGCCGGAGCGGTCCACCAGCGTGATATACAGGTCTGAGGCATCGTCATTCAGGCGGTTGGAAGAGCGCCGGTTGGCGATCCAGTAGCACTCGTTCCGGGTGCCCGTGCTTTCCTGGCGGTAGGAATAAAACGGGCGGTAGGTCACGATCTGCCGGGTGTCGGCGTCGATGGAACTGACCTCGTCGATGGAGAAGACCTCCACGGCGGCAGGGCGCCGGATGTCGGGCCGGATCTGGTACTCATACTTATGCTGGTCCA
>JARLGM010000089.1 GCA_031292755.1 Candidatus Sulfopaludibacter sp.
AGCAGGATTCACTGGCGAAAAAGCTCGCCCGAAGCGGGCTCCGCTAATCAATTACCAAAACCAGACCACTGACCGGTAACCAGGCTCGCTTCCGACCGGGCGATAAGCTTATCGAGTTCCTGACCGCGCTTTAGAAGTACGTAAGCCTCACGCAGGCGGAGGCCTGTGACTGCCAACAATCCAAACAGGCAGTAATACGTCCAGGGGCGCAGTGGGTCAATAAACGGTCGCGTTTTGGCCGCGCTCAGCAGTTCTCTGATTTCTTGATGGGAATAGAAATATGCTTGCAGCACGCTGCGGCCGAAACGGCAGAAGACCGAGTGGCGGAACTTCCGTCAAGGGATCGGCCGCACTCCAGTGCCGGGCGAAGCCGCGCACGACGGTAAGTCGCGTGGCCCACTCACCCGGTGTGTGGTGCGTGTATTGCGTGGCTCACTCCAAAGCCAGCTTAACGGTGATGTGGGGGCTGTGTTTTCGCTCCAGGCATGAGACGAAATCTTGTAGCCCGCGGCGCATCGTCAGGTGGTCCCGGACAGCCTTGTTTACGATCTTCGTTTTATGAATCTAAGAAACCGCAGGGCCAATAAATGCGTCTGTCCCCATTTATAAATGCGTCTGTCCCCATTTTAGAAGGAGAAGCGGAGGGCCAATTGCAGTTGCCTTGAGAAATTGGCCTGGCTGGTGATTTTGCCGAAGCTGCTGCTGCCGAAGGCGACGCTGGGACCGTAGAACAGCGGCGTGTTCATGGCGTTCAGCGCTTCACATCGGAACTGCGCCTTGAGGGTTTCCTTAATGGTCACGTTCTTGAAGACCGAGAGATCCCAATTGGCCTGGCCGGGTCCGCGCATATCGATGGTGCGGCCCAGGTTACCGAAGGTGAACTCGGGCGCGGCGGAGAATGCCGCCGGGTTGATGTAATTATTCAGGCGTTGTTCCAGGCTACCGGCGGTGACCGGCGAGATGCCCGTGGCATTAGGCCGCTGGCTGGCATAGCCGAAGGCGGAGTTGAAATTGGTGCTCTGCGAAATCTGCAGCGGGAAACCCGTCTGGTAAATGGAGACCGCGTTCACCACCCAGCCGCCGGCCAGGTAGTTTATCGCGCCGCCATGATTGGCCAAGGCCTTGCCTTTGCCGAAAGGCAGCTCATAGCTAACTGCCGTGGACCAGCGCAATGGCGTATCGATGTTCGAGAAGGCATATTCAGCGGCCATATTATAGGGATTCTGCGGGCCCTTGCCGCCGGAGTTCAGCGTGTTGCCGGGGCCGCCGCCGGCCTCATCCCAGTTTCGCGACCAGGTGAGGGTGGAAAGCAGGCTCATTCCCTTGCTGAAGTTTTTCTGAGCTTTCAACACCAGCGAGTAGTATTTCGCCTTGTTATTGTCGTCGAACAAAAGGTTGATCGCGCTGTAAGTGGGATAAGGCAGCAGTAACTGGGAGGCCTGTACGTTGGGCGTGCCGATGACACCAGAGCCGCCGTGGCCGTAGAACGGGTTGGCCACCGATTGGGTCAGGGCCGAGCCCATGGAAAGAAGGGCGGGATTCAGGGCGTTCTGGTTGATGCTGGCGGTGTTGGTGGTCAGATGGTTGGATTTCGAACCGACGAAACCGATCTCGCTGGCCACGCCGCCCGGCAGCTCGCGCTGAATGTCGAGCGAGTATTGTTCCACGTAAGGCGATTTTGCGGTCGGGTCAATCAGGGAGAAACTCTGTCCGATGCCGGTCAGAGTGCCGAGGCTGTTGCCCACCGGTTGCAGGATGCCGGCAGGAAAAGGATTGGTCAGGTTGAGGGCCGGCGTCTGGTTGTTATCCACCGAGGGGCTGGGGCTGGTGGTCTGGTTATAGCCAACGGTCGCGATGGGCGAGCCGATGGCAAACTGGGGCGCCCAGAAGATGCCGTATCCACCGCGCACCACGGTCTTCGAATCCACCTTATAAGCAAAGCCGAAGCGCGGACCCATCTTGTTGAAGGTTTGGGCGCCCACGGTGTTCCTTCCGCTTCCGGCGTACTGCACGACGCCCATGGGAGAGATACCAGCCACGTTGGCGGCCAGCGGATTTGCCGACGCGCCGTTGAAGTTGACCACCATGCCGTTATTGGCTTCGCGAAGGCCTGGCTCGTGTTCCCAGCGCAAGCCGAGGTTGACAGTCAGCCGGCTACTCACGCGGAAATCGTCCTGAACATACAGACCGTAGTAATCGGCGATATCAGTCAACTTAGTAGATGTGTAGATGGCAACCGAGGAGGGATATCCGAGTAACATGTCGGCCAGATCGGTGCCGCCCGTGCCGGCGCTGGTGGGCGCGGACTTGGTAAAGATGCCGTTGAAGTTGTAATTGCCGGCGGCGTCATTGGCATCGTTGCCGGCGGCCTTGATGCGGCGATAGTCGAAGCCTGCCTTCAGGCTATGACGTCCCATATACTTAGAGATGCTGGTGGAGAAGTTGTCGGACGCGTGCACGTAATAGGAATTATTGTCGGCCACGCCGAGGGAATACAGGTTGGTCATCTGGACGTCGGGGAACTGGGACAACGCTTGCGGCACCTGGTTGACCAGCGCGGGGCTGAAGTTCAGGCGGTTGAGGTTATAGCCCTGGCTGACGTCGTAACTGTAGTTGGGGAAGCGATTGAAGCCGTAGCGGACGGCGATCACGGTAGTCGGATTGACGGTGAAAAGGTTGTTGAGCTGCGTCGTATCCACCCGGCGCAGCAGGCGCCACTGGTCGGGACTCGACACGGTGGGGAACTCGGTGTTGCCGGGCTCCAGCGAGTAGTAACGCAGGTAGCTCAGGCTGGTGCGCCACCAACTGGCGAAGTCCTCATCGAGCTTCCCGGTATACTGGGCGGCGCGGCAGGGGAGCCTGCCCGGGGCATTCAGGTCGTTGGCGCCGTAATACGCCGGGGCGGTCAACGCCGGCTGGAAGTTGCCGGCCATGGCCAAGCCGGTGGGATTGAGACGGGAGGTGGGGATGATGTTTCCGGGAAAGGCCTGGCGCACGCCGTTGACCGTATTGAGCGGGTCGTAAATCAGGCGCAGCGTGCCGTTGGAATTCAGGCTCTGGGAGAAGTTGCCGGCCTGTTCGAGCGCGGTGGGCGCGGCGAATACAGAGGACGAAGACTGGGTGTCGTCATAATGCTCGAAGCCCAGATAGAAGAACGTCTTGTTCTTGCCGTCGTAGAGTTTGGGGATTTTGACAGCGCCGCCGAAGCTGGCGCCCCAGGTATCGTTAGGCTGATCGGTGATGGGCACGCCCGCGGCATTATTGAAGAAGCTGTTGGCGTCCCAGGCGGTGCGGCGCAGGTGGCCGTAGAGGCTGCCGTGATAGGCATTGGTGCCGGATTTCATCAAGGTATTGAACATGCCGCCGCCGGTGCGTGCCATCTCGGCATCATAGGTATTGGCTTGAATTTTGACTTCCTGCACGGCTTCCAGAGAGGGAATAATGATGGCGCGGTTCGTGGCATCGGTAATCGGAACGCCGTCGATCAGGTAGTTATTGCCGCGCACCGGTCCACCAGCGATGGATATCTGCGAAGAGCCGCTCTGGTCTTCCATGCGATTGTAGGCCGGGTTGCCTACGGGCACGACGTTCTGCGCCAGTTTGGCCATCATGAACGGATTGCGGCCCAGGTTCGGCAGGTCGGTCAGCTTCTGGTTGTCGATGACCTGGCCCTGCGAGGCATTGGAAGCCTCGACCAGGGAAACCGACTCACTCACTTCGATGCTTTCGGTCACCTGGCCGACCTGGAGTTTGGCATCCACCGAGACCTGCTGCTGGGTACCCACAATGATGCCTTTTTGTTCGAACTTTTTAAAGCCCGGCGCTTCCGCGATTAGCGAATAGGTGCCGGGAATAATTTCACTGTAGACGAACTCGCCAGCAGATCCCGTCAACGCGGAGCGCTGCTCGTTGGTGCCTTCATTGACCAGCGTGACTTTGGCGCCGGTCAGGGCGCCGCCGTTCTGATCGAGCACGGTGCCGCGTACGCCGCCGTAATAGGATTGCGAGCGCGCCGGGGGCGCAACACAGGCGGTTACGAGCGCTCCCAGCGCCATGAACACAAATAGCTTTCTGGATGTCGGGCTTGGCCGCAAAGTCGTCATGAGAGATTCTCCTGTTTTTTGGGTCACTCTACGCGATGGTTCGCTCGGACAAGGAGAGGAGGTCCCTCGTGGGACAACACGCAACATGGTGCTGCCAGGCATGATCCCCTGGAAAGTAGCCTGGTTAATTTGGGTCAGTGTAACACGGATGTCACTGCTTGCAACCCCAAACTTGCATCAAATTTTTTTGTGGGTGCCATCAGGTACTGCAGGGCATCCGGTCAATGGCCGATATCGGAGGTTATGGCTCGATGAATCCAGGACGTTTCGGCGCGCCGAGGTAAATAAATCCAACGGAATATTCGTTTTGTGAGCGGACATGTCATTTTCTACCGCACGCATAAGAGCCCGCAGCAAGGGCCAGGCGATATTGCTTGTGACGCTCTCGATTCCGGTGATGCTCGGGCTGCTCGGCCTGGTGGTGGACGTGGGGTGGATGTACTGGCGGAAAGAAGCCTGTTTGACCGCGGCACAGGCAGGCGCGTTCGCGGCGGCGATGACGGCTTCCAAGAGCACGACATCTTACCCAGCCACGTGCAACACGAGCTCGGCGCTGTGGTGCAGCGCCACCGCGGTGAGCTGCGATGCCAACCCGACCAAGCCGCCGGTGAACAATTTCCAGACGGCCTGCCTGTATGCGAGGGCCAACGGATTCAGCCCCGCCAATTCCGGACAGACGGTCAAGGTGTCGGCGAACAATGGTTCTACGCCGGACGCACCAAACGTGTCGCCCTCGTACTACATTACGGTCACGGTCGCCGAGAAGATTCCGCTCACCTTTCTGGCGACGCTGGGGGCTGGTTATTTCGGAGTCGCAAGCGCTAACGCGACGGCGGGAGTGGTCAGCACGGTGACCGGAGGTTGCGTGTATGTGCTCGATCCCAGCGCCAAGGATGCTCTCAACGCCAGCAACAACGCGCAGATCCAACCAAACTGCGGTGTCTATGTAAATTCCACGAATTCGGAAGCTGCGCTGGCCGTCGGAAGCGCCAGCGTCACGACATCGGGCACTCCCCAGCCGCCGATACAGGTCGTGGGGGGCTATGCCTACAACAATGCCGGTTCGTTCCACCCAACCCCTGAAACGGGGACTACGCCCGTTGCCGATCCGCTGGGCAATTTGGATATTCCGTGGACCAATTGCGTGGGAAGCGGCTGTGCGACGACTAACTGCCAGTATACCGGCTGCTCCGGAAGCGCGACGCACTGCGATTACACGAATTACAGCCTGACATCCGGTTCGTGGAGCGCACCCTACACTCACCTGACTCCGGGCACATACTGCGGCGGCATCAGCATCAGCAACGGAAACAGCGCGATCTTCAACTCCGGGATGTATGTCATCAATGGTGGCAGCGTCTCGATTATGAGCGGGTCGGGAAACACCGGTAGTAACGTGGTCTTCTACTTCACCGGGACGAATGCCACCATGGGCGGCCTCAGCATCGCCAACGGAGCGATGGCTACGTTCACGGCACCGACGACCGGCGATCTGGCCGACGTGCTCGTTTATGGCGACCGGTCCCTGACCAATCCCACCACACAGGTTGGAATCAATATTCAAGGCGGAACTACGGCCAACCTGACAGGCATTTTGTATATGCCTAACAGCGAAGTCGATTTCGGCAACGGTACGAGCATCAAGACCGGGAGTTCGGTGGTGGTCAAAAGAGCGGTTTTCAACGGCGGCACTTACGTTTTTACTCCCGATCCAGCGGGAACTCTGACGGGTTCGGGTAGCGCGATTCCGTACCTGATCGGGTCGCATTAAAACGTCAAGCACCTCCAGCGATTTTTCCAATGGAGGCGCGTACCTGATCGGGTAGTTACTTGACCGCGACCACGTCCACCGCGAATCCCGCGTCCATGGAGGGGAGTCCTTCGAACTGGAGCATGGTGCCGGCCGGGGGGTGAGCCGGATCGAAAACCTCTGCGCGGATCTTGCGGACCTGCGCGGCGATTCCGCTGGAGAGTGGATAGTAATGGGCGAAAGCAATGTCTTGCAGGGACACTCCGGATTGATCCAACTCCTTCTTCAGGCGGTCGAAGGCCAGGCGCGAATCCTGTTCCTGATAGCCGAAGGAGATCTGGGTGCCGGTTAAGACGACCTGGCGGGCTCCCACCAGGGCCACGGGAGACTGACCGGCGTCACCCGGCAGTCCCTCGGCAGGCGCGAAGCTCAATCGCGAATCGGGAGCGGAGCGCAGCCGTGCCACGCCTTCGCACGCCGCCACGGCGCGGCCGGGCGCCCGTTGCGTCTGCACGAAGTCACGGGCGGCTCGCGGATATTCCGTCTCCAGCAATTGACGGGCGGTGGACACATTTTCCAGAGAACTGAGGAAGCAGGTGACCCTCAGCACGTCGGCCGGTTCGGCGCCGGCGGCCTTGACTTCCCGGCGAAGGGCGGAAAGGGACTGCTCCATCAACGGCGCTACGGGATTCGCTGGATCGGGATTGCCAGCCACCTGCCCGGAAAGAAATGCCAGCCCGCTGGGATTGACCTCTTTCCTGGACTGTGCGATGGCTTCCAGCACCACCTGGGCGCCTTCCAGGGGCAGACCGCCGGAGCGGACCAGGCTCAGAACGGGCAGAGGCAGACGCCGGTCGGTGAAGACTTCGCTGACCAGATCGCGAACCCGCCGCACGTCGCCGGACCCAGCCACGAAGGCTCGAATCTTCAGCACGGTATCGCTGCCGGTCTGGCGCGACAACGCCTTCAGCGCGTCGCGGATCTGGGGGGAGAGCAGTCCTTTATTGCTGAGCGGGGTGACGTAGAAGGTCAAGCGCCGGGTGTCGCCCATCAGGGAACCGGGGAGTTCCCGGGGCAGTTGCAGAGTCTGGGTCTCTTCTTCCTTTTTCTTTCGTTGGGCAGGCAGCGCCAGAAGAGATAACCCGCAAACGAGCGCTACCAGCCGGAATCGCCAGAAAGCGCCCGCCCGCACCATTTGGCCAGGCAAGCGCATAGAATTAGGATTGTACCAGACGAAGAAAAGGGTAAACGCCGCTACTACTCATGTCCGTACCGCCTTCTATGCGCAGCGGGAAGCAGCGTCTCGGTGAGCTCTTCCAGCGCCGTCCATGGCTCCTGGTCGTGATTGTCCTGCTGGGGATCCTGGCGGATATCGGTCTGCTGATCGAGATCAAGCGACTGCAACGCCCACCGGCGCCGCACGTCATCCACGCTCCGGGAGCGCTGCAACGGTAATCTTTGAGTAGCGCTGGATCCGGACCAGTCCATTATGGTATGGTTTGGATGAGATGGAGTTTTCCCCTACTCTCCGGCAGGATTCGGATGTTCCGCTCTATCGCCAGTTATTTGAGCAGATGGCGGCGAAGATCCGGTCCGGTTCATGGCCCCGGGGCGAGCGACTCCCGGCCACTCGCGAATTGGCTGGCCAACTTGGACTGAACCGGACTACCATTTCGGCGGCGTATGAGCTGTTGGAATCGGGAGGCCTGATTACCGGGCAGGTGGGTCGAGGCAGCTTCGTCACCGGGGAGCCGGCAGGTTCAGCGGGGGTGGACTGGAGCGGACTACTGGAGCGTGCCGAGGGTGGCAAGGCCGTGTATCCGGCCGCCGGCGGGCGGGCAGGGATCAGCTTTGCGATGTCGCGCCCGTCGCGCGCACTGTTTCCGTTGGACGAGTTTCGCGCCAGTTGCGCCGCGGTTTTGACGCGCAGCGATCTGGCCGACATTCTGCAATTGGGCTCGCCCAGCGGCTACGAACCGCTGCGCAAGTACCTGATGGAGGAGGCGCGGCGGCAAGGCGCGGCGGCTCCAGGAGACGACCTGCTGATCACCAACGGCTGCCAGCAGGCGCTGGACCTGATCGGCCGGGTTCTGCTGCGCCCCGGCGATACGGTGGCGGTGGAAGAGCCGATCTATACGGGTTTGAAGAGCCTGCTGAGCGGGATGGGCGCGCAGTTGGTGGGCATTCCGGTGGGCGCCGATGGCATGGAAGTGGGGCAACTGGAGCGCGTCCTGGAACGGGAGCGGCCGCGCTTCCTGGTGGTGACTTCGAATTTCCAGAACCCCACGGGCGCTACGCTGCCGCTGTCCGCGCGGCGAGCCCTGCTGGATGCGGCGCACGCGGCAGGGGTTCCGGTGATCGAGAATGACGCCTACGGGGAACTGCGGTACCACGGCGACGCACTGCCCTCGCTCAAACAATTGGACGAGCACGGCGGCACGGTGCTGCTGCGGAGTTTTTCGAAAGTCAGCTTTCCGGGACTGCGCGTGGGTTGGGCGCTGGGTCCGCGGCCGCTGATGGACCGTCTGAGGCACGCCAAGGAATCGGCGGACCTGCACACGGATCAGCTCTCGCAGGCAGTGCTGCTGGATTTCGCCGAGTCGGGGCGGCTGGAAGCGCACCGGGCGCGCGTGCTGAAAGCCGGCGCAGAGCGACTGGAGGCCACGCTGGAATCCTGCAGCCGGTATCTGCCCGCGGGCACGCGGTGGACGCGCCCGCAAGGCGGCATGAACGTGTGGGTGAAACTGCCGGAGCCTCTGGATGCGAGCGAACTATTGGGGCGCGCGCAGAAGGAGGGAGTGGCGTATCTGCCAGGGCGGTATTTCGCGGTATCGAGATTGGACCCCGGAAGTTTGCGATTGAGTTTTGCCGGGCTCACCCCGGAGCAGATCCGGGAAGGTCTGGCGATTTTGGGACGCGTGTTTCGAGGCGCGGTGGAAAGCGGCACGGAAAATTACGAACCGGCGCCGGCAATGGTCTAACTGAGGAGCAAACACAATGTTTCAGTTTACGAGCGAGCAGTATCGATTGAAAGTGGGCCTGGCGGAGATGTTGAAGGGCGGCGTGATCATGGACGTCACCAACGCCGAGCAAGCCAGGATCGCCGAGGACGCCGGCGCTTCGGCGGTAATGGCGCTGGAGCGCGTGCCCTCCGACATCCGCAAAGATGGCGGCGTGGCGCGCATGGCCAATATCGGGATCATCGAGAAGATCATGGCGACGGTGAACATTCCGGTGATGGCCAAGGCGCGCATCGGCCACTTCATGGAAGCGCGCATTCTGGAAGCGCTGGGCGTTGACTACATCGACGAAAGCGAAGTGCTGACGCCCGCCGACGAAGAGCATCACATCGACAAGACGGATTTCAAAGTGCCGTTTGTGTGCGGGGCGCGCAATCTGGGCGAGGCGCTGCGGCGCATTGCCGAAGGCGCGGCCATGATCCGCACCAAGGGCGAGGCCGGTTCGGGCAATATCGTGGAAGCGGTGCGGCACATCCGTACCATCGTCAAAGAGATGAAGCAGCTTACGGTGCTGGGAAAAGAAGAGCTGGTGCACCAGGCGAAGACACTGCAATCGCCGCTGGAGCTGGTGGAATGGGTGGCGCAGAACGGCAAGCTGCCGACTCCGAATTTTTCGGCGGGCGGCATTGCCACTCCGGCGGATGCGGCGCTGGTGATGCAATTGGGCGCGGAAGCGGTGTTCGTGGGCTCGGGCATTTTCAAGTCGAGCGATCCGAAGGCGCGCGCCGAGGCCATTGTCAAAGCGGCGAAGAACTTCAACAATCCGGAAGCGCTGCTGGAAGCCAGCCGCTCATTGGGCGAAGCCATGCCGGGGCTGGACGTTTCCAAGATACCGGAATCCGAGTTGATGCAAACGCGAGGCTGGTAGATGAAACGGGTAGGTGTGCTCTCGCTGCAGGGCGATTTCGCGGCGCACGGCGCGGCGGTGGAACGGGCCGGCGGCGAGCCGGTCTTTGTCCGGCAGCGGGAGCAGTTGGGCGGAATCGACGGGCTGATTATTCCGGGCGGGGAAAGCACCACCATGCTCAAGTTGCTCCATTACGAGGGGCTGATGGAACCGCTGGCCGAGTTCGGCCGTCACAAACCTATATTCGGCACGTGCGCCGGCGCCATCCTGATGGCCACAAAAGTGTGCAGTCCGGAACAGGAGAGCCTGGGACTGGTGGACATCGCTGTGGAGCGGAACGCTTACGGGCGGCAGATCGACAGCCGGGTGACTGAGATCGAGCCGGATCCGGAGTTTGAAAAGCGGACTGCGCCGGGCAAACTGGAAGCGGTATTCATTCGCGCACCCATAATTCGAGACGCCGGCAAGGGCAGCAAGGTGCTGGCGCGCTACAAAGGAGATCCAGTGTTGCTGGAAGCAGGTCGTCATCTGGTTGCGACGTTTCATCCCGAACTGACCGGCGATTCGCGGGTACACGCACTGTTTCTGGAGAAGTTGTGAACCAGGCAGAGGGCAACGGCAAGAAGCGCGTGCTTTTCGTCTGTATCGGCAATTCTTGCCGCAGCCAGATGGCCGAGGCTTTCGCGCGGCTATACGGGCAGGACGTGCTGATTCCGGCGAGCGCGGGTGTGAGTCCCGCGTTTACTGTGGCGCCGGATACGATGCGCGCGATGCTGGAGAAGAATATCGACTTGCGCGACCACTTTCCGAAAAGCATCCGGCAGTTGGGGCGGTCACAGTTCGACCTGGTGGTGAATATGAGCGGTACATTACTGCCTGCGCTGCCGGGCGCCCAACTCCGGGAATGGGATATTGCCGACCCGGTGGCGATGGACTATGACGAACATTGCGAGATCCGCGATGCCATCGAGCGGCTGGTGATGCACCTGGTACTGGAGTTGCGGCGGGAACAACAGGAGCCGCGATTCAAGGGGCAGGGCTCGGGACGCTTCGCGCTTTGAACTTTTTTCCATAAACAATTCCGAAATAATTCCGAAACAATTCCGTCAGCCTGATCTGCGCGATTTATTCGAATAAATCGCGCAGATCAGGCTGACGGATTTTTTCCACCCCCCTTGCACACGGATGAAGTTTTGGTAATAATACGGCTCAGATCCGTATTACAGTATGGTTCATCACCCGACAGGAGATCTACTGTGCGACCCGCTCTCGTAGCCGCTCTGGCATCGTGTGTTGACAGGAAAAAGCAATCGCAGACTCGCGACTTCCTGGGGGGTTTATCCTGCGATGAACTCGAGTTCCTGGCGGATTACCTGGGCTCCTGCATTCTGGAGTCGGGTTGGATTGCAGGATTCCAGCAGGTGCGACCGGGTCGTATGGCCGTTTCGGCGGATCAGGAGCACAAGATGATTCTGCTGCTTGAGTTTCTGTGCCGGAGTGGAATGCAGCCACTGCGCGCGGGCTAGCAGAAAGCGGCGTGCGCTGATTCACGTAAATATCCAGCCACTGGCCTCTGCGTTCGAAGTGTGCGACCACGGGGAAAGGCACTCGCGACCTGAGAGCCTCCATACTGGTATTGGGTGAGAACCCGTAAAAGCGCTGCCAGAACCACCGAACCGGGGCGAAGTGATTGAGACTGAACCGGGGGTCCCAGGTGCGCGAAAATCCGACGAAGACATCGACATTTTGCCAGTCCACCGGCTGCAAGGTTTGCGGGGTGAAGTTGCGGAGGGTCCGCACTTGGATTCCGCGGCTCACGAAGCCGAGTTCGGGGCGGGTCAACTCGCGGGTGAGAGGCCATGCGGTGGTAATGCGGGCGTCCCCGTACCAGCGGTCCAGAAATGCGGCGCCGCTGGTTTGCAGGTTCACGAAATCGGCGAACGCCAGGTTGTCTTCGTAGGGAAACTGGTAGGGCGGGTTGATGAAATTGCTGGCCGCGAGACCGAGTAACAGCGCCGCGCCGCAGATCCTTTGGGGACGCCGGGGAAACGCCGCCAGCCCCACAGCCATGGCGGCATACACGACCGGCATGATGGGCAGCAGGTAGCGCGTCAGAACGGCTCCTCCCAAAAGAGTGACCAACACCACATGGGCGCCGGCCAACGACCAGGCAATCTTCCAGGAGCGGCTGCGGAACAGCAGCGAGGTGCGCCAAACGAAGGCGATGGCAAAGGCGCCGATCCATTGAAAGCTGGCAAAAAACAGGGAATAGAACCGGCGGAGCAGCGCCACGGTCAAGCGTACCGGATGAAGCGGGAAGAACAGGTTGTACTGCTCGAATCCGGGGCTGCCGGACCAGTATCCGGTGGCATGGAAGAGATGCGCCATCCAGACCGCCAGCGCCAGGGCGGGCGCGGCGAACCAGGCGGCATCGCGCCAGCGGCGCTCCCGCACCAGCCAGGCGAAGAAAACCAGCGGAACCAGCAAACCTGTTTCTTTCACCAGTACCAGAACCACACAGGCGGCGGCACAGGCGCGGATGCGGTTCTGTAAGAAGAGGAGGAGCGCCAGCGTGGTGAAAACCATGGCGGGCGCATCCAGGTTGGCCATCAGGGATTGCGCGAAGAATATTGGCGAACAGCAAAGCAGTCCGGCTGCCAGAAAGGCCGGCGCCCCACGGGGCACTTCTTTGGACAGCTCGATAGAAAGCAGGAATGCCGCCAGCAGGCCGAACGAAGACAGCAGCAGCATGGCGGAGCGCGTGGTAGCCGGATGGTAGCCTGCCAGCCTCCAGCAACCGGCGAGATAGACGAGCAAGCCGGGCGGATGAATGATGGGCGCGGCGGAATAGGGAATCAGGGCGCCGCTATGGTAGATGTCCAGGGCGGAGGGCACGGTCTGCTCCAGTTCGTCCCAGAAATAGTTGAGTCCGATCAGGGGGAGATGGCTGAGAAACAGCAGCAGCGCGAACAGGAGCAGGAAGAAAGCGTAGGCCTCGCCGTGGATGCGGCGATGGGACGGCCCATCCATTTGCATGCGCGGCTACTGGACGATTCCGGCGCCGCCGGCCTGCGGTTCCAACCTGATCTCGCCGAACGCGGTCTCGTACTGGCTCACGTTCTGCTGAAGGACGTTGAGCAGAGCCTTGGCCTGCTGCGGGCTGACATAGATGCCCTGAAAATTATGGATAGCCACGTTGTCCGGCGCTGTCTGGTTGATCCGGCCGAACATGAGAAAGAAGTCCCACAGATTGACCCGCACCTGGACGCTGTTGGCATAATCCTCACGGTAGTCGGGTGTGTTCACAAGTTGAATCCGAGGAGGCGCCGGCTGAGTCATAGATTACAGAGTAGCACCGGGTAGGGCGAGGAGGAGCCCGGACATTTTTCTTCGCCGGCCGGAATCTTTAAGAATTTTTACGATTTTGGCACAACCCGTGCACTGAGGATTGCGTCCGAGGAAGTGGAGCAGAATTATGAAGACAACCAATCAAAACCACGTTATGGGCGAAGCCCATTGCCCGATTTGCACCCATTCGGTTCCCGCCGATATCGATCTGAGGGGCAAGTACGCCCGGGTGGCGGCTGGACAGAAATGCCCGCGTTGCGGTTCTTGCCTGGATGTTGCGGTGGTAATCCAGATCCCCGAGGCGGCATAGTACGGATTTAACGGCAGGATGACTTGTAACCGGCAATGGGTATCTGCGATAGTGGAGGCTGACCGGGTGAATGAAATGAAACGCAAGCCGCAAACGAAGATCGAGCCGGTGATTCCGGCGGATCTGCTGGAACAGGCCAAACGGTCTATCTCCGCGGATCTGCTGAAAAAGCCCACTCGCTGTTCGGTTTGCGGTGCGGATGCTTCGGGCGCGGATGAAGAGCCTTTATGCTGGGTCTGCCGGCGGCTTAAGATCAGCGCCTGGAAGGACATCGAGCAGCAGATGCCGGCTCAGGAATAGAGCGTTCTTCAGGAATTAGCTTCAATCGACTGCGCCACTTCTTCCCATTCCAATAGCAGCGACTCGAGATCGGTCCGCCGGGCGGTGAGCAGGTCATTGACGCGCTGGGTTTCGTCGACGCTGACAAAATGGGCCAGGGAGGATTCGTAGTCGGCAATTTCTGCCTCGAGGCGGGTAACCTCCTCTTCAATCTCGTGCCGCCGTTCCTTCATCTGGCGGAGTTTGATGGGGTTGAGGCGACGGTCTGAGGATTTTGCCGGGTCGGCCGCCACGGGCGCCGCGACGGTTTCTTCAACGGCGGGTGTCGAGGGTTCGTCAGTTGTGGGTGACTGACCGCCGCCCGCTTTGCGCCACTGGTAGTCCTCGTAGTTGCCCGGATAGACCCGGACCCTGCCGTCCTCCACTTCGATGATGCGGGTAGCCAGCTTGTCGATGAAATACCGGTCGTGGGAGACGAACACCACCGTGCCGTTGTACTGCTGCAGCGCAGTCAGCAGCACGTCTTTGGCGCGCATATCCAGGTGATTGGTGGGCTCGTCCAGGAGCATGAAATTGGATGGCACCATGAGCATGCGGGCCAGGGCGTAGCGGTTGCGCTCGCCGCCGCTGAGCACACCGATCTGCTTGAACACATCGTCCTCGGAAAAGAGGAAACAGCCCAGAATGCTGCGCAGTTCGGTATTGCCGGCACGGGGCGCGACGGTGCTCAGATCATCGATCATGCGCGCGGACTGGTCGAGCTCTTTGTACTGGTCCTGGGCGAAGTAGTCGGGTTGGGCGTTGTGCCCCAGGATGTACTCGCCGCCGGTCACCGGTTCCGCGCCCGCGAGGATTTTGATGAGTGTGGACTTTCCGGCGCCATTGACGCCGACGAGAGCCACCCGGTCGCCGCGCTCGATGATGAAATCGACATCCGAGAAGACCAGGTTGTCGCCGTAGCTTTTGGCCACTTTCTGAAACTCCGCCACGATCCGGCCGCTGGGTTTGGGTTGGGGGAAGCTGAAGTGGATGGTCTTCTCTTCCGGTGGAATTTCGATTCTCTCGATTCTATCCAGTTCCTTGATGCGGCTTTGCACCTGCTTGGCTTTGGTGGCCTGGTAGCGGAAGCGATTGATGAAGGCTTCGAGTTGCCGGATCTTGTCCTGCTGGTTCTCGTAGGCCGCCTGCAATTGGGCGCGCCGTTCGGTTTTCTGCACGTCGTAACGGGTGAAGCCGCCGGTATAGAAATGCAGGCCCTTATTCCACAACTCGGCGATTCTACGGACAGTGACGTCAAGGAAGTAGCGGTCGTGGGAGACCAGGACGAAGGCATTGGGATAGGAGCCGAGGTAGTCTTCCAGCCAGTTGCGGGCTTCCAGGTCGAGATGGTTGGTGGGTTCGTCCAGCAGGAGCAGGTTGGGCTTTTCGAGCAGCAGTTTGGCGAGCGCAATACGCATCTGCCAGCCGCCTGAGAACTCTTCGGTGTGCTTCTTCCAGTCGCGCTGGGGAAATCCCAGGCCAGACAGCACGGCGCCGACCTGCGCTTCGATGGCGAAGCCGTCGCGGGCGCGAAACTCGCTTTCGGCGCGATGAAAGCGGTCCGCCACCTGGGTGTATTCAGCGCTGCCCGGGTCGAGTTCCGCCATGCGGCGGGCCAGGTCTTCCTGCTCGGCCTCCAGGGCACGCAAGCCCGCAAACACCGTCATGCATTCGGCAAAGACGGAACGGCCGGAGAGGGAAAGCCCTTCCTGGGGAAGGTACCCGATGGTGACGCCCTTCTGGGTGGAGATGGCGCCCGAATCGAGGCCTTCCATCCCGGCCAGGACTTTCAGCAGCGATGATTTGCCAGTGCCATTGGCTCCTACGATGCCGACGCGTTCGTTGGGCGTGACCAGCCAATCGACAGCTTCAAAGAGGATTTTGGGGCCGTACCGTTTGCCTGCCCCGGTGAGTTGAATCATTCGTCATTTCTATTGAAGCAAAAAAGCTCCGGATCGCGGGGCCCGACTCGCCGCTGACCCGGAGCTTTGAGACAGGGAGAAGGAAATCTTCTGAACTCCTGCCACTATGTTGGACGCGCCGCGCAGCCGCCCGGTTATAGCCAGTATTGCCACTGGCCGCCGGCGACCACGTAAGCCGCTAATATTGCATTCGTTACCAGATGGGCGAGGATGCAGTCAGCGAGGTTTTTCGTGCGGATGATCCACCAGTTGTAAACGATGCCGGCGACCAGCCCGACTTCCCAAAACGATCCGTGTTCGGAAGCGAAGAGCAATGCCACAATCCAGAATGCGGAGGGTGCGTAGGTTCCGATGGGAACAGTGAGGAAGTCCTGGTCGATCAGCCATCGCATCAGCCAACCGCGCCAGAACAGCTCTTCCATCACCGGGACCAGGAGGCTGGCGCCCAGGACACGCATGGTGAGAAACAGCACGTTGGTTTTCAGTGCAGGAGAGATCGACGTCACGGCCGATCCCATCAGGAGGTTTTCAAACGGCCAGAAATGCCGATAGCCGAACAGGAGATCGGGCCCCACCCAGATCAGGAATACCGCCATGCCGACTGCGATGCTGGCAGCGGGCGCGCCGGGCCGGAAAGACAAATACGGCCGCGAAAACAGCACGAGTAGAACGGATACCAGGATAAGCCGTATGGCGTATGACCAGATGAGTGGCAACCCCAACCACCGCTCTACGCCTAAGATGGCGATATAGGTAAGGAACGGGGCGACATAACCGACCGTTTGGCGCGACCGGAGCCGGGACGCAACCCCGATGGGCGGTGCGCAGTTCGGAGGCATTAATATCGATGGCACTATTTTATGTGTGTAATGTTACTACGATTTCGTACGTCGCGGCAGAAATGTTACGGGACGGGTTCAAATCGCCCGTCGGGAAGCACGTAATACCGCCGGCCGCGCCACAAAATGGTGTTTCCGAAAAATCCGCCGATCCATACCAGGAAGCTGGCAATATCCTGCAAAGGCACCAGCCACCACAGGCGGCGAGTGAGGGGATCGCGCAAGGCCCGGCCGGCTGTGGCCCATCCCGCTGCGGCGCGAAACAGCGCCGTGACGGCAAGCAGAGGCCACCACGAAGGCTTCACGGCCAGCAGGAGCAGCGCCAGCGGAATGGGATGGGTGAAGAGTTGGCCGGCGTAGCCGAAGGGCCGCGATCGCCGCGTGCTGCGATTCCAGCGCAGGCGATGTTTCACGTTGGCCGCCAGCTTCTGCGAGCCGATGCGATGCTCGATTACGCAGGAAGAAAGAATCACGCCGTAGCCGCCGCCTGCCACGAGCTTGCCCATGACGTAATCTTCGGCCAGGAAATCCTTTACCGCGTCAAATCCGCCGATGCGCTGGAGCGCCGCGCGCCGTGCCGCGATAGTTGGACCGAGGGCGAATTTCATTCCGTCCAGCAGACGCGCCACCAGCACTCCGCTCATGAAGTCGGTGTTGATGCCGACGGCTTCCAGGGTGGTCCACACGCTGTGACCGGGGACGGCGCGATAGGGGCAGGTGATCAGGCCGATGCGCTTGTCCTGAAACTCCGCCGCCAGAGTGGTAAGCATGTCCGGGGTGACGCGGACATCGCTATCGGCCATCACGATCAGATCGTACTGTGCGGCTGCCAGCATGCGATCCAGGCTGAAGACTTTCGCATTGGGATAGGGCGGCTCCCCTGTGAACAATAATTGCGAAGGCACGGCGGGGTACGCAGAGCGGAGGCGCTCCACGACCGGAACGGCCGGATCCTGGGGAGTGCGCACGGCGAACAGGAGCTCGAAGCGCTCATACCGTTGCTCGAAGAAGGTGCGCAGGTTGTCTTCCAGGCCGTCGTCCATTCCCGCCAGGGGCTTGAGCACGCTCACCGGCGGCGCCATCCGCAGCGGCATCGGCAACACCGACCGATAGCGCAGGGCGGCGATGACGGTCAGGACGCAGTACACCAGCGACGCGACGACCAGCACCAGGAAAAAAACGGGAAGCACGTACTCAATGTAACAAGCGGCGAGGCTGTAAGCTGATAGCTGTCAGGTCTGAATGAAGCACATCATAATCGGCACCGCCGGCCACATCGATCACGGCAAGACCGCCCTGGTGAAAGCGCTCACCGGCATCGATGCCGACCGGCTGGAGGAAGAAAAGCGCCGCGGCATCACCATCGATCTGGGTTTTGCCCATCTGCAACTCACTCCGGCGCTGCGGCTGGGTTTTGTGGACGTGCCCGGCCACGAGCGCTTCGTGAAGAATATGCTGGCCGGTGTCGGCGGTATCGACCTGGTGCTGTTCGTGATCGCCGCCGATGAATCCATCAAGCCTCAGACGCGCGAGCATTTCGATATCTGCCGCCTGCTGGGCATTCCGCGCGGCATCATCGCGCTCACCAAGGCCGATCTGGTGGATGCGGACCTGCTGGGGCTGGTGAAGCTGGAGGTGGAGGAACTGGTCGCGGGCTCCTTTCTGGAAGGCGCGCCCATGGTGCCGGTCAGTTCCGTCACCGGCGCCGGTCTGGAGGAGTTGCGCAAGGAGCTGGCACGCACGGCCGCGACAGTGCCGGAGAAGAACGCCGGCGGCCATTTTCGCCTACCCATCGACCGGGTTTTTTCCGTGAAGGGCTTCGGCACAGTGGCGACGGGGACGTTGATATCCGGCTCGGTGGAGAAAGAAAGCGAAGTGGAAGTGTATCCCGCCGGGCGCCGCCTACGCGTTCGCGGCGTGGAGGTGCACGGGTCGAAAGCCGAGCGCGCGGTGGCCGGCCAACGCACCGCCTTGAACCTGGCCGATATCGAAGCAGCCGATCTGAAGCGCGGGGACGTGCTGAGCGAGCCCGGCGTTTTTCAACCGGTCCAGCACCTGGACTGCCGCCTGGAACTGCTGGGATCGGCCAAGCCACTGAAGCATCGCGCCCCGGTGCATTTTCATTCCGGCACCGCCGAAATCGAAGCCGAGGTCCGGCTTTTCGGCGGCGCGGCGACATTGCCGCCGGGCGCCACTGCATATGCCCGCGTGGTGCTGCGCGAGCCGGCACTGGTGCTGCCCGGCGACAGGTTCATCATTCGGATGTTTTCGCCGGTGGTGACCATTGGGGGCGGGGTGGCGATCGATATCGGCGAGCGGCGTTATCGCAGAACGGACGACGTGGCGGGGCGGCTGGAGAATCTCGGGGTCGGCCGGCTGGTCCGCGAGGCGGAGTTCGGCATGGGAATGGCGGAACTGGTGGCGCGCACCGGAAAGCTGCCGCGCGAGATCGCCGCCGCGGCCGCGCAGGCGCCGCTCATCGCCGTTCCGCAGCCGCAGCCCTGGTACGTGGACCGGGCATGGTTCCAGTCTGCGCGCGAACGGCTGGTGCGCGCCGTCAAAGAGTTCCATCGCGCCAATCCGCTGCTGCCCGGAATGGCCAGACAGGACCTTCGCAGCCGCGAGTTGCCCGGGGCTCCGCTCTTCGTGCTGGATGCCCTGTTGGCCGGCGCAAAGGAATTGGTGGTAGAGGGCGAAACGGTACGGTCGCGCGGCCACACGCTGGTGCTGCGGCAGGATGAGGAGGAAGCGCGCGGCTCAATTGAACGCGCCTTCGAGCAGGCCGGCCTGGCGGCGCCGGCGATGGCGGAGGTGCTGGCGAAGTCGGGCGTCGAACCGAAGCGGGCCCGTTCGCTGCTGGAGATTCTGCTGCGGGAAAAGCGCCTGGTTCGCGTCAACGAAGAGCTGGTGTTTCACCGCGCCGCGATCGAGGAACTGCGCCGGATGCTGGCGCCGCGCAGGGGTACGCGATTTCAGGTGGGCGCGTTCAAAGAGTGGACGGGCATCTCGCGAAAGTATGCCATCCCACTGCTGGAATTCCTGGATCGCGAGCACGTTACAAGGCGCGAAGGCGATGAACGGCTGGTGCTATAAACGCCGCCGCGCCACATGCTATCCTGGGCACGGATGTTCAGCCGCCAGCGTAAAGCCCGTGTTTTGTTCGGGGTATCTGACATCATCCTGGTTACTCTGGCATTCGAGACGGCTTACCGGACGCGTGCTATTCTGCCGCTGCACTTTCTTTTTTACCTGACGCTGGAACGTAAGGCACTGCTGCTGGGGGTGACTCTTCTGGGTTGGGTGTTGCTGGGCATCTGGCTGGAAGTGTACGACCGGCTGGATTCCGCGCACACGGCGGTGATTCTGCGGGACACGGCGCGGCAATGCGTGTACGGCGCGCTGGGTCTGGTGATTTTCGAATACTCGATGCGGTTCGACCTGAGCCGTTTCTTCGTACTGTTCTTCGCCAGCCTGGCGTGGGTTCTGCTGGTGCTGTTCCGGCTTACGGCGGGCCGCGTGGTGGGTGTGATCCGGCGCGAATTCTCCGCTCCGCATTACGTGATGGTGGTGGGCACCAACGAGCGGGCACAGCGCATGGGCCGCGACCTGGAAGCATCCGGCAACTATGGCGTCAAGCTGCGCGGGTTCCTGAGCGAGCGGGCCGAGGGCTTTCCGGCGGAGATCGTCCTGGGTGCGGTACACAAGGTGGTTCCGGTGGGCGATCTGCCGGCCATTCTGCGCCAGCACGTGGTGGACGAAATCATTTTCGCGGTGGGCAGCGAAAGCCTGGCGGAGTTGGAGGAAGTTTTCCTGCTGTGCGATGAAGAAGGGGTGCGCACGCGCGTGGCGGTGGACTTTTTTCCGCACGTCAACAGCACGGTATCGCTGGACAAGTTTGGCGCCACGCCGCTGCTTACCTTTTCGGCCGCGCCTTACGACGAGATCCGGCTGCTGGTGAAGCGGCTCACCGATGTGGCGATCGCGGCGGCCGGGTTGGTGGTGCTGGCGCCGTTCATGGCGGCGATCGCGGCGGCAATCCGGCTGAGTTCGCCGGGGCCGGCTATTTTCCGGCAGATCCGCTGCGGGTTAAACGGGCGGCGATTTGTCTTTTACAAATTCCGGTCCATGTGCGAAAACGCAGAAGCGCTGAAGGATTCGGTGGCGCATCTGAACACGCGGGAAACGGCATTCAAGATACCGGACGATCCGCGGCTCACGCCGCTGGGCCGCTATCTGCGCAAATTCTCCATCGACGAGTGGCCGCAATTGTGGAACGTGCTGCGCGGCGATATGTCGCTGGTGGGGCCGCGTCCGGCGGTGCCGAGCGAAGTGGATCAATACCAGCGCTGGCAGCGGCGGCGTCTGCGCATGCGGCCGGGCCTGACGTGTATCTGGGCTGTCTCGGGCCGCGATAATGTGGATTTTGAAACCTGGATGAAGATGGACATGCAGTACATCGATAACTGGTCTTTGGCGCTCGATTGGAAAATTCTGCTGCGCACCATTCCGCGCGTACTCACAGGCCACGGAGCCAACTAAAATGCACCTGATACCTACTCAAGAAGAAGTCGTCGCCGTGTTGCGAGAGACGGGCGCTTTGCGCGACGGACATTTCGAATACCCATCCGGATTGCACTCCAACGAGTATCTGCAGGTGCCGCTGGCCCTGCGCTACTCGCGCTGCCAGCGTATGCTTTCGGTGGGGCTGAGCCGCCAGTTGCGGGCAAACCCGGAGATCCGGGCGATCACCAGCGAGCTTTCCATCGTGGTGCCTATGACCGGGGGACTGCCGGTGGCGTACGGCGTGTGCGAAGCGCTACGCGCCAAGCAGGTGTACTGGTCGGAGAAGGAGCACGACAACGAACGGACGCATTTCCGCCAGTTCCTGGAGCCGTTGAAGGGCGAACAGGTGGTGCTGGTGGACGACATTCTGCGCACCGGAAGCAAACTGGCGGAACTGAAGCTGCTGCTGGAAAACTACGGCGCCAAGGTGGTGGGTCTGGCTGTGGTGGTCTACCAGCCCAATCCGAGCACGCTGGATTTCGGCAATCTTCCGCTGTATTACCTGGCCAAGCTGGACGCGCACTACGCGGTGGATAGCGCGCACTGCGAGTGGTGCCAGAAGGGCGTGCCGCTCGAAAAGGTGTGGATCTGAGCGCACTTTTCAAAGACGGCTAGCGGCGATAGCGTCACATGTTTCGTGGCTATCTGCGGATTTTGACAGATGCGCTCCATGCACTACGATGGAAGTTCAGGGGTACGATGCTGCCCTAGGACGACCGGGTATCCTGCCAGGCGATTGCCGGTACAACGGCGTTATCAGGAAGAAATGGCTTAATGTTGGGGTCTATTGGAACTTCCGATGTTTCGAGATCCCTGCCGGCGGAGGTCTTCCCTCTGAATAACCCGCAGACGGACTTGCCGCGCATTGCCAAGGATGAGAGGCTGACCCAACTCATTGAGCAAGCTGTCCGGCGAATCCCGACTAGACACGCCATCGGTATTGGCGATGCCCGCCGCATGGCAGAGCTGGAACCGGAGAGCGTGCATCTGGTGGTAACATCGCCGCCTTACTGGACGCTCAAAGAATATCGGGACTCTGACGGCCAGATGGGGCACATCGAGGATTACGAGGAGTTTTTGAGTGAACTGGATAAGGTCTGGTCTCATTGCCTTCGCGCCCTGGTGCCCGGCGGCAGGGTTATCTGCGTGGTTGGCGACGTTTGCCTCTCGCGTAGAGAGAACAACGGGCGGCATACCGTGGTTCCCCTCCATGCCTCCATCCAAGAACACTGCCGGAAGCTGGGCTTCGACAACCTGGCGCCAATCATATGGCACAAGATTTCGAATGCCGCCCACGAGGTGGAGAACGGTTCCAGCTTTCTGGGCAAGCCGTACGAGCCGAATTCCGTCATCAAAAACGATATTGAGTTCATCTTGATGGAGCGGAAGCCTGGCGGGTACCGGACGCCGGACGTGGCAACCAGGGTTTTGAGCGTCATCTCAGCCGAGAATCACAAGCGCTGGTTCCAGCAGATCTGGTCGGGACTGACCGGGGCTTCGACGCGCAACCATCCCGCACCGTACCCGCTCGATCTCGCCGAGCGGCTCGTCCGCATGTTCAGCTTCGTAGGAGACACGGTGCTTGACCCGTTTCTTGGAACGGGCACCACCTCGGTCGCGGCGGCCAAGGCCGGACGCAACAGCGTCGGATTTGAAGTGGATGAGCACTACTTCGAAATGGCCCATAAACGAATCTGGAACGAGACATCATCGCTCTTCAGCACCGCTACAGTCGAGGTTCGAAAGTTCGAAAGGCGCCCACCACAGAATGAACCCTGAACTTGACCAAGGCCTTCAGGCGGCTATCAAACTCTTTTGGAGTACGCGCGAGACGCAAGCCCAGAAGCAGGGCACAGCTACCGGTGCGAAAGATTCCGGCGCACGGTCCGCAGTGACGGGCGGCGCCCAGATGAACGGGTTCATCAATCTCGTCCGCGATTTATTGTGCAAGAGCGGGCTGCCACTTGCGCAGGTCTATTGCGATAAGTATGTGGAGATCCCAGGCTGGTACCGGCCGGAAAAGAAGTGGGACCTATTGATCGTTGCCGGCGGGAGGTTCCTCGCCGGTGTTGAATTCAAATCGCAGGTCGGCTCGTTCGGCAACAACTACAACAACCGAACCGAGGAGGCGATCGGGAGCGCTACGGACCTGTGGGCTGCCTACCGGGAAGGCGCGTTCAAACCCTCGGCGCGCCCATGGCTCGGCTACCTGGTGCTTCTCGAGGAAGCTCCGGCGTCGATGAACCCGGTGCGAGCTCGAGAGCCGCATTTCACGGTGTTCCCCGAGTTCAAAGAGGCATCCTATGCAAAGCGGTACGAGATTCTTTTGACGAAGCTCGTCCGCGAGCGCCTATACGATGCCGCGTGCTTCTTGCTGTCTGACGCAACGAACGGCGCCGATGGTGCATATCGGGAACCGTCACAGGAATTGAGTTTTCAGAATTTTATCGCTTCGCGGCTTGCAAAGGCGATCGCTGTTGCGAAAACAACGAATTAAGATGTCCTTCCTTTCGCGCCCAGTTCTTCACCAAATGGGGGTCAGCACGTTATAACTGCCATGCGCCTTTAGCGTTAAAATAAGCGCGAATGAATGACCCCGATTTTTCACGGCGCGCTTTTTTGGCCGGCAGCATGGCGATGCCCGCTCTCGCCCAGCAAGCGGAGCGGGCGCCCGTCGATTATCGCAAGCTGATTTCGGCGGCCGACCTGATCTACGACCAACCCGTTGCGCGCAGTGAAGAGGGCATCCCGGTGGGGAACGGGCGCATGGGCACGCTGGTGTGGACCACGCCGACGCAAGTTCGCATGCAGATCAATCGCGTGGATGTGTATGCCAACAACTGCGCCACCAACAGCTTCTTCGAGCGGCACAACGATTACTGCGGCGGCTGCGGCTATGTAGATGTGGACTTCGGAGAGGAGGTGGCGGACCTCCGGCAGCATCTCTCGGTCTACGACGGCGTGCTCGATATGCAGGGGCAGAATGTGGCCGCCCGCATCTATGCGCGGCCTTCGCAGGACGTGATGGCGATGGCGCTCCGTTCGCGTCCCGTGACCGTCACGCTGCGCATGCTGCGGAGTGAGACCAAATATTACGGCGGCCAAGTGGAAAACATGGTGCGCGATCACGTGGTGACGGTGCAGAATCGCAACCACACGGCGGCTTCTCGTTTGCATGTGCGCGGGCAGCGGATCGCACTCACACAGGAATTCCGCGAGGGCAGCTTCTACTGCCAGTCGGCGGTGGGCATCGCGATCGCCGGTCGGGAGGCCGCGGCGCGCTTCCTGAACGAAACCGATGTGTCGCTGACGGTGGCGGGCGAGCCTGGCGAGTTCACCATCCTGATTGCGTCGGCCGCCAGCTTCGATGCCAAAGAAGACGTCCTGGGTGAGGCGCTGCGCCAGACGGATGCCGCGGCGGGCGGATTCGAGCAGGAGACGCGCGATTGGTGGCACCGGTTCTGGGCGCGCGGCCTGATGCAACTGGAGAGCGCCGACGGATCGGCCGAATTCGTGGCGCGGAATTACCACTATTACCTGTACATCATGGCGGCGAGTTCGCGCGGCAAGTTCCCGCCGAAATTCAACGGCATGATCTGGGACACCGGCGGCGATCTGCGCACGTGGGGCGCGCAGCACTGGTTCGCCAACCTGAGTTGCTACTACGAAGCGCTGCCGGCGTCGAGCCGCCTGGAGTTGATGGACCCCATGTTCCAGATGTACTCCGGCATGTACGGCAACTGCGCCACCGCGGCGCGGCAGCAATGGGGCAGCCAGGGTATCTACATCCCGGAGACCACATATTTCGACGGCTTGGAGAAACTACCGGACGAGATCGGCGCGGAAATGCAGGAGCTATATCTGCTGCGCAAGCCGTGGGAACAACGGTCGGCCGCCTTCATGCAGTACGCCATGAACAAGCATCCGCACTCCAGCCGGTGGAACTGGATTCAGGCGGCCAGTTGGGTGAACGGGAAGTACACGATTACCGAGCGCGGCAGCGGGCCGTATGGCGCGGTGAGCCATATCTACGGCAGCACGGCGAAGGTGGCATACCTGTTCTGGCGGCGGTACGAATTCACACTGGACCGCGACTGGCTGCGCGACCGCGCCTACCCGATGCTGCGGGGGGCGGTGGAATTCTATCGCAATCATCCCAACGTGAAGAAGGGCGAAGACGGCAAGTATCACATCCACTGGGCCAACAGCAACGAAAGCGTCTACGGCGCGCGCGACACCGATGAGGACCTCTCGGCGATGCGCGGCGTGACGGGCGCACTACTTCGCGCGGCCGAGATTCTGGATACCGAGGCGGACATGAGGCCGGTATGGCGCGAGTTTCTGGACAACCTGGCGCCGCTGCCTGTGAGCGACAACCCGGACGCGCTGAAGCCGGACAATTACACCGGGCCGCGCGTGTTCGTGCGCGGATTGAAGCCGGCGGTGAAGCCATCGGGCGGTCTGCTGCCCGACGGCAACAGCCTGCCCATGTGGTTCTTCGATTTGTGCAACCTGGAATCGCGCGACCGGGCCACGCTGGCGGTGGCGGGTGCCACGTTCCACGCCGCGTTTCGCAACGGGATTGGACCCGAGACGCCGTGCTCGGTGCTCTCCAAGCAGGCGATTGCGGCGGCATCGCTGGGGCTGGCCGACGCGGTGCGATACCTGATCCCCAACCAGATGCGGGTGCTGACGCCGGAGCGGTCCACCGCGTACAAGAACGGCGGCGTGCTGGCCAACCGGATGACGCTGCGGGAAGGTCCGCAGGCGCTGGACGCGCAGAGGCTGGGGCGCGCATCGGAAGCGCTGCACCTGGCGCTGTTGCAGAGCAATCCGCCGGCGCCGGGAGAAGAGCCCATTCTGCACCTGTTTCCGGCGTGGCCCAAGGAGTGGAATGCGCGCTTTACGCTGCTGGCGCGCGGGGCTTTCCAGGTGAGCGCGTCGCTGCAGAAGGGACGGATCGAGTTTGTGGAGATCGCTTCGCACGCGGGGGCGGAGTGCCGGATACGCAATCCCTTCGGCGGGGCGGTGAGTCTGGCGCGGGACGGCGCGAGGGCGGAGACTCTGCGCGGGGATGTGCTGCGGTTCCCCACGCGCAAGGGCGAAACCGTCATGCTGTCGCCTCTATAATAAAAAGACACCATGTCTTCATCCGCCTCCGTCGCACCCTCCGCCGAGGTGATTTCGCGATACGAACCTGTGATCGGGCTGGAAGTGCACGTGCAACTTTCCACGGCCACCAAGATCTTCTGCGGCTGCCCCACAAGCTTTGGCGCGCCGCCGAATACCAATGTCTGTCCGGTATGCCTGGGACATCCGGGCGCGCTGCCGGTGCTGAATCGCGCGGCGGTGGAACTGGCGATTCTGGGGGCTCTGTCGTTGAACTGCCAGGTGCGGGCGCATTCGCGCTTTGCCCGCAAGAATTACTTCTATCCGGACCTGCCGAAGGGCTACCAGATTTCGCAATACGACGAGCCGCTGGCCGAGCATGGCTTTGTGGACATCGTGGTGGACGGCGCGGCGCGCAGGATCGGCGTAACCCGCGTCCACATGGAAGACGATGCAGGCAAGAGCGTGCACGATGGCTTCAAGGATTCGGATCGCTATTCCTATGTCGACCTGAACCGCAGCGGCACGCCGCTGATCGAAATCGTGAGCGAGCCGGATATGCGCAGCTCCGAAGAAGCCTATGCGTATCTGACCGAGATGAAGCAGGTGCTGCAATTCATGGAAGTCTCCACCTGCGATATGGAGAAGGGCCACCTGCGCTGCGATGCCAATGTTTCGGTGCGGCTCAAGGGCGCGGAGAAGTTCGGCACCAAGGCGGAAGTGAAGAATCTGAATTCCTTCCGCTTCCTGAAGCAGGCACTGGATTTCGAAATCGTGCGGCAGATCGCATTGATCGAGAGCGGCGGGCGGGTGGTGCAGGAGACGCGGCTGTACAATCCCGACCTGGATGAAACCTTCACCATGCGCAGCAAGGAGGACGCGCACGACTATCGCTATTTCCCGGAACCGGACCTGGTACCGCTGCGCATCGGCGACGAGTGGCTGGCGGAAGTGCGGGCGGCTATGCCCGAATTGCCCAGCCGCAAACGCGCCCGCTTCGTGGAGTTGGGGCTGCGCGAATACGATGCCGAAGTACTGACGCAGACGCGCGCCGCGAGCGAATACTTCGAGGTTGCGGCAGGCGTTTCGGGCGACGCCAAGACCACCGCCAACTGGGTGATGGGCGATCTGATGGGTACGCTCAAGGGCGAGGGTAAGGAGATCGGCGACTCGCCGGTCCGTCCGGAACATCTGGGAGAACTGGTGAAACTGATTGCCGCGGGTGAACTCTCCGGCAAGCTGGCGAAAGAGATTTTCCCGAAAATGTTTGCCACCGGCGATGCCCCAACCGTCATCATAGAACGGGAGGGGCTGAAACAGATCAGCGATTCCGGCGCGCTGGAGAAGATTATCGCGGACGTGATTGCCGGCAATCCCAAGCAGGTGGAGCAGTATAAAGGCGGAAAGACCACGGTGATCAACTTCCTGGTGGGACAGGCCATGAAAGCGACTCGCGGCCAGGCCAATGTGACGGTAGTGACGGAGTTGTTCAAGCAGAAACTGGGGTGAGCAACATGTTGAAAGAAGGCGATCAGGCTCCCGACATCGAATTGCATACGGATAGCGGAGAGGCGTTCCGGCTTTCGGATCTGAAGGGCAAGCGGGTGGTTTTGTACTTCTATCCCAAGGCGGATACGCCCGGCTGCACGGTGGAAGCCTGCGAGTTTCGCGACGAGATCAAGAAATTCGCCAAAAAGGGCGCGGCCGTGGTGGGGGTGTCTCCGGACAAGCCCGCGGCGCAGGCGAAATTCAAGCAGAAGTACGATCTTCCCTTCACCCTGCTGGCGGATGAAGACAAGGCGGCGGCCCATGCGTTCGGCGTGTGGAAAGAGAAGAACATGTACGGCAAAAAGGTGATGGGGATTGAGCGCACCACCTTCGTGATCGGCGAGGACGGCAGGATCGAAAAGACCTACGGCAAGGTAAAGGCCGCGGGCCACGCGGCGGCGGTGCTGGAAGCGCTGTAGTCGAAGACCGCTCCCTAATGGTCGCGGCTCTGAACAGAGCTGCGCGCCTGAGCAAGCGGTATTTTCAAGCTACTCGCGCAGTTCCACGATGGTCGCTCCGGAGCCGCCTTCCGACTGCGGAGCGGGATAGTAGCGCGCCACGTGCGGGTGTTTGGCGAGCATTTCCTGAATCACTTTGCGCAGAATGCCCATGCCGTGCCCGTGTACAATGCGGACGCGGCTGGCGGTGGCCATCACGGCGTGGTCCAGGAACTGGTCCACCTCGTCGCGCGCTTCCTCGGCGTGGCGGCCGATGATGTTGATCTCCTGATGCACGGGCGCCAGTTCCGGTGCCGGTTTGAAGGAAACATTTTTGGGCAGTTTGCCGGATGACGCGCCGGTGTCGGGCAGCACCTCGATCACGTCGTCGAGCGAGACCTGCATCTTCATGAAACCGGCCTCCACTTCGAAGCGGCCATTGCCCAACACGCGGCGCACCCGGGCGGGGTCGCGGACATCCTTGAGGCGCACGCGCACGCCCTCTTCGATGCGCAGGGGTTGAATGCGATCCTGGCGCGAATCGTCCTGGGTGGCGAGCACGGTGGTCTGAAAATCCTCTTTCAACTCGCGCTTGGCTTTGGAGACGCGGCGCTGAGCGTCCTGATCGGCCTTGCGGCGGTCGCCGCCCTGCGAGATTTTGCCGAGGGTTTCCTGCGCCTGCTCTTCGAAGCGGGCCAGCGCGGCATCGGTGCGGCGCTCCAGTTCTTTCAGTTTGGCGGTCTCGCGCTTTTCCCAATCGCGCGCGATTTCTTTTTCCCGCCGGTCCAGCTCGGCGAGCTTTTCGCGCAGGCTCTGCTCCAGCGTCTGGGTGGTTTCGATGCGCTGATGCAGTTCACTGAGGAAGCGCGTGACGTCGCGCTCGCGATCGCTCATGGAGTGGCGGGCGCGGCGCATGATGTCTTCGGGCATGCCAAGCCGCGTGGCGATTTCGAGGCCCGCCGATTTTCCGGGAAGGCCCAGGCGCAGAAGATAGGTGGGCTCGAAGGTTTCCTCATCGAAACCCATGGACCCGTTGACCACGCCCCCGGTGGAAGCACCGTAGATCTTGAGCGCCATGAGGTGGGTGGAAACCAGCGTGAACGCACCGGCGCCGCGGAAATGCTCCACGATGGCCACGCCGAGCGCGCCGCCTTCTTCGGGATCGGTGGCCGCGCCCAGTTCATCCAGCAGCACCAGGGAGGCGGGCGTGACGTCCAGGGCCATCTCGCGGATGTTGGATACGTGCGCGGAAAACGTGCTGAGGTTTTCCTGGATGGACTGGTAGTCGCCGATATCGGCCAGCACCTGCTCGAACAGCGGGAACTCGGCCTCGGCCGCGGGCACGGGCAGGCCCGATTGCGCCATCAGGCTGAGCAGTCCGACGGTCTTCAGGGTGACCGTCTTGCCGCCGGTGTTGGGCCCGCTGATCAGCAGGGTGCGGCGTTCCCCGGTAAGTTCCAGGCTCACCGGCACGGAGCTCTTGCGGCGCTTGCGCAGCACGTCTTCCAGCAGCGGGTGCCGCGCGTCGCGCAGCAGGAGCCGGGTGGAAAAACGCGGGATGACGCAATCGAACTCCGCGGCGAAGCGGCCTTTGGCGAAGATGAGTTCCAGCTCCGCCATGGTGGTGACGGTCTGCCGGATGGATTCAGCGTGCCCGCGCAGACGCGCCGTCATCTCCACCAGGATGCGGTGCACTTCGCGCATCTCTTCTTCGGTGAGGCGCACCAGCTCGTTGTTGAGGTCGATGGTCTCCAGCGGCTCCACAAACAGGGTATGGCCGCTGGAACTCGTGCCGTGGATGACCCCATCCAGCTTGCGGCGCTGCCCGGCGATCACCGGGACCACGAAGCGCTCATTGCGAATGGTGACGAACTCCTCCTGGAGCACGCCTTCCTCGCGATGGGCGCGGAGGAAGCGTTCGAGCGAATCCTGAATGGATTTCTTCTGCCGCTCGATGTCGCGGCGCAGGCGGCCCAGCGCCACGCTGGCGTGGTCGGAAAC
>JARLGM010000008.1 GCA_031292755.1 Candidatus Sulfopaludibacter sp.
TACTTCATCGAGTTCACCCATTCCGAATCCTGCGGCAAATGCGTCCCCTGCCGCGTCGGGCTCGATAAATCGCTGCGCATCCTCAACGCCTTCACCCGCGGCCGCGCCACTGAGCAGGATCTCGACCGCCTCGACGAAATGGGCCGCATGATTCGCGACACCTCCCTCTGCGGACTCGGCCAGACCGCGCCCAACCCCCTGCTCACCACCATGCGCCACTTCCGGCATGAGTTCGAAGATCACATCCGCGCCCACCGCTGCCGCGCCGGCGTCTGCGAAGACCTGGCCCTCTCGCCCTGCGAGAACAGTTGCCCCCTGCACATGAACATCCCGCGCTTCCTCCAGCTTTATAAAGAGGACCGCCTCGACGACGCCTTCGAATCCGTGGTGCTCGATAACCCCCTGCCCGCTTCCACCGGCCGCGTCTGCCAGCACCCCTGCGACAACCGCTGCCGCCGCCGCTCCCTGGATTCCGCCGTCAACATGCGCGAAGTGCACCGCTCCATCGCCGACGCTATTTACAACTCGGACAGCTTCGATCGCCTGGCCGCCCGCATCGCGTCGCACAAACTGCCGCCTACGGATCGCAAGGTGGCCGTCGTCGGCGCCGGACCCACCGGTCTCACCGCGGCCTTCTACCTCGCACTCCTGGGCCACGAGGTCACCGTCTACGAATCCAATCCCGAGCCCGGCGGCATGTTACGCTACGCCCTCCCCGAATACCGCCTGCCCCGCGAAGTCGTGCGCCGCGAAGTCGAACTGATCCGCCGCGTGGGCGTCAACTTCGTCTGCGGTGTCGCCGTTGGAACCGATCTCGCCCTCAACGATCTGGATAACCAGTACAACGCCGTCTTCCTCGCCATCGGCACCTGGAAGGAAGCCTGGGTGTATCTGCCCGGCACCGAACTCAAGGGCGTCATCCCTGCCTTGCCGTTCCTCGAATCCGTCTCCAAAGAGGAACCCGTGCGCTTGGGACGCAAGGTTGCCGTCATCGGCGGCGGCAACGCCGCCATCGATTCCGCCCGCACCGCCCTCCGTATGGGCGCAGACGTCACCGTCATCTACCGCCGCGAACGCAAAGACATGCCCGCTATCAAAGAGGAGACCGACGACGCCGAAGCCGAGGGTGCCAAGTTCGTCTTCCTCGCCACTCCGCATCGCATCGTCGGAGACGCCGACGGCAACGTCAAAGCCATCGAGGTGGTCAAAACCCGCCTCGGCGAATTCGATTCCTCCGGCCGCCGCCGCCCCGTCCCCACCGAAGAGATCCGCCGTCTGGAATGCGATACCGTCATCCTTGCGGTCGGCGAAACCGTCGATCTCGATTTCGTCCGCGCGTCCGGTCTCCGAATCAAGGAAGACAACACCCTCGAAGTGGACCGCTACACCCTCGAAACCAGCCGAGGCAAATTCTATGCCGGAGGCGACCTGATCACCGGAGCCTCCAACGTGTCCAACGCCATGGGCTACGGCAAAAAGGCCGCCCGCAATATCGATCAGCGCCTCATGGGCGCCTATCGCTGGGACCAGCTCCAATTGGAGTTCCACTACAGCCAGTCCCCGCCCGATCCACCCACCGAAACCCCCCGTCACAAACTAACCGAACTCCCCGCCCAAGAGCGCGTCGAAAGCTTCGGAGAGGTAGCCGCCTGCCTCTCCCCCGAAGACGCCAAAGAAGAATCCGAAAGGTGCCTGCGATGCGACATCAAAGATCATCACTAACTTTCTTTCCTCCGCGTCTTCCTCCGCGCCTCCGCGCCTCCGCGATGAAAGGAATCCCCTTCCATGCCTGAAAAAGTCTCCATCCGAATCGACGGCGAATACGTCGCGGCCCACGAAGGCCAGACCATTCTCGAAGTGGCCCGCGCCGGCGGAAAGTACATCCCCACGCTGTGCTGGCTCGAAGGCATCAGCAGTGTGGGCGCCTGCCGCCTGTGTATCGTCGAGGTCTCCGGCGTCGGCCGCCTGCTGCCCGCCTGCACCACTCCCGTGCAGGACGGCATGAGCGTCACCACCCAATCCGAAAAGCTCCAGCACTACCGCCGCATCGCCCTGGAATTTCTCTTCGCCGAGCGCAATCACCAGTGTGCCGTCTGCGTCTCCAATAACCACTGCGAGCTGCAAGCCATGGCACAGCGCCTCGGCGTCACCAGCGTGCGCTATCCGTACGCCTTCCCCAAACTTCCCGTGGATCTCTCCCACCCGCGTTATGTGCTGGACCACAACCGCTGCATCCTGTGTACTCGCTGCGTCCGCGTCTGCGCCGAAGTCGAAGGCGCCCACGTCTGGGACGTCGGCGGTCGCGGCACCCGCAGCCTCATCGTCTGCGACATGAACCGTCCCTGGGGCGACGCCGTCAACTGCACCAACTGCGGCAAATGCGTGCAGGTGTGCCCCACCGGTGCACTGGCCGAAAAGGGCTTCGCCGTCGAAGAGATGGTCAAACACGACCGCAACATCACTCGCCTGGCCGCCAGGCGCGGAGGCCCCGCATGAAAAAGGTCCGCCTCGCTACCGTGTGGCTGGATGGCTGCTCCGGCTGCCACATGTCCCTCCTCGATATGGACGAGACCATTCTCGCCATCGCCAAACGGGTAGACGTCGTCTATGGCCCGCTGGTGGATGCCCAGGAGTTTCCCAAGCTGGTGGACGTCACCATTATCGAAGGCGCAGTCAGCTCCCAGGACGATCTCGAAAAGGTCCGCACCATCCGGCAGCGCAGCAAACTCGTGGTGGCCCTCGGCGATTGCGCCGTCACCGCCAACGTTCCGGGCATGCGCAACCAGATTCCCCCGCGCAAGCTTCTGGAACGCATCTACGTGGAAGGCGCGGACCAGTGTCGCGGAGTGCCCGCCGAGGGCGTGCCCGCGCTGCTGCGGCAGGCTGTCCCCGTGCAGGAAGTCGTCAAGGTCGATCTCCACGTGCCGGGCTGCCCGCCACCGGCGCAGGCCATTGCCTACGTCCTCACCGAACTGGTGGAGGGACGCATTCCCGATTTGAAATCCAAAGTGAAGTTCGGGTAGCCGACCATGAAAAAAATTACCATCGACCCCGTCACGCGCATCGAAGGCCACGCCAGAATCGATATTTATCTCAACGAACAGGGCCGCGTCGCCGACACCCATTTCCATGTCACCCAGGTGCGCGGCTTCGAAAAATTTACCGAGGGCCGGCCCTTCTATGAGATGCCCTCCATCACCGCGCGCATCTGCGGCATCTGCCCGGTGAGCCATCTGCTCGCCTCCGCCAAAGCCTGCGACGCCATCATGAGCGTGTCGCCGCCGGAGACCGCCGTGCTGCTGCGCGAGCTGATCCACTGCGCCCAGTTCGTGCAGTCGCACGCCTTGAGTTTCTTTCACCTCTCCGCGCCGGATCTTCTGTTGGGCTTCGATTCCGACCCCGCCCGCCGCAACATCTTCGGCCTGATCGAAGACAATCCGGACATGGCTCGCGCCGGCGTGGCGCTGCGCAGATTCGGCCAGGAGATCATCGAAGGTCTCGCCAAAGAGCGTATCCACCCTTCCTGGATCGTGCCCGGCGGCGTCAATGCGCCTCTCACCGCGGAGGTCCGCGACCGCATTCTGGGTGGACTCCCGGCGGCGCGCAAGCTTGCTGTGCGCACCATCGAGTTCTTCAAAACCGTGCTGGATAACTACGCCGAAGAAGTCGCCCACTTCGGCACCACACCCACGCTCTACGCGGGGTTAGTCGATGAGCAGGGCAATTCGCAATGGTACGACGGCCTCCTTCAGTTCAAGGATCCCGAAGGCCGCCTGGTCGCCGCCGATATCCGCGCCCGCGATTACCCGGAGTTCATCGGCGAAGCCTCGCTCAAAGACTCCTACCTGAAGGCCCCGTATTTCAAGCCGCTGGGCTATCCCGCGGGCGTCTATCGCGTGGGACCGCTGGCGCGCCTGAATGCCTCCGATGGCTTCGGCACCGCGGCCGATGCCGAACTCGCCGAATTCCGCCAGCGCTGCGGCTCCGTCGTGCACAGTTCCTTCCACTATCACTACGCGCGCCTCCTCGAACTGCTGCACGGCCTCGACAAGATCGAGCGCCTGCTCCACGATCCCGGTATCCTCGGCACGCACGTGCGCGCCACCGCCGGCGTGAACTGCCTGGAAGGCGTGGGTATGATCGAAGCCCCGCGCGGCGTCCTGATTCATCACTACAAGGTCGATGAGAACGGCGCCATCCGCTGGGCCAACCTCATCGTCGCCACCGGCCACAATAGCCTGGCTCTCAACCGCAGCGTGGCCCAGGTGGCCGAGCACTTCATCGATGGCGACCACTTCAAAGAGGGCATGCTCAACCGCGTCTCCGCCGTGGTCCGCGCCTATGACCCGTGCCTCAGTTGCTCCACTCATGCCGATGGCACTCTGGCCCTCGACGTTCGCGTATTCAAGCCGCACGCTTGAATTCACTCTGCGCTTTTCATATCCTTGAATTACCACTCAGAGCGTATTCCCTATGAGACGTCGACGCTTCATGCAAGCACTCGCGGCCCTGCCTGCCGCACCCATTGTTGCCCAACAGGTAACCCCACAGGCATCCACGTCAACCGCCCCGCCCGCGGCGCCCCCGCCAGGGACTACGGGCAGACGCGGCGGCCGTTTCGGCGGCGCCCAGGCCACTCCATCGCTCCAGACCACTGCCGCCGATCTGGTGGCGGATCCGGCCCCGCCGGCCTTCTTCAACGCCCAGCAGTTTGCCGCCTTGCGCAAGTTGGCCGGCCTGCTCCAACCGCCCCTCAAAGGCAGCCCCGGCGCGCTCGATTGCGGCGTCCCGGAGTTTCTCGATTTCCTCATCGGTGTCTCCCCGGCCGATCGCCAGCAGCTTTACAAGACCGGTCTCGACTCTTTGAACGCCCAGGCGAAAAAGCAGCACGGCAAAACCTTCGCCGATCTCGATGCCTCCCAGGCTGACGCCATTCTCAAGCCGTTACTCGTGGCTATCCCCTGGGATGAGGATCTCCCCAAAGATCCCCTCAAGCATTTCGTCGCGCAGGCGCATCGCGATTTTCGCACGGCCACCGTGAACTCGCGCGTCTACGCCACCTCCGCCACATCGTCCGGCCGCCGCGGCGGGCGTGGCTTCGGCGGCGGTACCGGCCTGCTCTGGCTGCCCATCGATCCGGTGAAAGGTTAATCCCATGGCCGTAAAAGAATACGACGTCCTCATTGTCGGCTCCGGCCATTCCGGCGGCATGGCCGCCAACATCCTCACCGGGAAGGGCATCAGTTGCCTGATGCTCAACGCCGGACCGGAAGCCGACTTCGCCAAGGACCGCGTCGCCAAGCCCGTCTATGAGTTGCCCTATCACGGACTCGGCGAGCCCGGCCGCCATCCCCACATCTATCAGGCCAACGAGTTCAACGCCAACCAGTGGGTGGATGAACGCGAAGTGCCGTACACCCAGCCCAAGGACGCGCCCTACAACTGGGTGCGCGTGCGACTCGTGGGCGGCCGCTCCCTCTTCTGGGCGCGCGAATCCTTCCGCCTCAGCGATTACGAATTCAACGCCGCCGAAATCGATGGCGGCGGCGACAGTTGGCCCATCCGCCTCGCCGATCTCGACCCCTACTACTCGCGCGTCGAAGGCATCTTCCGCGTCATGGGCCGCAAGGAAGGCTGGCCGCAATTTCCCGACGGCAACTTCATCGAGACCAACTACGGCCCCGACAGCACCACCATCAGGAAGGTTATCGAACTGGCCACCGCGCGCGGCATCGGCTGCTCCAAAGGCCGCTCCGCGCAAGGCCAGAACGGCCTCGCCAGTTCCATCAACCTGCTGCTGCCCGACGCCCTCGCCACCGGCAAACTCGACCTGGTTTCCAACGCCATCGTGCGCGAAATCACCGTCGATAAGAACACCGGCCTCGCCAGCGGCGCTCACTTCATCGATCGCCACTCGCGCCGCGAGATGTACGCCAAGGCGCGCGTCGTCATCCTGGCCGCTGGCACGCTCGAAAGCACCCGCCTCCTGCTCAACTCCGGCGTCGGCAATTCCAGCGGCGTCATGGGCCACTACCTCATCGACCAGATCTACGGCGTCAACGTAGTCGCCTCCGTGCCCGAAGCCCGCGACGGCAAAGCGCCCCAGGGACTCATGGGCGGCAACACCTTCATGCCTCGCTTCCGCAACCTCAAGAAGGGCGAAAACCGCGGCTTCATCAAGGGCTATTGCATGCGCATCAGTAGCGGCGGTGGCGCCAGTCCCGAATATTTCGCCGACTACGGCGAATCCCTCCAGAAGAAGCTCGACATGTACGCCGGCTCCTGCATGAGCGCCGGCATTTACGGCGAGCGCGTGGCGCACTTCGAAAATCACGTGCGCATCGATAAGGACGTGAAAGACGCCTGGGGCATCCCCGTCCTGCACATCGAAGCCCGCGACACCGATAACGAACACAAGCTCGCCAAGGACGCCGCCGACACCGCCGAAGAGATCTTCAAGGAAGCCGGCTGGGACATCGTCTCCAAGACCGACCGTTACAATCCGCCCGGCTACAGCATCCACGAACTCGGCACCTGCCGCATGGGCGATAATCCCAAGACCAGCGTGTTGAACAAATTCAGCCAGAGCCACGACGTGAAGAATCTCTTCGTCGTTGATGGCGCTTCGTTTGTCACCTGCGGCTGGCAGAATCCCACCATGACGATTCTGGCGCTGTCCATGCGGGCCTCCGAATATTGCGCCGAACAAATGCGCCAGCGCAACATATGATGCGGCTCTGCCTGCTGCTGCTCGCCGTGCAGGCCATCGCGCAGCAGCAGCCGATTCCCTTTAGTCACAAGGTGCACGCCGGCGCTATGAAGCTGGCGTGCAAAACCTGTCACCCGAATCCCGACCCCGGCGAGACCGAAACCATTGTGGCGCCCGCGAAATGCATGGAGTGCCACAGCGCCATCAAGACCGAGAGCCCCGCCATCCAGCGCCTCGCCGCTGCCGCCAAGGAAGGCAAGGACATTCCGTGGGTCCGCGTTTACGCCATCCCGTCATTCGTGAACTTCAGCCACCGCAAACACACCGATAAAGGCGTCACCTGCCAGGACTGCCACGGACCGGTGGCTGAGCGCGACCAGCTCGTCAAGGAAACCGACCTCTCCATGGGAGGCTGCATGCAGTGCCACACCGCCAAAAAAGCCAGCCTGGATTGCGCCCTCTGCCACGACTTACCCGGCCAGTGAGACGAACCGCCGTTGCGCTTTTGTGGGCTGCCTTGTTGCCGGCGCAGAGTACGCCTGGCCTGCTGGCCCGGTTTGACCGGGAGCACGATCTGGCCGCTAAGGAGCGCCTGCTCCGCGCCATCACCGAGGATCCGGGAGCCGGCCCGGCTTTGCTGCGCCTGGCAAAATCCACCGCCAACACCGAGACGCGCTGGATGGCGATGCGCGGCATGGCGACCCTGCACTACACGGCTGCCGCGCCGTTTTTGGAAGCGTCGCTCACCAGTCCGGAAGTCTACGTGCGTGCCAACGCCGCCCGCGCTCTGGGCGATCTGAAAATCCGCGAGGCGTCCACCCCGCTACTGGCCATGTTCGCCGCCGAGCAGGAACCGCCGGCCATTCAACAGGCGTCTCTGGCGTTGCGGATGCTGGAGGTTCGCGCCGCCGCGCCGCTCATCCGCGAGAGGATTCCCCGCTTCCCCGGGCAGACCCGCGCCTGGCTGATCCAGGCCCTGGGCGCACTGGGTAACAGGGCCGATGTCCCCACGGTCGCCGCGTACCTGGACGAGCGCGGCACGAACATCGCCGCTACCGAAGCGATCCAGGAATTGGCCGGTGTGGACTTCGGGCCTCGCCCGATGGGCCTGGCGGGCGACCCGCCGCCTTCCACGCTCGCGGCGCAGGCCTGGTGGAAGGCCCACAAGGATGAGTGGCCGCACTGAGACGCTTCACGCGCGCTCGGCGCCGTTCAAACGGAAGACCACCTGCACTTTCCGGCGCCAGTCCATCCCCAGGCCGATGCGCTCCACGTCGATCTCCGGCGCAAAGAACGCGAGCACCGATTCGCTGGAGGGATGAAACTCCAGCGATGGCGACACCAGCAACAGCCGCGGAGGCTTCGGGCGCAGTTCGATGCCGGGAAAATATCCGGCGGCCGTGAACTCGCCGCGGTCCAGGTGCCACTTCACGCGAATCCAGTAATCCAGCGCCTGCATGGGCAGGTGCAGATCGGCCGAGGCTTTCAGTTCCACCACCGCGAGCCGTCCGCGGCGATCCACCGCCAGCAGGTCCATAATGCCGCGCTCGCCTCCCGCGAAGGCCGGCACCTGCCCGTAGATGGGCTCCGGCGCCAGCGACGGGTCCAGCTTTTCGATCTGGGCGCGCACCTGCGATTCCAGCCATGCTTCGGGATACTGCCGGTAGAGCGCGCTTTCCCGGTCGGCTTCCGGCGATCGCGCGCGGTCCAACTCTTCCGCCAAACGCGCGATCTCGCCCCGGTGATAGTCCAGCGCCGGACGCCGTTCGCGTATCCCAAACCATAGTTCCCCGCCGGCGAGTTCGGCGAACTCGATGCCGCGGACGCGCAGGCTGGTGCGCCCGTCGTGCCGCGGAATCTGTTCCACGCCCGGAAGACCGGCGATCTCCTGCCAGGTTTCGGCGATATTCGGGGCCGGGCGGCGGCAGGGCTCCAGGCGGGAATCCACATTGCCGTGGTCGCGCGGGTCCACCCGCACCACGTAGTCCTGTTCGGTGTAGCTGAACAGTTCATAACGGGCCGCCTCCGGATTCAGGCACAAAAGGCGGAGGGCTGTGGCGCGCGTCTGCCTCTCAGGCAGGTAGATCGCCAGCCCTTCCACGGTGACGCGCCGTTCCCGCTGGCGCAGGTACGCCAGCCAGATCAGACCGAAGGAGAGAATCGCGCCCACGTCGCCGTCGGGCGGGCACGCAATCGCCGCCCACCCATGCTGGCCGTGGCGCAGAAACGCGCGTGGATAGGAGGGCGAAAGGCTGAACTCCAGGTTTGGTTCGGCGCTCAATTCGGCCAGGTTCCATTCGGGAAACTGGCGGTGCAGAAACAGGCGGAAGCGCTCGCGAAACACCAGGCGCCCGCTGCGGCGGCCCAGGTCCGCACCGCTGCGCCGCGCCAGGTCCAGCAGATACATCCGGCCTTCGCGTTTGGCGAACCGCTCCACCACCAGTTCCAGACGCGCCGCCGCCTCCTCCTGAATTCCGGTGACGCGCCGGGTGAGGTTGCGCGTGCGGTCCCACGCCTGCAGCGTGAGGCGCTCGCCGCGCGACTCCAGGTGGAAGTTCTCCGCCGAAAGCGGCATCAACTCTTCGCCGGGTTCCAGCAGGGCAGGCTCTTTGGCGTTGGCGAGGAAAGCCTCGATTGCCGCGCGGATCTCGGCGGCGCTGCGGCCGCCCGTTCGCGATGCGGATGGCATTGGGAAACCGGATTATAACGTGCGTCACGGTGGGGCGCCGGGTTAAGATCGATGATAGATTTTCGACTGAGGGAAAAGGAGTGCTGCATGTTTCGTCTTCTCGGCATCGCGTTCGCTGTCTGCTTGATGACGGGCATCAATCCGGCCTGTGCCCAAGCCCCGGCCCGGCCCACACGCGATCCCCATACGCCCGGTTATGTAACCGCCACAGAGTTGCCTGACGGCGCCAACGCCCCCGCCAATACCGACGGGAACTTCATTCTCGGACCCACGCACAGTCCCGCGCCGGAAATGACCGTCCACGATGACGTGCCGCAGGGAACGGTCTACAACTTCGACATGCAATCGACGGACAGTAGGATCTATCCCGGCATCGCGCGGGAGGCGCGAACGTTCGGAACGCCCGACCCTGCCAACCCCGCCAAACTCAACGTCACTACCAGCCATCCAGCGCCCTATACCCGCCACGTGGCTGTGTATGTTCCTAAACAATACGTGGCCGGTACCGTCGCGCCGTTCATCGTGGGAGCGGATGGACCGGACCGCGCCTTGTTCACCGCCCTCGATAATCTGATCGCCGCCCATAAAGTCCCGGTGATGATTGCCATCTCGATCGGCAACGGCAGCGGCGATGCGCAGGGCAGCGAGCGGGGACTGGAATACGACACCATGTCGGGCCTCTATGCGGAATTCGTCGAAAAGGAAGTGCTGCCGCTGGTGGAAAAGCAATATAACGTGAAACTGACTACCGATCCCAACGGCCGCGCCACCATGGGCGGCAGCTCCGGCGGTTCGTGCGCCTTAATCATGGCGTGGTATCACCCGGAGTGGTATCATCGCGTGCTCACTTACTCGGGCACTTACGTGAACCAGCAGTGGCCGTGGAACCCCGAGACCCCTGGCGGCGCATGGGATTTCCATCAGCGCCTCATCCCCAATAGTCCGGTCAAGCCGATCCGTATCTGGATGGAGGTGGGCGACAAGGACAATTACAACCCGAATATCATGCGCGACGACATGCACGACTGGGTCCTGGCCAATGAGAACATGGCCAAGGTTTTGGCCGCCAAGGGATACCATTACCAGTTCGTGTTTGCGCGCAACGCCGGGCACACCGACCGCGCAGTAAAGCAGCAGACCCTTCCCGAAGCTCTGGAATACCTGTGGGCGGGATACCGCCCGCCGCGTCCTTCGGCGCCGACCCGAGACCCCCACACGGCCGGTTACGTCGCGGCGAAGGAATTGCCTGACGGCGCCAACGCGCCGGTGAAAGCCGACGGCAATTTCATTCTCGGACCCACGCATAGCCCGGCGCCGGAAATGACCGCGCAGGAAGGCGTACCGCAGGGAACGGTCTATGACTTCACCATGGAATCGACCGGCAGTAAGACCTATCCGGGCATCGCGCGCGAGGCCAATACTAATGCGAGGACAGACCCTGCCAATCCCGGCAGGATGGTAGTCAACAGCCACCCCGCGCCGTACACGCGCAAGGTGGCAGTCTATGTCCCCAAGCAATATGTGCCGGGTACCGCAGCGCCCTTCATTGTAGGAGCGGACGGACCGGACCGCGCCCTGTTCACCGCCCTGGATAACCTGATTGCCGCGAAAAAGGTGCCGGTGATGATCGCCATCTCTATCGGCAACGGCAGCGGCGATGCGCAGGGAAGCGAGCGCGGACTGGAGTACGACACCATGTCGGGCCTGTACGCAGAGTTCGTCGAAAAGGAAGTGCTGCCCCTGGTGGAAAAGCAATACCACGTGAAGCTCACTAAGGATCCCAACGGCCGCGCCACCATGGGCGGCAGTTCCGGCGGTTCGGCCGCATTGGCCATGGCGTGGTATCATCCGGAGCTGTATCATCGTGTCCTGACTTACTCGGGCACTTACGTGAACCAGCAATGGCCCGCGAATCCCGAAACGCCTCACGGCGCCTGGGAGTTCCACGAGCATCTCATCCCGAACAGCCCGGTCAAGCCGATCCGGATCTGGATGGAAGTCGGCGACAGGGACAATCTCAACACCCGCGACGACTATCACGATTGGGTCCTGGCCAATGAGAATATGGCCAAAGTGCTGGCCGCCAAGCATTATCACTACCAGTTCGTCTTCGCCCGCAATGCCGGGCACACCGACCGCGCCGTGAAACAACAAACCCTGCCCGAAGCTCTGGAATATATCTGGCAGGGGTACCCTGTCGGTGGGAAGAAGAACTAAAATGAGCCGCAGATGAACGCAGATTAACGCGGATAAGAAGTTTGTTTTGTCTGCGTTTATCGGCGTTCATCCGCAGCCCTACGCATTTTCGCCTGCACTCTTAAGCCTCCTTTCACGTCATTCTGTCAAGAGAAGTGGCGGAATCTCGTATAAACCGGCGGATGCGGCTCCGGCTCAAGCTGGTCAAGTGGCTCCTGCTGTTGTTGCCGGCGCTGGGTGGAACGCTCGAAGCGGCGATCATCCGCGGCGCTGTCGTCGAAAATCTGACCGGCAAACCGCTCTCGCGGGCTCAAGTGACGGCGCAGCCCATCGGCTCCGGTGGCCCTGCCGTCCGCGTCAGCACCAACCCGAGCGGCAGTTTCGAAATCACTACGCTGCGCGCCGGCGCCTACATTGTGACGGCATCGCGCCAAAACTTCGCCCCGGTGCAGTATGGACAGAAGGATTTTCGCTCGGCCGGCCTGCCTGTGATTCTGGAGGATGTCTCCTCGACCTTCCTGAACTTCCGCCTGCCGCGCCTGGCCGCGATCTCCGGACGCGTGGTGGACGAAAACGATGTTGGCCTGCCGAACCACGACCTGGCGATCTATCGCAATGCGCATCCGCCGGAATTGATCCGGCGCATGCAGGCGGATGAGCGCGGCGCGTACCGGTTCTATGGGCTCGACCCCGGCTCGTACCTGCTGCGCACGGTGGCCCGCGAATACGAGGAAGGCAGCTATCTGCCCACCTTCTCGAAGGACAACACGACAGTGGAAGAAGCGCGCGCCGTCGAGGTTAACCTGGATCAGGAGATCGCCAATTTCGACGTCCGTCCCAAGCAGGGCCGTCTTTACAAAATGGAGGGCACCGTGCTGCCCGGTCTTCCCACGGCTACCGGCGAACCCGTAACGGTGAGACTCACCCGCGCGTCGGAAATGGGCCGCGACCAGATGGAGACCAACCGTGGCTTCCGATTTCCCGCCGCCGCCCCCGGCGACTACGAACTGTATGCCGAAGGGCCCGGCGACGGTAGCTCCAACTGCTTCATCCTGGGCGGCTATCTGCCGGTTCCCGTGAAGGACCGCGACTTTACGGATATTCGAATGCCCGTGCCGTGCGTGCGCGAAACGCCGGTGTCGTTCTACGAGAAGCGCGGCGAGCGCATCGAACCGCAAAAGGTGCAACTGCTGGCGCGCCGCAAAGATCTGGCTGGACCGGGCGAAACCAGGCTGCTGCGGGTTTCCGTCGACCGCGTGCAATTGCCTCCGGGCCGCTGGGAATTGATGGTGAAGCCGCCGGCGAACTACTGCGTGGTGGCATTCTCGTATGGCGGCCCGCGCACGGACGGCGCCGAGAGGAGCCGTCCTGACGGATGGAATGAGGTGTCGGCCGGTTCGGGCTCGGGCGCCCTGCGGTTCACGCTCTCCGCTTCCCCCGGAGCCATGCACGGGCTGGTTTCCGGCTTGGCGCACGAACCGCTTTCCGGCGCGCCGGTGTATCTGGAAGGTTACGATGCGGACTCGCACAAGCGCGTGGGGGATTTACAGATGGGGCTGACCGATGCGCGGGGCAATTACCAGTTCCGCGGCCTGGCTCCCGGGAGCTACCGCCTGCTGGCCTCGTACGAATTTCAGCACCCCGACACCGCCACCATGGAATACGCCGGCGCGAAGCTGGTGAAGGTGGAGGAAGGCATGGATGCCCCGCAAGACCTGGAACTATCGGTGCTTCGTTGATGAACTGCTCTCTTACTCTGGTGCTATCCCTGGGACTCGCCGCCGCCTCGCATGCCGCCGTGCTGCGCGGCATGGTGGTGGAGGCGCAGACCGGCAGGCCGCTGGCGCGCGCGCTCATCGTGGTTCAGCCGGTATCCGGAGGAAAAGGGGCTACGCAGTCGCTTCGCACCAATCCCAACGGCGTCTTCGAATTTCCTCCCATGCCCGCGGGCGCGTACCTGATAACAGCGTCGCGGCGCGCGTTCGCGCCGGTGCAGTATGGACAGAAAGGCTGGAAATCCAGTGGAGTTCCGGTGGTTCTGGAGGAGGCGCGCGAGACCAATCTGCGGATCGCTCTGCCGCGCTACGGCGCCATCACCGGGCGCATCGTGGATGAAAACGACGTGGGCCTGCCGGAGCACGACGTCATCGCCTATCGCAACGCACGCCCACCGGTGATGGTGGGGAAGGCCTCCACCGATGACCGCGGCGTGTATCGCATCTTCGGCCTGGAGCCCGGAGCCTACATGATCCGCTCCGCCACCAAGATGTATGACGACGGCGGATACCTTCCCACCTTCTACAAGGATGCGACCACGGCGGACGGCGCGCGGCCCGTGGAGGTGGTGTTGGATCAGGACGTCCCCGACATTACGGTGAGGCCCACGCCGGGCTGCCTGTATAGCTTGGGCGGGTCGATCTATAACCCCGGCGGCGGGCGTGCTCCTCTCACGGTCACGCTGGTCTCCGACATGGGTTCCGAATCGGTCAGCACCGATGCCAACGGCCGGTACAAATTCAGTCCGGTGGCGCCGGGCAAGTACGAGCTGTATGCGCAGGCTCAGGGAGGCCGGACCCAGGGCGCCATGGCGGCCTTTCAGCCCGTCGAGATCGACCGCGACCAGAGCGATTTAAACTTCTCGCTGCGTCCCCAGCCCGAAGTCCAGTTTGCTTTTGAAGATCCGAAGGGTGCGCCGTTCGATAGCTCGTCCGTGCAGGTGCTGGCGCGCCAGAAACAGCTTTCGGGCGAAGGCGCCGCGCAGTTTCTGAGCCTCACGGACAACCGCCATACGTTCGCACCCGGGCGTTGGGAATTTTCGCTGCCGCCCAACTATGCGTTCTACGTCGCTGCCTTCCGCGGTCCGAACCGCGAAACGCGCGCCGGCGAAAGGGCCGACGGATGGAACGAAGTGGTGCTCACCCAGTCCGCGCTGGTGAAATTCGTGCTGTCAGGCAATCCGGCCGCGGTCCACGGTGCGGTGACGAACGCCGCGCGCGATCCGGTGGCCGGCGTGCCGGTGTACCTGGAACCATACGACGCGGAAGGGCGCCGCCGCGCGGGCGATTTGCGCATGGTGCGTACCGATGTACAGGGCCAGTTCCGCTTCACGGGTCTCGCGCCCGGAGCCTATCGCCTGCTGGGCACCTTCGAATTCCAGATGCCCGATGCCTCCACCATGGATGCCGCCGGCGCGCTGGTCATCAGGGCGGAAGAGGGCGCCGAACTGGCCCAGGACGTTCTCCAGTACGTTGCCGCCACCACCCACCAGTAGTGATCGCACCCGTTGGGGAATATACTAATATCCGGATGCGGGTGCCTCTGTATCTCGCGATCTGCATGGCGGCTGCCCCCCTGCCGGGCGCGCAGGACAACGCGGATGCCGCGTGGCAGCTTACGGTGCGGCTCTCGCAAGTGCGGCGCCAGGCGGCGAAAGCCCTGCAGGAGCAGCCCGATTTCACCTGCCTGGCCACCTTTGACCGCTACTATTGGATGGTCAACGAACGCGAGGAGCGGAAGATCGATACGGTGCGCGTGGAAGTGGCCTTCGTGGGCGGGCGCGAACTGTACTCCTGGCCCGGGGAAGATAAGTTCAGCGATACGCCGCTGACCCGGATGGTGGGTGCGGGAATGATGGGCGACGGCGATTTCGCGGTTCACGCGCACAACATTTTCGTGGCCAACGCGGGCACCGAAAAATGGTCCGGCGAAGAGCAGGAGAACGGGCGCTGGGGAACTACCGACCGTAAGCTCTGGCACTGGACCTACCGCGTTTCTCCTTACCAGAGTGGATGGCTGATAGGGAGCGGCACTTCGCAGCAAACCGTGGGCTCCGAAGGATCGTTCTGGGTGGACGCGCGGACCCTGGACCTGGTGCGGATGGAAACCCGCGCCACCGATTTCTTCGCGAGCTTCCCCTTAAAAGCCGTCGAGAGCTGGGTGGATTACCGACGGGTGCGCATCGGCGAACAGGACGTGCTGATGCCTCTCCGCGGACAACTGAAAACGGTCAGCCAGGACGGCAGCGAGAATCGCAACCTCACCACGTACAGCAATTGCCGCCAATATTCCGGGCACTCGACCATCTCCTTCGGTGCGCCGCCGGAAGTGGCCGCGCCCACACCCGCACCCGCGGCGCGAATCGAATCGCGATTGCCGCCCGGACTCGCCTTGAAGATCCGGCTCGACACGGATCTCGCAGTCGCAACCGCGAGCGTCGGGGATCCCCTCGAAGCCACACTGGCCGCGGCTTTGCACGATGGCAAGACCGAGATCGCACCGAAAGGAGCCCACGTGCGCGGCCGCGTGCGGTTCCTCCGCCGGGATACTACGGCCGGACGATTGCCGGGAGCGCCTGAACCGTACACTGAAGCCGGCCTGGTATTCGACGAGGTGGAATTCGCCGGGCGTGTGTACCGTTTCGCTGGTGTGTTGAAGAGCTTTGACACCGCGTTGCCCGGAGTGCGCATGGCCATGACTCAGGATCGCAACTTCGATGGCGTGACGATGGCACGCCAACAGATCAACCCCGTCGAGATCCCAGGCGCCAGCGTGTTCTTCATCGATTCCCGCAGCAGCGGCCTGCCCAGCGGCACTCTCATGACCTGGATCACCCAGCCCTGATCTACAGGCTGCGCAGGTGGAAGCCGCCGTCCACGTCGATCACCTGGCCGGTGCTATAATCCAGCAGCCCGTCGGCAATGGCTCGCACGGCTTTGGCCACGTCGCTGCCTTCGCCCATGCGACGCTGCGGGAGCAGGCCGGCGGCAATCTTGTCCTCGTAGACCTTCTCCACTTTGGCGATCATGTCGGTGCGGATGATGCCCGGGCGGATCTCGAATACTTTCACGCCGCTGCCGGCCAACCGTTCCGCGTACAGCGCCACCGACATGCTCAGCCCGGCTTTCGAGATGCAATATTCGGCGCGGTTCACCGAAGCGGTGTAGGCCGAAATGGAAGTCACGAAGACGATGCGCCCTTCGCCGCGTTCGGCCATCCAGCGCGCCGCCTGCCGGGTGAGGAAGTGCGGTCCCTTGAGATTCGTGGCGATGAGCTCGTCGAAACTTTCTTCGGTGGCGTCGAGGATATCGCGCCGTTCGCGCGGTCCCATGCCGGCGTTGTTGACCAGCAGGTCCAGGGCAGGGAAGCGGCCGCGTGCAAATTCGAGGAGTGCTTCCCGGCTGGCGCGGCTGGCCACGTCGCAGGGGAAAATATCGCAGCCGGTTTCGGCGCGTAGGCTTTCGGCGGCATCGGCGCGCGACCGGTAGGTGCCGATGATCTGGTGCGTGCGCGCGAGCTCGGTCGCAATGGCGCGGCCGATTCCCCGGCTGGCGCCCGTGATAATCGAAGTTGGTTGGGGCACAGTGCCCTTATATGGTAACGGGATTATCCAGCACGAAGGTCAGACGCGCCTCCGAGGGAACCTTCACTTTCGGCCCTTTGCTCACCGCTTCCACAGCCGTTCCGGCGCCAGCTCCGGCTCCGGCACCCGCCGCAGCGCCCTTGCCGCCGCCGGCGATTCCGCCGATTACCGCGCCCAATACTGCGCCGGCGCCCGCCTTGGTGGCGGTGCTCTTGCCGCGCGAGCTGCTCTCCTGGGTGATGTCCTGGGTATCGATCGCGAGCACCTTGCCGTCCACAGTCACCGAAGCCAGCGCCAGGGTGAGCTCGGCCTTACCGGTCAGCTTGCCGGCCTGTTTGGCCTCTACCAGTTTCACCACGACATCGGCGCCGCGCGGAATCACCACCACCCCGGCGACCGTGATAGCTTGATCCATAGTGGCGCGAAACGTCTGGCCGGTGCTGGCGGTCTCCGAATCCACCGGGTCAATCATGCGGACCACCAGGTTGGTTCCAGCCGGAATCTCGACAGGCTGCCGCTCCGCCGCGACCGACGCCGCTGTTGACGCAGCGGTGGGGCCGGTGTCGCCGGGACGAAGCACCTGCGGGGCATCGGCGCCGGGAGCGCGCCGCAGCAGCGGGGGCGAATCGTCAGAACTGGCGCCCGGGTCGCGCTGCAAAGTGGGACGGGTATCGTCGGACGTGGATGCCGACGTGGGAGCGCGCCGCAAGGTCGGGCGATTGTCATCGCTCGAAGGTGGCGGCGAAGGATCGCGCTGCAGCGAGGGCCGGCTGGAGTCTGAATCCGCGCTCGTGGAACCGGAACTATCGGCGCGGCGCAATACCGGCCGGTTCCGATCAGAGGCGGTCGACGGCGCGCCGCCATTGCCAAACTCGATTTTCAATACGTCGTTGGTACTGAAGGTCTCAATCTGGTCGTTGACCTGTACCTTGACTTCGCGAGGGGTGCCGCCCAGATATGTGCCATTAATCACACGACCGCTTTTCAGGGTGATGATGTCGGCGTATCCGGCCGTGGCCAGGAGCAGGACGAATCCGTAGTGTAACAGGCGCATGGCTATTCCTTATTGTAGACGCGAACGCCAGCGAGTTAGTTTACAGCCGATCTATTGCGTTTTCACCAGTCCCTGCAACAGGTTCCTGCCGCGTTCCAGCGCCGCCTGGTACACCCCGTTTCGCTCGCCGCGGGTGAGCGGCCGGCCCGCGTAGTAATACCGTTCCAGGCCCTTGCCCACTACGTAGGTTCCGGCGTAGGCGATGGCGCCTTTGGGAATCAAGCCGCCGCCGAACGGAATTTTTCCGACCAGTTCGCGGGCCAGGGCGCGCCATCCGAAGGCGCCCGCGCCGATGGTGACGACCGCGCCTTTCTGATGCTGCAAGCCCACCTCCCGGCCGCAAGCCGCGGCAATCAGGAAGGCCATGCGGATCTGGTTAATGGTGAGAAACGCGGTATCCGACGCCCATTCGCCAAAGGCCCACGGCAGTTCCATCAGATTGGGCACGATATCGGGCAGCGCCGTGGCCACCGCGAACAAGGCATTCTCGCGGGCCACGGCGTGGATCAGGCGATCCACTACCTGCTGCCGGAAAACAGGATACTGACGGGCCAGCGGCAGGTGGATGTCGTCGTTGCCGTGCAGAATGGCCGCCACCGAGCCTTCCTGGTCGCCGGGATCGTAGGTGTAAGTGCCGGAGGGATTATCGATGCCCTTCTGGTAGAGCACCAAGTCCACATCGGCTGGCGACTTCGGGTCGCCGGCGCGGAACACATGGCTGTTTGGCGCACCCGCCGGAAGCAGAAAGGTCTCCATGGCCTCGAAGCCGGCCGGGCTGGCCGCCACCAGTCCAATACGCACCGCGCGCCGCGAACGGTCGCAAATATCTTCCGGGCTCAGGAGCGAGAATGCGGCCCTGGCCTGTTTTATGGCTTTGAGCATCACTATCGCCCATTCTACCCCTCGGCCATGAGGGGCGCGCCCGCGGCTTCGTGCCGGACCACACACCTCCGTTACATTCTTTGCACTGGGTGTTTTGCACAATATGATCGCCGGTTCCGAGGGTGGTTTGAGGAGGGCCATTCTCCGGAGAGAATGACTACATGAGGAAGTTCCTGCAATACATCACCAACAACGAAGCCATCTCTCGCCACGAAGAGATCTTTGACGGGATTTTCTGGATTGTAGAGACTGTCGCCCTGGTGTTCGGTATATGGATTCTGATTACGAAGCACAATCCCGAGTGGATTCCGTTCCTGGTCATCGAGTATTGTTGGGCGATGGACAATCTGCGGCACAATCGTCCATGAAACCCGCAGGTTCAGTTTGATGGCTGGAAGGACGAAGGCGGCGCTGCCGGGATAACAGCCTTCCCAACAGTCATGGTTTTCGGATCGTAATGTAAGTGTTGGCCGCAATCCAAGCAAGCTACGTAGCTTAGGCGGGGTCCTAGGTCCTTTTTGCGAACTGGAGTGATGGGCCGTGTAATCCGACGATGACGGCATCCAAAGAACAAATCAAGGATCTGATGGATCATCTTACCTCAACTTGCAATCCTCATAACTTTCGCCGCCGTGGCCAGGATGGCACACCACTTATGCCTTCGGGTGCGGCGATCTCCGAAGCGCCAACTCCGCACGAGTACTAAACGTACTAAGAGTAAGTCCGAATCGTATTGGTGTCAACCGAAACTTCAACGTCAGCGGCTTTCTTGCGGCCTTTCTCGTCGCAACTTCTGAAGAAAGGCAGACAACCAAATATATCGAAAGTAATAATGTCGGATCTGCTTGGTTGGCGAAGGCAAAGAGGGTCTGGTTTGTAAGCGCGAGTGGATCCGGCTTGGGTTAAATCGAAAAGTGAAGGCGGGTACGGCGAGCGGGGGACCGATTGAAATTATTGTGCAGCGTTCAGTTATTCTTATGCTCGATGCCCAAATAGCTCAGAAAAGAGCGCAGGAGCTCGCGCTGCAGTGCCAGGTCATCCTTTGGAATCACGGCCTGCCAGTTCTTCATATCATGATCCACCAGAATGAGCTCTATCAGAGTGCTGATCAGCATCACAAGGGCAAAAGACACCGCCATTTGCGGGTCAGGATGCTTGACGTCCTCCCGATGTACCAAGAACAACTCGACCAGGTACTGATAGGTGCGCATCTCCAGCCTGGTGACTTTCCTGTAAAACGACGTATGATCGCGGCCCTGCGCGAACTGGCGGAGGGCACGCATCAGTCCGGCGTTGGCGCGGTAGCTGACCAGCATGTTGTTGATGAGCTGCTCGACGACCACGGCCAGCGGAATCTGGCGCGCCATGGCGGGCGTGAGCATCATGCGCAGCCTCTCATCCTGACGCTGCAAGATGCCGATGATCACCGTTTCGAGCAGCGCGTCCTTGTCAGAAAAACGGCGATAGATGGCGCCGGGCGTCAATCCGGCGTGCTGGGCGATGCGCGGAATGGTGGCGCCCTCTAGTCCGTGCTGCCCCAGGACTTCCGTCGCTGCCTTCAACAACTTACGCATCGATTCCCGGCTGCGAGCCTGTTGGGGAGCGAGTGTCTTATTGGCCATGGCTTTCCTCGATATCAGCTCAGCAAAGATTATGCTTGACATAAATGTAAATGTAAAGATACATTTACATTACGCGAGGCAAACGCGTACCGGCATATGCGTTTTCGGGGCTTTGTCCCACCGGTAAACGCATTGGAGGAGAGTCGTATGGTTGCTGCAACCGTTTCCGCAGCAAATGCGCCCATCACAGCCGTCGAGCATCCGCTGCGCAACCAGAATTATCGCCTCTGGCTGATCGGCGGTACGATTTCACTGCTGGGCGACCAATTCTATCTGGTGGCCTTGCCATGGCTTGTCTTGCAGCAGACAGGCTCCGCCGTGGCCATGGGCGCCATCATGATGGCCGGCGCTATTCCGCGCGCCCTGCTCATGCTCATGGGCGGCGCCGTCAGCGATCGCATGTCCGCGCGCAAGATCATGATTGCCACGGCGATGGCGCGAACTATCTGTGTCACGGCGATCGGTGTTCTGGTCTGGCTGCGCATCTTGCGGATCTGGGAGCTATACGCCCTGGCGGTTGCTTTTGGCGTTGCCGATGCATTTGCGGTTCCTGCACAAACGGCCTACATGCCCTCGCTGTTGAAGCGCGAACAACTGGTCGCGGCATCGTCGGTCAGCCAAAGCACGGCGCAGATAACCACCATTGTTGGTCCAATCCCAGCCGGGTTTGTGATCAAAACGCTGAGTGTGGCATGGGCCTTCTTTGTGGATGCGATCAGTTTCTTGTTTATCATTGGCGCACTGTGGAAGCTGCCGGATCCACCTAAGCCTCAGACTGCCCGGAAAGCGGTGTTGCACTCGATCGTGGAGGGAATCGCGTACGTGGGAAAAGATGTGCCGCTCCGCTCGCTGATGTTGTTGGTCACGAGCCTAAACTTTTGCATTGCCGGGCCGGTCTCGATTGGTCTGGCGTACTTGACCAAGACGAGATTCGGTTCGCCTGCCGTGTACGGCATTGTGATCTCGGCGGTTGCCGTGGGAAGTTTGCTGGGGGCGCTGCTGGCCGGTGTCTGGAAGATTCGCCAGCGCGGTGTGATGATTCTTCTGGTGTCGTTGGCGTTAGGTGTCTGCTTGGGATCCATCGGCCTGCTGGGGAATGTGTGGAGCATCGCCGGCGTGTTGCTGATCATGGGCGCAGCGGCGGGCATGGTCAACATCCACATCGGCGCCTGGATCATGCAGCGGATCGATGTCACGGTGCGCGGGCGAGTGGCTAGCGTGCTCATGCTTGCCTCCTTCGGAATAACCCCCATCTCCCTCGCGGTTGCAGGATTCTTGGTTGCGTGGAGCTTGAAGCTCATGTTTCTGCTTGCTGGAGGGCTCATGGTGTTGACTGCCGCCGGAGCTGCGTTTCAGAAGCCAGTGCGGGAGATTGAGTAAGCAGCCGGTGCCCACCAGCGGGGAAACACGCGGGCTGGTTTTTGGGTTCACTTCCAATCCAGCGGAACGCCATACCCAAGTGAGCTAGAACCTGCGACAAAGCAGACCGGCGTCCCGGCCCCGGTGAGATACGATGGAGACATCTGTTTATGACTGCATCGCGTCCCGCACTCTCTCAGATCGAAGAGTTTCTGCAACGGAAACGCTTCGCCGCGATCGGTGTATCGCGCAATCCCAAGGACTTCACGCGCGCGCTGTTCGCCGAATTCCGCCGGCGGGGCTACGAGGCGATCCCGGTGAATCCGGCAGTCGCCAGCATCGATGGCGTGCCGTGCGTGGCCCGGGTGCAGGATATCTCGCCGCCCGTGGAAGCCGCGCTTTTGCTCACACCGCCGGAAGTTTCCTCCGAGGTTGCCGACCAGTGCATTCAGGCCGGCGTCCGGCAGGTGTGGATGTACCGGGCAATCGGGGCCGGCGCGGTCAGTCCGCGCGCCGTGGTGGCGTGCGAATTGAACGGCATTAATGTCATTGCGGGCGAATGCCCCTTCATGTTCCTGCCGCAGACGGGGATGGTCCACCGGATACATGGATTCTGCCGCAAGCTGACGGGCCGTTACCCGCGCGCATAGATCGCGCCGGCGAGCAGTTCCCGCCCGCCCGTGCATTACCATAGAAGTTGAATCCCGTGAAGACGTCGCCCACCCACTGGCCGCAGATCTACCTTTGCGTATTCCTCACGATGATGGCGACTCTCCTGCTGGAACTGTCGCTCACGCGCATTTTTTCCGTGGTCTTCTATTACCACATGGCCTTTCTGGCCATTTCCATTGCATTGTTCGGCCTGGGTCTTGGCGGCGTTTTTTCCTACGTGGTTGCGGGCTGGAAGGGTCCGCTGTTTCGCAAACTGGGCCGGCTGAGCGCCATCAATTGTTTCCTGGTGGTGGGTGCGCTGGTGACCATCATCCTGCAAAAGAACGAACTCACCAGTTGGAATCTGGCCCTGGTCTACTTCACCACCGCGCTGCCGTTCTTCGTTTCCGGCGCCATCGTCTCCCTGGCCATTAGCGAGACCATCGAGAATGTCAGCCGCGTTTATTTCTTCGATCTGTTAGGCGCCGCCGCGGGCTGTCTGCTGCTGATCAAGCTACTGGACCTGTTGGGCGGACCGGGCACCGTGCTGAGCGTCGCAGTGATTTTCGCCGCCGCCGCCGCCGTGTGGTACAGCATGGCCGATGCCATTCGCGGGCGCGCCGCCTGCGTTACCCTGGCGCTGGTGATGGTGTCCCTCCTCACCGCCAATCAGTATTACCACATCATCGACGTGAAGCACGCCAAAGGGCAGACCATCGACGACGTCTACACCCGCTGGAACACCTTCTCGCGCATCGGCGTCCGCGACGTGAAGCCGGAAGACCGTTACTCCATCGTCATCGATGGCGACGCCTCCACCGCCATCTTTCCCGATAAGAGCTTTCAAAAGGGCAGCGATACTTTCGATTTCGACCACCTCGCGCCCGATGTTCACCATTACCTGCTGGAGCAGGGACCCGCGCTTCCCTACGTGCTCCGCCCGCGCGCCAAGACCCTGATCATCGGACCCGGCGGAGGTTGGGACGTGGCCCGCGCCCTGGCATCCGGCAGCCACGATATCACCGGCGTCGAAATCAATCCCATCATCGCCCGGACCGTCATGCAGGAGAAGTTCAAAGAAGCCAGCCGCGGCCTGTACCTGCGTTCGGATGTCCACATCGAAGTCGAAGACGGCCGCGCCTTCGTGCGCCGCAGTTCCGAGAAATACCAGATCCTCCAGGCGACACTGGTGGATACTTGGGCCTCCACCGCCGCCGGCGCCTTCGCCCTGTCCGAGAACAACCTGTACACCGTGGACGCTTTCCGCGATTACCTGGAACACCTCACCAGCGATGGCGTGATCGCCATTACCCGCTGGGGCTTCGACCCGCCGCGCGAATCCTTGCGCCTGCTCTCCCTGGCGCGCGAGGCGCTGCGGCAGGCGGGCGATGACGACGCCTGGCGCAACATCATTGTCGGGCGCGAAGGCAGCACTCGCGGTTGGGGCGCCAAAGACACCGTCCTGATCGCGCGCAATCCGTTCAGCCAGGAAGATATCGAGCGGGCCAAAGGTCTGTTCGCCGCGGCCGGCATGACAGCCATCTACCTGCCCGGCGTGGACCTGCCCAATCCCTTCTACGAACTGCTGCACACCGCCAATCCCGAAGAGTTCGAACGCAACTACACTTTCGACATCACACCCGTGACCGACAACCGGCCCTACTTCTTTTACACCGTGCAGCCGCGCGACCTGCTGGCGTTCGTCAAAACTGCGTCTCACGACCAGGCCGACTACAAAGTCAACAAGGCCGTGCCGCTGCTCTTCAACCTGATGGCGGTCAGCCTGTTCGCCACGCTCTTGATCCTGCTGGCGCCGCCCCTGGTGCTGGGCACGCGCCTGCCCGCGCACCGCGGCGTGATGGGCTTTCTGCTCTACTTCCTGTTCATCGGCACAGGCTATATTCTGATCGAGGTGGGGCTCATCCAGAAATTCGTGCTGTTCCTGGGGCATCCGGTTTACGCCCTGGCGGTAGTCATTTTCTCGTTGCTGATTTCGAGCGGGCTCGGCAGTTTCGCCAGCCGGCGCCTTCTCGGAAAATTCGAAGGCCGCCTCATCAAGGCTTTGGGTTGCGTGGCCCTGCTGGCAGCCCTGCTGGCGCTGGTGCTTTCCTCGCTGCTCACCTCGCTGGTGGGGCTGCCTCTGCCGCTCAAAATGACCATGACGGTGTTGCTGATCGCGCCCTTAGGTTTCGTTATGGGCATGCCTTTCCCCACCGGACTGCAACGCCTGGAAGAGTGGCACGCTCCCTCGGTGCGCTGGGCGTGGAGTCTCAATGCGGCATCCAGCGTACTCGGTTCCGTCGGCGCCCTGGTGTGCTCCATTTACATGGGGCTGACCCAGACCCTGATCATCGGCGGCGTGTTCTATCTGGCCGCCCTGGGTGTGGTGGCTCGGGTGCGCATCAATTCGGAAGCCTCGCCCCAACCCGGCGCGGGCCGGGTAGTGCTGGCGAAGTAGCATGAAGCCACGCCCTTCGCGCCGCTCCGTTCCGCCCCCGGCGACTGCCATCCCTGTCGCCCCCCACACCGTGCCGTGGCCCATCCTGCTTGCCGCCGCCCTGCTGCTGCTCGCCTGCTTTTCACCCGCCTTTCAGGATCACGATGCCTGGTGGCAATTGAAAACCGGGCAGTATATCGTGCAGAATCACAAACTGCCGGTGCCCGATCCGTTCGCCTTCACCACCTATCTCGGCCAGTCCGCCTACCCCGGCGAAGACGCCACCCGGTACTTCAATCTCACCCACGAATGGCTGGCGCAGGCCTTTATGTACGCGGCCTACGCGGCGGGCGGCTTTCCCCTGGTGGTGCTGCTGCGCGCCCTGCTCCTGGCGGCCGCCGCCGGAGTCACCGGCCTCATCGCATTTCGCCGGACCGGCAGTTTCTACTCCGCTATTGGAGCGGCGCTGCTTTCGGCCACCATCAGCTATCGCTTCGCCTATGACCGGCCGCTGCTGGTCACGTTCCTGTTCGTCGCACTCGTCATGGCGATGCTGGAGTATCGCCGCTGGCTATGGGCGCTGCCGGTGCTCTTCGTCATCTGGGCCAACTGTCACGGCGGATTCTTCATGGGCTGGGCGGTGCTGGCGGCGTACTGCGCCGAAGGCCTGGTACGCAGGCGCCCGGACCGGCTTCTGTACGGCGTCACGGCCACTTCGGTGCTGGCGTCGGGGCTGAATCCCAACGGCTTCCGGGTGTTCGCCACGCTGCTCTATTACCGCCAGAGCTACATGCAGTCCCTGCTGGCCGAGTGGCGTCCCACGCCTTTGTGGCCGCTCTCGCCGTTCGTCGCGATCGCCGCCGCGGCCGGTGTGCTGCTAGTGCTCGCCCGCGGCAAGGCGCGCGTGGCGGACTGGCTGCTGTTCGGGGCATTCGCTGTGGCCGGGCTGTACGCCTTCCGCAATGTCGTCTATATGTCGATCGCCGGGCCGGTGATGATTGCCTCGTATCTGCCCTGGAAACTGAAGCCGCTGGCGGCGAAGTGGGAGCTGGCCATCGCCGTGATCTTGCTGGCTGCGATTGCGCTGCCCGCGTCGCAGAAGCGGACGTTTCAGTTTTCGGCGTGGGAGGCCACGCGCCCCGCCGGCGCGGTGAGGTTTCTGCTGGCGCATCACGTCACCGGCCCGCTGTTCAACACCTACGAACAGGGCGGCTACCTGATGTGGTCCCTGTGGCCGCAGCTCAAGGTATTCGTCGATGGCCGGGCCCTCAATGAGACCGCCTTTCGGGATTATCGCCGCATCGCCTACAGCATCGCGGCACCCGGCGAGAAGAACGCTTTTCAGTTGCTGGATCAGTACGGCGTCCAGACCATCGTGATGACCGGCTATGAGTATTTCACCGGCAGCCCGCACTTCCTGATTGCGGTAATGGCGGACCCCAAACAGGCCGAATGGAAGCTGGTCTACCAGGATGCCCAGGCCATGATTTTCATGCGGCGGCCGCCCGCGGGCGTGCAACCCCTGCCCAACATTGCCGCCCTCGCGAGCATGCAGGCGCAGTGCGCCGCGCACATCACCCTGGTACCCGGCGAGCCGCTATGCGCCCGCGAAACCTGCAAGCTGTATGAACACCTCGGCAATCTGGAGCAGGCCCGGGCCTGGATGGCGTACTATCTGGAGCATAAGAAGCAGCCCGATCCGGAAGCCGAAGCCGAATACCAGCGCCTCTCCCGGCGGTAACCGCCGGAAGCGTTCCGGGCGGAGCTTCCCAGAACGGGGACGCGTCCTTGACGCGTAGTCCGTCAGCGTACCGGCATGGTCACGGAGCCGACCGCGTCGGAAGCGGTGTCCAGCACTACCACGCGCAATCTTTCCAGGCCATCCACCAGATTCACATCGTTGCTGAAACGAATGCCGTTCTTCAGGATGCCGTCGTATTGCGCCGGCGTGTACCGCAGGCCCGCAACAATGACCGGCGTTCCCGCTGCGCCCGCGACCGCCGGAACCGCCGACATTCTGATCTTGAGCTGGCCCTCGTACCGATCGCCTTTCCGCTCCAGTTTCACGTCCGCCGGGTCCACGCGAACCAGCAAGTGCGCCACGTGGGCATTCGCGCTGTCCCGCGTCAAAGTCGCTCGCAGGCCAATCTCGGTGGCATCGAACGGCGCAGTGACCGCCTGTTCCACCGCCTGCTGTTGGCCTCTCTCGTCGAGCCGCTCCTCCGGCCAGGCGTAGTAACCCTCCTTGGTCTGAATGCGCACACCCTTGCGAGCGCACGTCACCCGCACCTTGTGAAACTTCCCGTCCCAGTTCTGCGGCGTGGGGTAGTAGCTGATCCGGTAGCTGGTGCGAACGTCATTCATCGCCTGGCGGATAGCCACCCGGATATCGCTGCTGCCATTGGTGAGCCCTCCGGTATAGCGCGCGAAGTCCTGCAAAGTCTCCTCGCTGTTCAACCCCGAGTGCTGCGCTTCCTGTGTCCCCGGCATGGCCGTGCCGGGTGGAATCTGCTGCACCGGGTAGATCGACACGTTGGCCCGGTCCAACTCCTCGCTCAATTGCCGCAGGTAGGGAGTATAGTCGAACCAGTCCGCCCCGGTCACCGCGGGACTCAGAACGATGGGAATTCCGTGCGTGATCCAGACAATATTCTTCCGTCCCGGAATGCCCGCCATGCGCGCCGCCAGCCAGCGCAGATTCTGATACGTGAGGTTGATCCTGACATCCACGAACTGGTCGATGTCCACGGGCCGCACACGGAACACGGCGTGCATCGCCTCGTCCAGCAGCGTCTTGATCTGCCGGGTCCAAGGCGACGGATCCGGCGAGCCGGCCTCTTTCTCGTTGTCCGGCAGGCCGTGGACCGGGTACAGCCGGCCATCCACGGTCAACAGATAAAGGTAAAGACCGGTACTGGATTCCAGCGGCTGCAGGGCATGAAGCAGTTCATTCCAGGCCGGACCGCGCGCATCCATGTGCTCGTTCAGCAGGTCGAACAGAATTACGGTGGCCGGTCCGGCGCCGCTGCCCGCGCGATTGAAAACCTCGTCCGGCCCCAGCGCCACGGCCGGCTGCAATCTCGCGTCGCGGTGGCTGATGGCATCGATTTGCTGGGGTTTTCCGCTATCGGTCACACGGAAATCGCTGCCCTTCAAATCCGCGATCGGGTTCCCCTTGCTGTCCACCGCCACCACATTCAGCGTGACCCGCTTGGGAGCTTCCGCCGCCGGTAAAGCGCAGACCATCGCGGCGGCCAGAGCGTAATTGGCAAGACGGAACACCATAGGTTTCATTTCAAATCCCGGCATCCCCGGCGGACATACCCTGTACATAGTATTTCACCGGGAAGTTTGTGGTACTGTGCCACCCTGACCGGCGCCGTGCCGAAACAATAATGATACCTTCGAGAGGGAAAGGAGGATTGTACGCGGCGATCGCTGGCTGTCTGCCTTCTGGCCGTTTCCGCCGCCCTGGCTCAAGATCCGCCGGTATTCGTCACTCTCGACATCGGCGCTCCGCCCGGCTTGCAGACCGGCGACCTCCGCCTCCTCGACAACAAGCGGCCGGAATCCATCCTCTACCTTCGCCCGAATCCGCAGCCCGCAGCGACCGTCGTGGTCTTCAACCTTTCCTATGCCGGCGTGAAAAGCATGGAGTGGAACGAGGCCGTGCGCACCCTGCGGCAATTCGAAACCACCGGGTATCTTTATTTCTATGTTCTGACCAACCAGGGCGCCATGCTCCCGATTCACGGCCTTCCCGAGCGGGATGCCGCACCTGCTTCGGGGAATGCACCCTGGGTGGACCGAAGCCTGCTGCCCTTCGAAACGCCGCTGAGCCGGGAGAGCCCTCAGGGAAGAAGCGGCATGTCTGACCTGTCCCCCTACCTGGAACTCGCCAGACGCATGGCCGCCTTTCCGGGACGGAAGAGCCTGGTCTGCATCGGATGTCTCTTTGCGACGGGCAGCGATTGGGAGCGGGGTCCTTCGCTCCTGTCCGAATTGTCCGATGCGCTGCTGGAAGCTCGCGTGGCAGTCTATCCGGTGGGTGGCAGACCACCCAACGGCCGGATCGGTGTTGGCAATAACGAGGGCGGAGCCATGCCCGGAGGTCCGTTCGTCGCCCCAGAACAAATCGGCGCGTTCGCCGATATCACGGGCGGACGGACGTATGCCGCCGGCGAAATCCACGACGGAATCGCCGAGGCCATCCGTGACGGTAAGTCGACCTACCGCATCGCCTATCTGCCCCCGGCGCAAAATTGGGACGGCAAGCGGCATAAGATCGCCATCGGCCTTGCGCGCGGCAAGCTGCATCTTCTGGCCCCGCGATGGTATCTCGCCGGGCGCTTGGAAGACGTGGCGCGGGAGCAGAGACCGCCGATCCCCGACGCCGCCATCGCCAGCCCGTTCGAACAATCCGATCTCGCCGTTTCCGTCTCCGCGCCGAAGAAAATCGAGAAAGCGTTGCGCATCGAGATTCATGTGGACGCTGCCGGCCTCCTGCTGCTCCGCCGCAACGGCCGCTACGCCGGCAGTGTGGCCTTGCAGGCCCTCTGTTATACCTCCGCGGAAAGACCCTTGGCCTGCACCGAGCCTATGCTCGTCAAGCTCGACCTGAACCAGCAGGAACATGCGGCCGCCCTGCGCGGCGGACTGCGCTTTCCGTTGGATATACCGATGGCCGCCACCCCTACCCGAATGCGCGTAGTCGCCTGCGACGAATATACGCGCGCCTGCGGAACTGCCACGTTCCCGCTTGGCGAGGAGCGTTGAATGCGACCCGCACTTCTGCTCTGCTTCGCCGCCGTATCGCTGGCACAGCCGCCCGCGAAGCCAGACGATGTGCTGGCCCGCGCCCAGGCTCGCCTTGCGGACGCGGCTGCCGCCATCCTCAAATACACCTGCACACAGACTGTGGACCGCCGTTACTTCCGCGAAGCCCGCCAGGCGCCGCGAGCCTGCGATGTCATCGTGGCCAATCGGCGGAAGGGCCGTACCAGGCCGGTGCTTATGGCAACCGACCGGTTGCGCTTCGACGTGGAAGTGACCGACGGCGGATACGAGATCTACGCCTGGCCCGGGGCGGCGCGCATCGCCACCGAAAAGATCGAAGAGATGGCCGGAGGAGGACCGCTCGGCACCGGACCGTTTGGCCCGTTTCTGATTGATATCTTCGCCAATCCCGCCGTGCAGTTTCAGTATTTGGGCACCAGCCCGCTGCTGGAGTATCGCTACCGCGTGCCGCTGGAAGCCAGCCACTACCGCGTGCAGGCCGGCGTCAAATGGCGGATGACCGGCTACGACGGCACGTTCCGGCTCGACCCCGCCTCCGCGCTCCTGAAACAACTTACCGTGCGAACTCTGGAACTGCCCGCGGACACGGGAAGCTGTGAGGCCACTACGGCGACGAATTTCGAGCTCCTGCGAATCGGCGACGGCGAGTATCTGATCCCGCGCCGGACGAATCTGCAGGTGATCGGCCGCGACGCCGGCTTCACCGAAAGCACCACGGTCTACTCGGCCTGCCACGAATTCCGCGGGGAATCCACGGTGCGCTTCGACAATCCCGCTCCGCAGGCGTCCTCCGGCCCTACATTCTCCGGCGTCGTTCACGCCCCCGCCCTGCCGCCGGGCCTGCCGGTACAACTTGCGCTCGATACGGAGATCGATACGGATCGCGCCGCCGCCGGCGACCCGGTTTCGGCCAGGCTCGACAAGCCGCTCGTCGATCCGGCCAATCAGCGCCTGCTCGCACCGGCCGGCGCTGTTGTCCGCGGCCGCATCACCCACATGGAGCACCACATCGAAGGCGAAAACTATTTCCTGATCGGATTTACTTTCGAAACGCTGGAAACGCCAGCCGCCACCCTGCCGCTGAATATCGTTCTCGACAGCCCGCACCAGGTCCAGGATCCCCGCACCCGAACCGGGCGCAGTGTAGTTACCACCGAATCGCGTACCGGCTTCCACGGAGGCGGAACCTTGCTCCTCCCGACTCGCGGGTCGCGGTGTCTTGTCCCGCGCGGGTACCCCTCCACCTGGATCACCCTGGCCCAGCCGTAGGAAGGCGCCCGCGCTCAGTCCGACCGGAGAGTCTCCGCCGGATCCATCCGCAGAATCCGTGCCCCGGCGGCCAGGCTGCTGCCGGCCGCCACCAGCAGAAGCAGAACCGCCATCGCCAGGAACGTCAGCGGATCTCCCGGACCCACGCCGAACAGCAGGTGCTCCAGGAAACGCACAGCGAAGCGGGCCAGCACCAGACCCGCGCCGATTCCCAAAGCCGCCAGGCGCAAGCCGGGCATCGCCAGGTGCGCCAGCGTCTGTCTGACCGGTGCGCCCAGCGCGATACGCACACCGAGTTCATGTCGCCGCCGGGTGATGGCCTGCGAAATCGTGCCGTAGATCCCGATCGCCGCCAGCAGCACCGCCAGCCCGGCCAGCACCGCAAACAGGCTCGCCAGGTATCGCTGCCCGCCGGTGTACTGCTCCGCGAACTGTGCAATCGTTTTGATAGGCGAAAGCGGCAGCCCGGCATCCACTGCCATCACCGCGGCTTGCACTTGCGTTTCCAGCGTGCCCGGCGCGCCATGCACGCGCATTGCCCACTTGGGCGAGAACCAACGGTGCGCCCCTGTCAGGAAGATGCCGGACAACTGCGCCACCGGAAGGTAGACCGTGGGATCCATCGAGACCGGCAGGCCGGCCTGGTTCAACGAGCTGTGCTGTTGCACGTCGCCCACCACACCGACAATCTCGCGCGCCTGTTCGTCGATTTGCAGATGGCGTCCCAGGGCGTTTTCGGCTCCGTGAAAATATCTGCGGGCGAAAGATTCGCTCACCACCGCCACCGCGCCGGCTTCCGCATTGTCACGCGCCGATACCGTGCGCCCCAGCAGCAGCGGAATCCGCATGGTCTCGAAGTAGCCCGGCGTCAGGTACACCATTTCGGCCATGGCGTGGCGGCGGCTTTCGCCATCCAATGCAAGAAAGCTGTCATTCATCGGCCGCTCGTAGGGCAGGGTCAGCGCCACCGCGGCCGATTCGACCCCAGGCAGACGGCGGATGCGCTCCAGGCTGGCGGTGAACAGATGGTTGATCGACTCGGGGCTCTGGTAACGGCGGTCCTGCAGTGACGCCTCCGCGGCCATGACGTTGCGCGGATCGAATCCGGGAGCCAGGCCGGTGGTATAACTCAGGCTGCGCACCAGCAGGCCGGCGGTCACCAGCAGCACCAGGCTCAGCGCCACTTCCCCCGCCACCAGCGCGTTCTCCGGCCATCGCCGACGCCTGCCGGCGATGCTCCGGCCGGCTTCCATCAGCACCGCGCGCACATCCAGCCGGCTGATCCGGATCGCCGGGAACAATCCAAACAGCACGCCGGTCAGCGCGGTGATTCCCAACATGGCCAGCATCACGCGCGCGTCCAGTTCAATCGCCCGCCAGCGCTCGAAATCCTGCGCGCCCAGGCTGCGCAGCCAGTCGAGCGAAAAGGCTCCCACCGCGATTCCTACCGCGCAGCCGCCCAGCGCCAGCACCAGGCTTTCGGCCAGCAACTGCCGGACGATGCGCCACCGGCTGCCGCCCAGTGCCAGGCGTGTGGCAATCTCCCGCCGCCGCGCTCCGCTGCGCGCCAGCAGCAGCCCGGCAATATTGGCGCAGCCGATCGCCAGCACCGTCAGCACCGCTGCCCAGGTGATCAGCAACTCCCCGCGCACGCCGCCGGTCATGGCGTCCTGGTAGGGCGCCAGGCGCGCTTCGATCACCGGAAAGGTCCTGGGAAATCCCGGCATCTGCGTCAGAAAATGACTCACCGCGGTGAGTTGACCGCCGGCTTCCGCCCACGAGACCCCCGGACGCAGACGCGAAATCACGGTGTAGTTTTGACCCGCGCCTTCGTCTTGCCGCGAGGGCCTCAGCGGCGTCCACACATCCACCGGAGTTTCCGTCCGAAACCCGCGCGGCATGATGCCCGTGACTTGGAACGGCTCGCCGCGCAGCAGAATGGTCTTGCCTACCGCGCCGGAATTGCCGCCCAGTTCCCGCCGCCAGAATTCGTGACTCACCACCGCCAGGGCCGGGCCGTCCGGCACATCTTCGGCGCGCGTGAATTCTCTTCCCCGCGCCGGCGCGACGCCTAACACGCGGAAGAAGCCGGCCGAAACACGCTGCTGCCGCACCACCGCCAGCCGTCCGCCCGCCGCGAAATTCGCCGCCGTGATGGCGCCGGAATAAGCCGCGGTGTCTAACCCGGGGGCGCCATCGCGCACCATTTCGAACAACGCGCCGGTTTGCGCCTCCTGCGTCCCCTGGCCCGCCTGCGTCACGATCAGTCCCAGGCGATCCGCTTCCGGATACGGCAGGGGCCGCAGCAGTACCGCGTCCAGAACACTGTAGACAGCCGTGTTGGCGCCGATGCACAGCCCGAGCGTGGCGAGGACAATGGCCGTGAACGCCGGACTTTTCCGGAGCTGGCGCAACCCGAATCGAATGTCTTTCCACACGGCCGTTGGTTTAAATCAGCATCCAACATACCAGATCGGTTGTTAGGAAACGGCAGGAGTTAGGCTGACGCGCGGTCCGCGGACTGTTCGCTTGCGGGAAGCCGTGGACGATAACAGTAGCGCGGTATTCTTTTCCACCCGCTTTCGGTGCATAACGGCACTTATACATCTTCTATGCGCCTTGTATGGGTTCGATGCCGCTGATATAGTCAAAGTTCAGACGTTTTGCGCGGCACTCGCTGGCGCCTCGTGATGCACCACCCTTGCTCGGTCAGCCCTGTCCCCCGCTCCTCCATGCCGCAAATAATTAACTAGAGAACGGAGCCGCGTTCGGCGGACTACTAGTTGGTCCGCCAATTGCTCTTCAACTTGGGAAAGAGAGTAATTTATGACTGAGCTCGCGCATCGACCGAACATTTCCGCCCTTCTCGTGGGTGAATACTCTTCCGAACGGATCCTGGTGCAAGACGTCTTCCGGAAGTGCGGCTGGCGGCTCTTCGAAGCGCGGAACCGTCGTCGCGCGCTGCATTCCCTGGAGCAGAACGAAGTCCATGTGGTAATCGCGGAAAGCGACCTGCCCAAATGGAACTGGCGAAAAGTGCTCTCCGACCTCCGCCGCCTGGCGCTTCCGCCGCAGTTGGTGGTCACGTCGCGGACCGCCGACGAGCACCTCTGGGCCGAGGTGCTGAATGTCGGCGCATACGATGTTCTGGCGCAGCCCCTGGACCGTGAAGAAGTAGAACGCGTGGTCGCCGCCGCCTCCCGCCAGTTCGAACAGCAGCGGCTCCGGCAGAGGCCTGCTGCCTTTCACGCCTGATTCGGGGGAGTTCGCCCCGGCGGGCCAACCGCACTTTTTTCACTTTTCCCCTTGACACGAATTCGTACCTTTTTGTCCGCGGAACTGTGCGCTTCGGAACCGAGTCCTGTAACTGCTACACGCAGCATATAGATAAACTTCTTGACCTCACACCATATATTGGGGCAACATTACGGAGGCGCTTCTTTCCAGCAGAAATCTCCGGAGGATCATTATGGGCCAGCTTTCAGTCGATTTGAGTGCGAAAATGGAATCATTGAGGACCAGGAATCTTACCAAAACCAAGACGGGAATCAGCTTTCCCCGCTACTTCACGGCTCGCCTGGAGGCGGGCAAAACTCCTTACGACGAGATTCACTGGGAGACCCGAACCGCCTCGATCGGTAACGACAAGGGCTCGGTAATTTTCGAACAGCGCGACGTGGAAGTGCCCATGGAGTGGTCGCAGACCGCCACCAACATCGTCGCCAGCAAATACTTTTACGGTAAGCTCGGGTCGCCCGAGCGTGAAACCAGCGTCGGGCAGTTGGTACAGCGCGTGGTGGACACCATCACCGGCTGGGGCAAGAAAGACGGCTATTTTAAGAGCCACGAAGATGGTGAGAACTTCGGCCTGGAGCTGGCCCACCTGATGCTCACCCAGAAGGCCTGCTTCAATTCGCCGGTCTGGTTCAATGTGGGCGTCAAAGAGACGCGCGGCTATGGTTGGATCTACGACGAGAATGCCGACCGGGTGGCCAAGCTCGAGTCCGGCGTGCTGCGCCCGCAGTGCTCCGCCTGCTTCATCGTATCGGTAAAGGATTCGCTGGAATCCATCCTGGATCTGGCCAAAACCGAAGGCATGCTGTTCAAGTGGGGCTCCGGCACGGGCTCCAACCTTTCCGCCCTGCGCGAAGAAGATGCCGTGCTCTCCGGCGGCGGCCGCGCCTCCGGGCCGCTCTCTTTCATGAAAGGCTTTGACGCCTTCGCGGGCGTAATCAAAAGCGGCGGCAAGACGCGCCGCGCGGCCAAAATGGTGATCCTCAATGTGGATCACTCGGACGTAGAGAAGTTCATCTGGTGCAAGGCCAAGGAAGAGAAAAAGGCCTATACCCTGGTGGAAGCCGGCTATGATGCGTCGCTGGATGGCGAAGCCTACAGCTCCGTCTTCTTCCAGAACGCCAACAATTCCGTCCGCGCCACCGACGATTTTATGGAGGCGGTAGTGTCAGATGGCGAATGGTGGACAAAAGCCGTTGCCACTGGACAGCCGGTAAAGCGTTACAAGGCGCGCGAGCTGATGCGCCAGATCGCCGAAGCCACCCACCAGTGCGGCGACCCCGGCATGCAGTTCGATACCACCGTGAACCGCTGGCATCCCTGCCGGAATACCGCGCGCATCAACGCATCGAATCCCTGTTCGGAATACATGTTCCTGGACGATTCGGCGTGCAACCTGTCTTCCCTCAACCTGATGAAATTCGTGGGTCCCGACGGGCAGTTCGACGTGGAAGCCTTCCGCCACGCCGTGGACACCATGATCCTGGCGCAGGAAATCATCGTCGATAACGCCAGCTACCCCACCCAGAAGATCGGCGAAAACTCCCATGCCTTCCGGCCGCTCGGTCTGGGGTTCGCCAACCTGGGTGCACTGCTGATGTCCATGGGCGTTCCCTATGACAGCGACCAGGGCCGCGATTTCTCCGCCGCGATCACGGCGGTGATGTGCGGGCAGGCGTACCTCACCAGCTCCCGCGTGGCCGAAAGCGTGGGCACCTTCGCCGGCTATGCGGTCAACGAGCAGCCTTTCCTGGAAGTGATCCGTATGCACCGCGATGCGGTCTCGCGCATCGACAAGCATCGGGTGCCCGCCGCGTTGTATCAGGGCGCGCAGCAGTGCTGGGACGACGCTTACGAATCGGGACGCCGCAATGGGTACCGCAACGCGCAGGTCACCGTGATCGCCCCCACCGGCACCATCGGCTTCATGATGGATTGCGATACCACCGGCATTGAACCGGACCTGGCGCTCATCAAATACAAAAAGCTGGTGGGCGGCGGCGTCATCAAGATCGTCAACAACACCGTACCGGCCGCGCTCATCAAACTGGGCTACACCACCCAGCAGGCCGAGCGCATTGTCAGCCACATCGATGCCACCGGCACCATCGAAGGCGCGCCGGACCTGAAGCCGGAGCACCTGGCGGTATTCGATTGCAGCTTCCGCCCGCAGAACGGCGCGCGGTCTATCCATTACATGGGCCACGTGCGCATGATGGCGGCGGTGCAGCCCTTCATTTCGGGGGCCATTTCCAAGACCATCAACATGCCCGAGGAGTCCACGGTGGAACAGATCATGGACGCCTACACCGAAAGCTGGAAGCTGGGGCTGAAAGCGGTGGCCATCTATCGCGATAACTCCAAGAAGGTGCAGCCGCTCAGTTCCGGTTCGGGCAAGAATGAGAAGCGCGCATCCGGCGCCGCTCCTTCCGGCGCCACGGCCGAAACGGCCCAGGTAGTGGAGAAAGTGGTCTACCGCCCGGTGCGCCGCAAGCTGCCGGATGAGCGCAAGTCCATCACTCACAAGTTTTCCATCGGCGGGCACGAAGGCTACATCACCGTCGGTATGTATGACGATGGCGCGCCGGGCGAAGTGTTTATCACCATGGCCAAGGAAGGCTCCACCATTTCCGGTCTGATGGATTCCATCGCCACCGCCGTGAGCTTCAACCTGCAATACGGCGTACCGTTGAAGTTCCTGGTGGACAAGTTCGCCCACGTTCGCTTCGAGCCCAGCGGCTGGACCGGCAATCCCCAGATACCCTATGCCAAATCCATCATGGATTATATGTTCCGCTGGATAGGCGCCAAGTTCCTGGGGCCGGAGTATGCCGTGACCGAAGCCGGAGAAACTACCGTTCTGCGGCCCACCGAAGCCGATCCGCAACAGCAGTTGCCCTTCGCCACGGTAGCCGCCGACGCTCCCCTGTGTGCCGAGTGCGGGTCCATCATGACCCGCAACGGCAGTTGCTATAAGTGCGGCAATTGCGGCGGCACCAGCGGCTGCAGCTAAGACATTTTTTCGCTCGCTACAACGATGGGAGAGCCTCCGCCGCTCTCCGGCTCAATCCCGCCGGAGAGCGGCTTTTTTGTTGCGTGAAATGGCTCGCTGCTACTTGGCCCAGCTTTCGATTTCCTGCATGGTCAGAGATTGCTTCGGCTGGAATTTGTCGCCGGCGGCGTAGTCGAGAAGGCTTCGGAGGAGTTGCCGGGCGACGGGACGGTGTTCTAAGCCGGTGGCGAGATCGAAGGAGACGGCCAGGAGTTTGCCTTTGCCTGCGGCTGCTTCCACCACGGCGCCGAGTTTGTGATTGCGATGGAAGTCGTCGATCACCTGGATGATGGGGCGGAAGGCCAGGGGCGTCTGGTCCAGGATGAATGCGTGGGAGCCTTCGGTGAGTTCCCAATATTGCCAGTCTGAGTGGCTGGCGGTGGGGAATCCGGCGAGCGCGGGATGGGTGGGGTCGCAGAAGATACCCATGGTGCCGGGTTGATTGTCGAAGTAGCCGTTGGACCAGAAGACGGGCAGAAAACGCATGGGCTGCGGGCCGGGCCCTTTCTGCTGCGCGGGCGTCAGCAGCACAACTTTGCGGCCTTGATTCAGGGCGCTCTCCGCGGCGGCATCGAACGCCGTGGCGATCAGTACGCCGGGCGGCGCGGGCGCGGGGGCTGGCTTAGGATACACCCACACGTCCCAACTGTTGATGGCTTCGGTGCCGGCCAGGGCGATGGTGATTTTCCAATGCGCGGCACGGGCGGAAGTAAGTGGCAAGCTGATATCGCCCAATGCGGTGACGGTGCCGGGCGGGATGTCGGTATGGGGAAAATCTCCCGACGCGATGGCGCGGCCGTCGTCATCGGTCACGCGCCAGGACGGCGCGGCATCGGCGAGTGGCTCGCGTCCGTAGTGCGCGACCTCGGCGTGCGCGGTGAAGGACTCACCGGCGGTCCACACGAATGTTTTCATGCGCAGAAGAGGGACGGTGGCGCTGGAGAACCGGCGGAACTCCTCGGGCGTGAGGATGCCTTTGGAATCCCAAAAGGAATCCAGCAGGCCCACCAGCGCCTCGCCCTGTCCGGGGAAGTCTTCCAATTGCAGCAGGAAGAAGCCTCCGTAACCGGGCGTGCGGAGGGCGGCTTCCATATCCTCTTTATACACGGCCCACGAGAATTTACCGGACGCGATTTGAAACTCGCGGGCCTGGTCGATCATGCCGCGGGCGGCGAGCGAATCGCGGAACGGCTCCAGATTGCGGGCCTTGAGCACGCCGGTGTATTTGCCGATCTCGCTGAAATCGGGGTAGACGGCCCACTGTCCCAACTCGTGGCTGACCAGCGGCACGGGCACGGCGGCGACGGAATCAGCGAAATCGCGATCGGTGCCCTCTTCGGTTTTGGTGAAGCGGGTTCCGTTAATGCGCAGGCGGCCGGCGGAGGTCTGCTGGGTCACGTAATAGTCGGAGGTGGCGCCGGGAACGCGGCGGCGGTGGTCGGCGGAGAAGGTGTAGAGGCGGCGGGGGTCGGCCTTTTTGAATTCGGCGACCAGGTCGTCCATGAACTTGTCGTCGCCGATCAGCTCGTTGCCGAGACAGAGCATGGTGAAGGAAGGATGATTGCCGTACGTCTTGAGAATGCGGTAGCCTTCGGCGCGCATGTAGTCGCTGAGCACGGGATCTTTGCCGACAGTCTTGTTCCAGACGGGCAGCTCGACGTGTAGAAGGAAGCCGGTGCGGTCGGCGGCGATAAACGCGGCCTCGGGCGGGCAGTAGGAGTGGAAGCGGAAGGCGTTCAGGCCGTAGGAGCGGGCGATGCGGAAGATGCGCTCCCAGGCTGCGACGCCGGTGGGCGGATAGCCGGTAAGCGGCCAGATATTGCACTCCAATGTGCCGCGCAGGAACACGGGCCGGCCGTTCAGCAGGAACTGGGTGCCGCGCGTGGCTATGGTGCGGAGTCCGAAGGGAATGGCGCGGCGATCGCTGAAATGACCAGCAGTCAGCGATAGCTCCAGGGTGTAGAGCGTGGGTTCAAACTCGTCCCACGGTTTGGCGGCGGGCACGGAGAGGGTGAAAGAGACGGTGCGCCCAGCGGCGGTTTGCGTGAAGTGCGCGCTGGTGGAGGCTCCGGCAGCGCGAGCGGTCAGGTCTCCCGAGACGGCGGCGCCGGTGGCGTTGCGAATGGCGCACGTGATGTGAAGCGTCTTCTGCGCGGCGTCGGTGGCAATGCTGGTGGCATCGATCCAGACGGGGTCTGTGGCGCGCAGCGAGATTTCGCCGGCGATGCCGTTCCAATTGGTTTGCGTGTGTTCGGTGAGGCTGTGGGCATTGCGGCCGACATCGATCTTGTACGAGTTGTCCACGCACAGGGTGATGCGGTGGGGGCCGGGTTTGAGGGCCTCGCTGAGCTCGTACTCGTGCGCCGTGGAGAGACTGTTGTGCATACCGGCGGCGATGCCATCGACCCACACTTCGGTCTGCCAGTGGGGGCGCTCCAGAAAGAGCGAGATGTGCAAGCCCCGCCAACTCTCCGGGATGACGACATCCTTCTGATACCACGCGGGACCTTCGTACTTGTAAGGCCGGGTGAGCCAGCCGGTATCGGGCACGATCACCTTGACGCCGAAGCCGCCCTGGTCCGTGCTGCCTGGCAGGAAGATCACGCCGGGGCCGATGGTCCGCATGTAGCGCTCATCGGCATGGCCCTTGTTATCGGGGTCCAGCGAGAAGGCCCAGGAGCCGGCCAGGTCGATATGCCGGGAGTCCGCGGCGAACAGGCCGGAGGAAAGAAGAAGCGGGAGAATCAGTTTCAGCAGCTTCAAAAATCGAGAGTAACATTTTTCCATTGACGCAGCGGTGTACTACGGGTAATAATACACCTGTGATACCCTTCCGGGTGGCCTTCAAACCGGGCAGCTCGCTCTACGAGCAGGTGGTTTATGCGGCTAAAAAGGCCCTCATCTCCGGGCAGTTGCGGCCGGGCGACGCGTTCCCCTCGGTGCGCACCATCAGCACGGAGCTAAAAATCAATCCGAACACGGCGCACAAGGTGATCACGCACCTGCTGAACGAAGGACTGCTGGAGGTGCGTCCCGGCATGGGCACGGTGGTGGCGACGCCGCCGGCATCCACCGCCGCGGCGCGAACGCGGCTGCTGGATAACGAACTGGAGCAACTGGTGGTAGAGGCGAAGAGGCTGTCGATGAGCCTGGAACAGGTGGCGGGCGCGCTGGCCGCACACTGGCATCGCCTGGACGGGAAGGAGAGGAAATGAGCTCGGTAATTCGCACGGAAGCGTTGTGCAAGCATTTCCGCCACACGGAAGCGCTGCGGGACCTGGCTCTGGACGTGCCCGCGGGCAGCATCTACGCCCTCGTCGGTCCGAACGGCGCGGGCAAGACGACCACCATCAAGGTGCTGATGAACATTTTGCGGCCGAGCGGCGGGCATAGCGAAGTCTTGGACGTGGATTCCCGCAGGCTGGGACCGGCGGAGTTCGCGCGCATCGGGTACGTTTCCGAAAACCAGGAGATGCCGGAGTGGATGACGGTCGAGTATTTTTTGCGCTTCCTGCGGCCGTTCTATCCCACCTGGGACGAAGCGCTGGCCGGGGAACTGCTGCGGCAGTTCGAGTTGCCGCGCGACCGCAAGCTACGCCAGCTCTCGCGAGGCATGCGGATGAAGACCGCGCTGGCGTCGTCGCTGGCCTACCGGCCCGAGCTGATTGTGCTGGACGAGCCGTTCACGGGGCTGGACGCGCTGGTGCGCGATGAGTTGATCGAAGGTCTGCTGGCGCGCGCCGAGAATACTACGATTCTGATTTCGTCGCATGACCTGGCGGAGATAGAAAGCTTCGCCAGTCACGTGGGCTATCTGGAGCGGGGGCGGCTGCGATTTTCCGAGGAATTGGACACCCTGACGGGGCGCTTCCGCGAGGTGGTCCTTACATTCGACGGGCCGCGGCCGGTGCCGCCGCAACTGCCGCGCTCGTGGGTGCAGGTGGAGACGATCGGGCCGGTGATTCGTTTCGTAGATACGGAGTTCGATGCCGAGCGCACGCCTGCCACGGTGCGCGGCCTGTTTCCGGACGTCCGCGATATTGCCGGAAACGGCATGCCTCTCCGCTCCATCTTCGTCGCACTGGCGAAAGTCGGCCGTGCCGCCGCTTAGAGAACGCCATGCGAGAAGCTCTGCTGATTTTTCGCAAAGACGTGGCACACCGGCAGGGGGCCGTGAGCGCCTTCCTTCTGCTGGTGATTGCGCGCATGGCGATCGACATCCTCTTGCCCCGGCACAGCGGGTTGGCCGGTGCGCAGATGGTCCTCGGACTTGTCTTTGTGGTGGCGGCGATCGGGTTGATGTACGATGCCGTCAAACAAGAGACTATCGTGGGCGACGGACAATACTGGCTGACGCGTCCGTTCCCGTGGGGCAGCATTCTCGCGGCGAAGGCTCTCTTCATTCTTTTGTTGATCCTGTTGCCGGTGTTCCTGACGGGAACCGTCGCGGTGGCGGTCAACGGCGTATCGCCGGTCATCGCCAGCCCGCTTCTGGTGATTTTGGCGCTCGCCGGCGCATTCGTGGTGACGGTAGCCTCAGTCACCAGAACCCCCGTGCAGTTTATTCTCTGCGTAGTGGCGTACGTGGTTCTGTCCGTCCTTTCGACTCCCGTCATGGAGCATCTGTTCGGCTACGAAACTGGCATGTGGGGAAGCGCCCAGACGGTGCGATACGCCGCGGACACCGCCCTATACCTCGCGGTGACGGCAGCGGTAATCTTCCTGCAATACCGGCGCCGGGCCACACCCGTTTCGCGCGGTGTGCTGGGCGCAGGACTCCTGGTATTGGTAATTGGCTTACCTGGCTGGCACCCTGCCTTTGCGCTTCTCGAGAAGCTCAAAGGTCCCGGGCCCAGCGGCAGCGTGCAAATCGCTTTCGATGCGGCGCGGTCCCCGCAGGTCTCGCCGGGCGGCTGGAGCAATGTCACCACGTACGACGCAGTCGGCGTCAGGATTCCAATCGCCATTGCAGGCATTCCCGCCGGTGCCCACCTCATGATGGAGCGCGTCCGCACCACCATCGATGCGCCCGGCGGCGGCCATTGGGACTCCGGCTGGAGCTTGGTTGGCGGCATTGTGGGGCGGACGGAACTTGGGGCCGGCCAGCGCCTCATCGACGCGCGCAACGACTATTGGCTCGAATTGAACGTCGACAGTTCGTTTTATGACCGCGCGAAATTGCAGGAGGCGCCCGTGCGCGTGCGGAGCACCGCGGCGTTTGCGACCCTGTCCGCGCCCCGGATCGACCGCATGCCCATACCCAGCACAGCGTACCGTATGGGCCCCGGCGATCTGTGTTCGGTCTCCATCCCCGACGGAATCCAACTCGTGATTACTTGTCTCTCGGCGTCCGGCGGAGATTTGACCGATGCCACCTTTGCCTTGACCGACGGGAAGCGCGCCGAAGGATTCGGCACGCGTCTCGGCGGACTTTCGGCCTGGACCGTTTTCTCCACAGCCATTACCGGGCTCGGTCTGATGGAACCGACCCCCAGCGGCCAGGTGCGCGCGTTTTTTACGGGTCCGACCATGGTGGAAATTGCAAAGCGAGATACCACCGGCTATTTCGAACGCAGCTTGACGATCGACAACATTCGCTTAGGACCGTACGAAGCCGGCCGCTCCGGTCCAAGGAGTCTGGTATGGTAACCGCGCGCAAGATCGCCGTGCTGGCGCTCAAAGATCTCCGGCATATCTGGCCGCACCTGCTGGTGGTATTGCCGCTGATGTTCGTGTTCGCCACGAACGACCTCGATCTTCTGACGCGCCACAGAACCGTTCTGGTGACCACGGCGTGGCAACTCCTGTTCCTGGCAACGCCGGTCGCCATCTGGAGCCTGGTAGCGGCGCTCGTCCATAGCGAACCGCTCGTCGGCGACCGGCAATACTGGCTGACTCGCCCATTCACCTGGTATCACCTGGCGGCCGCGAAGCTGACGGTCCTCGCGATCTGCATCGACATCCCGCTGTTCCTGTTTCAAGCGATCGCCCTGGGGGCCGCTGGAATCTCGCCGGTCGCGTATCTGCCGGACCTGCTGTGGCGCCAGGTGTTCTTCTCGGTATTCCTGCTCTTGCCCGCCGCCGCACTGGCCGCCGTGACCCGGACGCAGGGTCAGTTCGCGCTGGTGGTCCTGCTGGTGGCTGGCCCATTTGCCGGCTGGGCGTGGCTGGCCGGGCACGGACAATATATCGATGGTGCGCAATGGGTCGATGCCTGTGCCCTCGCAATGGTTCTGTGCGCCGGGTCGTGCGCGATTCTCCTGCTGCAATACTCCCAGCGGCGGGCGGCGCTGTCCCGGACCCTGTTCGCCTTCACTGCCCTCTTGTGCATCGTCTATCTCCTGGTCCCGCAGCAGGCGGTATACGGAGTCCTGGCATCCGGCGCGAGCATCCGGCCCTCCCTGGATCGCAGCGTAAAATACCCCGCGGGCGACTGGCGCTTCCGGCGGACTGAAGCCATCGAACTGCCCCTGGCGGCGGAAGGCTTGCCCGCGGGCTCCGAGTTGACCCTGAACAACTATCGGATGATTGTGGAGTGCCCTGCGCTGCCGGGATTCCGGACCGGCGTGAATTCGGCGCGTTTGCACGGTTGGAGCGGACAAGCCGGATTCCTGCAAATCGTTCTCGACCCGCGCGAGTATAGGATGCTGAGCACGCGCGAGGTCACCATCCAGGGACGCCTCTATCTCACTCTGATGAGCCGGGAGCAAGTTCTCGACACCGCCCCCGATACTCTGCGCATTCCCGGCTTCGGCATTTGCACGCGGAGCCGCGCACTGTGCCTGTCGCCCGGGCCGCACGCCTCGCTCAGCTTCATTCGGGACCGCGGCGAACAGCGCCCCGACCAGTACGGCCGCATCGTTCCGCTGTCCGACACCTATGCGCCGTTTCCGGTGTCGCCCTGGCTCTATCCGCTGGACGCCTACCATTACGACCCCACCTACAGCTTCCTGGTGGTAGAGCGGCCCGCAGGGCGCTTCCGGTTCGACTTCAACTTCCAGCACTTGCGATTGGATGATTTTGCCCGTCCGTTTTGAGCCATAGTTTACAAAGATTTCGCTATTTCTTTGCTAGAGTGGGAGTGTTGGGTGTCTCTCGTGCGGCTATCCTTAATACTCCTTCTGTGTGGAACCACGTTTCTTGTTCCAGCCTGTAAGCAGCAACCGGCTCAGCAGGCGAATCCCATGGCGGCGGGCATGCCGGCTACCCCGGTCTCAGTGGCCAAGGCGGTGCAGGAGGCGGTGCCTACCGAACTGCGCGTCGTCGGAACAGGCGAAGCATCCGCCATGGTGCAGGTGAAATCGCAGATCGCGGGCGAACTGGTCAGCGTCGATTTCGCCGAAGGCCAGAACGTCAGCAAGGGCCAACTGCTTTTTAAGATCGACTCGCGCCCTTACGAAGACGCGCTCCGCCAGGCCCAGGCGACGGCGGAACGGGATCGCGCGCAGATTGCGCAGGCGGAAGCTTCTGTGGCGCGCGACACCGCGCAGGTGAAATTTGCCGACAGCGATGCCAAGCGGCAGGCGGAGTTGCAACAGGGTGGGCTCACGCCGCGGTCCACTTTCGACCAGGCGCAATCCACGGCCGAAGCCGCGCGCGCCACGGTGAACGCCACCAAAGCTACCATCGATACCGCCAAGGCATCGCTCCAGGCGGATGAAGCCGCGGTCTCCGCCGCCAAGTTGAACCTGAGCTACTGCGATATTCCCGCGCCCATTTCCGGGCGAACCGGGAACCTTTTGGTACATGCCGGCAACCTGGTGAAGGTCAACGATGTGCCGCTGGTGGTGATCAACCAAATCGCTCCCCTGTTCGTCAATTTCAATGTGCCCGAACAGCACTTAGGAGCCATTCGTCGTCTCAATGCGTCGCATCCCTTAACCGTGCGCGTTTTTTCCCAGGATGCACCGGAGCGCATCGTCACGGGCCACCTGGCAACCATCGACAACACGGTGGATACGACCACCGGCACGATCCATCTGAAAGCCACCTTCGATAACCGGGACGGGATGCTGTGGCCGGGTGAATTCGTTACCGTGATCCTGACGCTGGACACCATCCGGAACGCCACGGTGATCCCCGCCGAGGCCGTGCAGTCGAGCCAGCAGGGGCAGTTCGTTTACACCGTGAAGCCGGACAATCACGTGGAGATTCGGCCGGTGACGCTAGGCGCGACGACCGGCAACAGGACCGTGGTGGAGAAGGGCATTTCGCCTGGAGACACCGTGGTGATCGACGGGCAGTTACGGCTGTTCCCCGGCGCCGAGGTCAAGGCGGTGGAGGAATCCAAGCCAGCGGGGCGCCCATGAATCTTTCGCGGCTTTTTATCGAACGGCCGATCATGACGGTGTTGCTGTGCTTCGCCATTGTGCTGTTCGGCACGGTGGCGTTTCGCGCATTGCCGGTGGCCGCGCTGCCGAGCGTGGATTATCCCACGATTCAGGTGACGGCGGCGCTGCCGGGCGCGAGTCCGGAGACCATGGCATCCACTGTGGCGACACCGCTGGAACGCCAGTTTTCGACCATCGCGGGCATCTCGTCCATGAGTTCGACGAACACTCAGGGCGCCACCAGCATCACGGTGCAGTTCTCTCTGGACCGCAATATCGACGCCGCGGCGCAGGACATTCAGGCGCAGATCTCGGCGGCGGGCGGGCAGCTTCCGTCCAGCATGCCGCGGCCGCCATCGTACCAGAAGGTGAATCCGGCGGAACAGCCCGTGCTGTACATGGCCCTGGATTCCAGCACGTTGCCGCTCTACAAGATTTCCGAGTATGCCGATATTCAGATGTCGCAACGCATCTCCATGGTCACCGGCGTTTCGCGCGTGCAGGTGTTCGGCGAACAGAAATACGCGGTGCGCGTGCAGGTGGATCCCGACAAGCTGGCGGCCTTCAACATGGGGATCGACGAGGTGCAGAAGGCCATCGCCAGCGCCAACACCAATCTGCCCACGGGGCAACTGGACGGACCCCGGCAGGCGTTCACCATTGAATCCAACGGCGCACTGCTGAAGGCCGCCGCCTACCGGCCGATCATCGTCGCCTGGCGCAGCGGTACGCCGGTACGGTTGGACCAACTGGCCAACGTGGTGGATGGCGTGGAGAACAACAAGCTCGCGGCCTGGTATAACAACACCCGCAGCGTGATTCTGGCCATCAACAAACAGCCGGGCACCAACACCGTGGACGTAGTAGACAGCATTCGCGCGCTGATTCCCGAGTTCCGCCGCGAGCTTCCTCCAGCCGTGGACCTCTCGGTGGCGTTCGATGCGTCGCAATCCATCCGGGCGTCGATTCACGACGTGGAATTCACGCTGCTGCTGACGGTGTGCATCGTGGTGCTGGTGATCTTCCTGTTCCTGCGGAACATCTCCGCCACGCTGATTCCAGGCGCCGCGGTGCCGTTTTCGATTGTCGGCACGTTCGCCGTGATGTACCTGTTGGGGTACAGCCTCAACAACCTGTCGCTGATGGCGTTGACGCTCTCGGTGGGGTTCGTGGTGGATGACGCCATCGTGATGCTGGAGAATATCGTCCGGCACATGGAGATGGGGAAGAGCCGCATGGAGGCGGCGCTGGCGGCATCGAAGGAGATCGGGTTCACCATCATTTCGATGACCTTCTCGCTGGTAGCGGTGTTCATTCCGGTGCTGTTCATGAGCGGCATTGTGGGACGGCTGCTGCACGAATTTTCGGTGACCATCGTGGTGGCGATTCTGATTTCCGGATTCGTCTCGCTGACGCTGACGCCGATGCTGGGCAGCCGGTTCTTGAAGTCCGAGCACGAAGTGCGGCATGGCCGCGGCTACCGCCTGCTGGAGCACGGATTCGACGTCCTGGCCAAGTGGTACGAGAACACGTTGCGGATCGCCATGCGGTTCCGGCTGGCGACACTGATGATCGCCATCCTGATGCTGGCAGGAACCGTCTACCTGTTCGAGACGATGGCGACGGGCTTCATTCCCAGCCAGGATTCCAGCGCAATGTTCGGCGCGGTTCTGGGTCCGCAGGATGCCTCGTTCGACTACATGGCGGCGCACCTGAAGGCGGTTGCCGATATTATCCATGCCGACCCCGGCGTGCAGGATACGATCGCGTTCGTGCCGGGCGGGAACCAATCGTTCGTGTTCTCCCACCTGAAGCCGCGCAACCAACGGACGCTCTCGGTGGACCAGACCATCGAAGAGCTGCGGCCCAAGCTGATGGGCGTACCCGGCGTGATGACGTTCATGCAGAACCCTCCGCCGATTACGGTGAGCGGCCAGTTCGGCGCCGCGGCATACTCGCTGGTGCTGCAGAGCACAGACCTCAAGGAGCTGTATAACTGGGCTCCAAGGCTGCTGGGCGAGGTCCGCAAGCTGCCGGGGTTCGTGGATGTCAATAGCGATCAACAGATATCCGCGCCGCAGGTGATGGTGGATATCGAGCGCGATCGCGCGCAGGCGCTGGGCGTGAATCCGCAGCAGGTGCAGGACGCCTTGTACAGCGCGTACGGAACGCGGCAGGTATCGGTGATCTATGCGCCGGCGGACCAGTATTCGGTGATTCTGGAGGTGGATCCGAAATACCAGGACACGCCGGATTCGCTATCGAAGCTGTACGTACGCTCCAGCAACGGGTCGCTGGTGCCGCTGGATGCGCTGGTGCGGATGAAGCGGCAGACCGGGCCGCTGAACATCAACCATTTCGGCCAACTGCCGGCAGTGAATATCTCGTTCAACCTGCGGCCGGGATATTCCCTGGGACAGGCAGCCAACGCAGTGGACAACACGGTTCGCGAATTGCGGATGCCGGCGACGATCGGCAGCAGTTTCCAGGGCACGGTGAAGGAGTTCCAGAACTCCTTCCGGAATCTATCCATTTTGCTGGTGGTGGCGATTCTGGTGATCTACATCGTGTTGGGAGTTTTGTATGAGAGCTTCATTCACCCGATCACGATTCTGTCCGGCCTGCCTTCGGCGGTGTTCGGCGCACTGTTGACGCTGGTGCTGTTTCACAAAGAGTTGGACCTGTACGCGTTTGTCGGCATCATTATGCTGTTCGGCGTGGTGAAGAAGAACGCGATCATGATGGTGGACTTCGCGATTGACGCGCGGCGCCAGGGCGCCAGCCCGTACGACGCCATCTGGCAGGGCTGCCTGTTGCGTTTCCGCCCGATCATGATGACCACGGTGGCGGCGCTTTTTGGAACCCTGCCGATTGCGCTAGGCTACGGAGAAGGCGCCGACGCGCGCCAGCCTCTGGGGCTGGCGGTAGTGGGCGGGCTGGTGGTGAGTCAGTTTTTGACGCTGTACATTACGCCGGTGATTTATTTATATTTGGAAAAGCTGCAGCAGAGACTGCAGGGCGGCCGGGCCCCCGCGAGAACGCGGCAGGAAGTCACGGCCTGATCTTGTCGAGGGGATACATTCGTGTATAAACTACGTTGCTGCGTAGGTGTGCTTTCTCTGTTGATGCTTTGTTCCTGTGCCAACAAGGGGACGACCGCCGGGGACCGGCCTCATGCCACCGTGTTGATGCGCGACGGCACGCAGGTGACCGGCTCGGTTACGGACAGCAATTCCGCGGGCATCACGATTGCCGGCGATGACGGTGTGACGCGGACCATTCCGATGGCGCAGGTGAAGATGGTGGACTACGGGTCCGCGCCCGCGCCGGCTGCCACTCAGGCCGGGGAGCAGGCGGAGACGGCAGCGGGACCCGATCCGGTTCACGACAACCACTATCACCCCACCGAATCCGCCATCACAACCAAGACTTTCGAGTTGCCGGTAGGCACGCGCATCTCGGTGCGAAACGAAGAGACGATCGATTCGGCGAGAGCGGTGGAGGGTCAGACGTTCCCCGCGGAGGTGACCCGGGACGTCAGAGACCGCGACGGCAATGTGGTGATTCCTCGCGGGTCCAACACTCGGATTGTGATCCGTTCGGCGTCGAAGGGCGGGCGGTTCCGCGGCACTTCCGACCTGGTGTTGGACCTGCAAACCGTCTCCGTGGACGGCCGCGAGTACGAACTGAGCACGGCGAACCTGGCCGAGCGCGGACGGCAGGGCATCGGTGCCAACAAGCGTACTGGTGAGTTTGCCGGCGGCGGAGCGGCCCTGGGCGCCATCATCGGCGCCATCGCGGGCGGCGGCAAAGGGGCTGCGATCGGCGGCGGCTCGGGTGCGGGCGCGGGCGCCCTGACGGAGGTCCTGACCAAGGGTCCTGCCGTCAGGGTGCCGGTCGAGAGCGTCCTGACATTTCAGTTGGACCGGCCGCTGCACCTGGTGGTAGAGCAGTAGAAACGCATCCCACACCGTGGCCATCAGGCCGGGCGCCATTCGGTATCTGGAACATTCTCACTTACCCGGCGTAGTAAGTGGTGGAGTAAGTGGCGACCGTGTGAAGAAACATTCGCGGATCTTCATCATAGCCGGGCTTCTGGCGCTCTGCGGTATTGCAGGGTCGTTAGTGGTGGCTAACGGAGCGCTTCACATATATATTCGGCCGCTTCCGGACGACGCTGTGGCGCAAGCCGTGGCGGACGCCGCGCGGGCGGGCTGGCAGGCGGCGGAGGTTACGGCTTCCGATGGCGTGGTTTTGCGGGGCTGGCTCTTCACGCCGTACGCCGCGAATGGCGCGGCGGTGATTCTGCTGCACGGCGTGGGAGATACGCGCAAGGGCGTCCTCAACCACGCGAAGTATCTGCTCCAGGCGGGCTTCGCCGTCCTTGCTCCAGACTCGCGCGGTCACGGCGCGAGCCAGGGAGACTACATCACCTACGGCGTGAAAGAGGCCGGGGACGTACACGCGTGGGGCAACTGGCTGTTTGCGAACCGGCCCGTTCAGCGGCTGTATGGCATGGGTGAATCGATGGGCGCCGCCGTCATCCTGCAATCGCTGGCCACCGAGCCGCGACTGCGGGCAGTGGTGGCGGAATGTCCGTTCGCCACGTTTCGCGAGGTGGCATATGACCGGCTTTCCACACCCGCGTTTCCTCCTCACTTTTCACTTTGGCCCATTATCCAGATAGGTTACATCTATGCGCGTATGCGCTACGGCGTGGATCTGCGCCTGGCTTCGCCGCTGCCAGCCGTGCGCGCCACGCACGTGCCGGTGCTGCTGATTCACGGAACGGCGGATACGAACATACCGTGCCGCAACTCCGAGGAACTGCACGCCGCGAATCCTGCCTTCACTACGCTGTGGCTGGTGCCGGGCGCGACGCACGTAAACGCGCTGGCGAGGGATCCGGAACGGTACATCCAACGAGTCACCGGCTGGTTCCGCGATCGTCGCTGACGCCGCCAGCCTACTTTCTCAACGCCAGCAACTCGGCGGGGGAAACGGAGCCGAAGAGCAGATGTTCGGACTGGTTCCGGGCAGTGGGTTCCCATTCTTTGTCGTGCATCGCGTACAGCACGTAGGGGGCGCTGCCGGGTGCAATGGGCTGGTAAGCCTCCAGCAGGAACGTTTCGTCTTCCATCTTAAATTGGATGGCGCCGCCGCGAACTTCACCGGCTTTGCTGAAGCCCAGGTCCGGCCGGGGCACCAGGGAAAGAATATAGCGGCCATGGTTGGGCAGATAGAACCAGACCAGCGTGCCCATGGCGACGTTTCCCGCGCGGATCGCGGACACTTCCGGAGCGCCGTTCACGGTGACCCGCGGCTGAACCAGCCGCATCTCGGCATCTTCGGCGCGGAATTCCCGGGCGGTTCCTTCCACCGTGGGAACCGTGGGCATGGCCCGCGCTACCATCGTGGGAGCGCGCATCACACCCATACCGGAATTCGCGATCACCTGCGTCCGCATCGCGGGAGGCGACTGTTGGACCTCCACGATATCCACCAGCTTCTGGCCGGTCTTGGCGTCGATCCAGACCGGCACCTCGACTTTGTCGCCCACGTGGACCAGGCGCGGTTCGGGCAGCGGCGGAGTGGCCAGTTTTTTCCAGGCTGCCGGGCTGGCGGCAGCGTACGGGGTCATGACGAAATCGACCGGGCCGAGTCCCAGTTCCAGGAATGTGATGCGGAACGTATCCGGCTGCGGCTGCTCTTCCACCAGCAGATCGTAGCCTACATAAGTGAGGCCGGTTTCATCGCGGAAGTACCGGTGCGTGGCCGAATAACCGCTGGCTTGGGCGCGATAGACCGTGCGGCTGGTGGAAGCCGGAATGAACGGCAGGGCCGGGACGGGCGGTTCCGTGCGGGTTTCGAAGCGAACGCCCACCATGGAGGACAGGCCGTTGGAGAAGGTGCCGGTCCAGACGGTTTGCGCGTGAGCGGAAGCGACCATTGCCAGCAGCAACACAAATACCTTCACGTGAGATCCCTGCGAATTATTATATCCGCTACACCAATTTGCAGAGGATCTGTCCGGGCTTGACGGAGTCGCCGGGCTTCACCGATACTTCTTCCACAATTCCGCCCATGGGGGCTCCGATAGCGGTCTGCATCTTCATGGCTTCGATGGTGACGACGGGATCGTCGCGGCGTACCCGGAGACCTGGCGCGACAGACACGGAAACGACGGCTCCGGCGATGGGACTGCGGCAGATTTTGTCGCCGGGGATGGTATCGCCGGCGGGCGGCGGATGGCCGACCGCGGCGGGCATCTCCGGTTCCTCATCGGAGGGGACCGCCGCGGCTTCCGGTAGAATGTCTACCTGCACGTCGTAAGTAGCGCCCTCTACGTTGATGCGCAGCCTCAAGGGGTCTCCTTCTTTTCGGGCTCCGGCGCCGGAGGGTCCGCGGGTTTGCGGGGACGGATGGTGATGGGGATGCGGATGCGGATTCTGGTGCGAGGTCTGTTTTTGCGTCCGCCTTCCTTCATCTGCATGTCCACGGCCGCGGTGGCAGCGGCGGCGATTGCAACCAGGTGACGTTGGGGAATTCGATCGGCCATCGGTTCACCTATAACGGTATGTTGCCGTGTTTTTTGGTTGGCCGGAGTTCGCGTTTGGCCGCCAGTGCATCCAGCGCAGCGGCCAATTGGGCGCGAGTATCCGCCGGTTCGATGATATCGTCCACCAGGCGCGCAGCCGCCGCCACGTAGGGAGTGGAAAACGTCTCGCGATACTCGTTGATGAGTTCCTGGCGGCGGAGTTCCTGATCGTCGGCGGCCGCGATTTCGTGGCGGAACACAATTTCGGCGGCGCCCTCCGCCCCCATCACGGCGATCTCCGCGGAGGGCCAGGCGAAGACCCGGTCCGCGCCGAGGTCCTTGGAGCACATGGCAATGTAGCCGCCGCCATAGGCCTTCCGCACCACCACCGTAAGTTTGGGGACGGTGGCCGCCGCGTAGGCAAACAGCAGCTTGGCGCCGTGCCGGATGATGCCGCCGTGCTCCTGCTCGATGCCGGGCAGGAAGCCGGGCACATCCACCAGGGTAACCAGCGGAATGTTGAAGGCGTTGCAGAAGCGGATGAAACGTGCGCCCTTATCGGAGGCGTTGATATCCAGCGCGCCGGCCAGCACGCAGGGTTGATTGGCGATGATGCCCACGGTGCGCCCTGCGATGCGCGCGAAACCGATTACGATGTTACGGGCGAACTCCTTTTGAACCTCCAGGAAATCGGCGCGGTCCACGATGCGGTTGACGATCTCACGCACGTCGTAGGGGAGTTTGCTCTCTTCCGGCACGATGCGGTTGAGGGCCTCATCGCGCATATGACGCCGGTCGACATCGCCGCGGGGCGGGTCTTCCTGGTTGTTGGATGGCAGGAACGCGAGCAGGCGCTTGCAAAGCTTGATCGCCTCCAGGTCGTTATCGGCAATGAAATGGACTACGCCAGAGCGGTCCATCTGCGCGCGCGCGCCGCCCAGTTGCTCCGGCGTGATTTCTTCGCCGGTCACCTGCCGGATGACGGCCGGTCCGGTGATGAACATATATGCGTACCGCGTCTGGATGATGAAGTCCGTCAGCGCCGGACTGTACGCCGCGCCGCCGGCACAGGGGCCGCAGATCAGCGAGACCTGCGGCACCACGCCGGAAAGCTGCACATTCGCATGAAATACGCGGGCATAGCCCGCCAGGCTGCCGACGCCTTCCTGCACCCGGGCGCCGCCCGAATCGTTGATGAACACAAAGGGCGAGCCGGTGGTGAGCGAATAGCGCATCGCATCGGCGATCTTGCTGCCGTGGACCTCGCCGGCGGAGCCTCCCGCGACGGTGAAATCCTGGCTGGCCACGTAAACGTTGCGGCCCCCGATGCGTCCGCTGCCCGTGATGACGCCGTCGGCCGGCAGGGGCTTACCCGCCATGCCGAAGTAGGTGGCGCGGTGGCGCGCAAACATTCCCATTTCCTGGAAGCTCTCACGGTCCAGCAGATACTTGAGGCGCTCGCGGGCGGTCAGCTTGCCTTCCAGATGCTGCTTGTTGGCCCTCTCCACTCCCCCGCCCTGGCGCAGCAACTCCTTCGCGTGCTCCAGAGCTGCAATCTTTTCCTTGGACAGCTCCGTAACTGACATATTCAGTTCTGTAAGTCTTATATTAACGCGCCGTCGCAACTTCGGGTATACAATACCAACTTGTGCCCACACAAACGGTGGTCCGAAGGACGGCGCTTTCCGGGGCCGAATGGCGTGTGCTGCTCCTTTTGGTGATCTCCGGGTTTCTCAACTATTTCGATCGCTCCAATCTTTCGGCCGGAGCGACCGATATTCAGCGCGAGTTGCACCTGTCGACCTATCAACTGGGCGTGCTCCTCTCGGCTTTCTTCCGGACCTATGCCGCGTTTCAACTGTTCGCCGTCGCGGGCTGGCTGGTGGACCGGTTCAACGTGTGCTGGATCCTGGCAGCCGGGTTCTTTCTCTGGTCGGCAGCCACCGCAATTACGGGCGTGGCGCAAACCTTTGCCATGGTGTTTGCGCTGCGCCTGATGCTGGGAATGGGAGAATCGATCGCCTACCCGGCCTATTCGCGGATCCTGGCTAACAATTTTCCGGAGCACCACCGCGGATTCGCCAACGCCGTCATCGACGCCGGCACCAAGCTTGGGCCGGCGCTGGGCACACTGCTGGGCGGCCTGCTGATGGCGGTTTACGGATGGCGCGCATTTTTCGTGGCGCTGGGTTTCAGCAGCCTGCTGTGGCTGGTGCCGTGGCTCATCTCGATGCCGCGCGGAACGGGCGTGGCATCGCGGCAGGATCCGGCGGGGATTCCTTCCTGCTGGGCAATTTTGAAGCAGCGCTCCGCGTGGTTCAGCGCGCTGGGTCTGTTCTGCACCAACTACTTCTGGTATTTTCTGCTGACGTGGCTGCCGCCGTACCTGGAGACGGAGCGGCATTTTTCAAAAGCGAAAATGGCGTGGTTCGGCTCCGCGGCTTACTTTGCCGTGGCTCTGTCCGGGGTCACGGCGGGCTGGGTGTCGGACCGCCTGATCGCCCGCGGGGGCACGCCCACCCGCGTGCGCAAAACGTTCTGCGGCGTCGGCCTCCTGTTTTCCACGCTGATTCTGCCGGTTTCGGTGATCGACAACGACCGCACCGCTATGGTGCTGCTGATGGTGGCGTGCCTGTCTTACGGGCTCTTCAGCTCCAACCTTTTTGCTATCACACAGACTCTGGCCGGACCGCGCGCGGCTGGGAAATGGACGGGGATGCAGAACGGCTTCGGCAATCTGGCCGGGGTCGCGGCGCCGTGGCTCACCGGTTTTATCGTGCAGCAGACCGGCCGGTTCTACCTGGCATTCCTGGTCGCCGCGGCGGTGGCGCTGCTGGGCGCGGCATGTTTCGTGGTAGGAATCGGCAGTATCCGGCAGGTGGACTGGCAGAAGACATGAAGCGGCAGTTGTACTTCGTCGATGTCGTCTGGTTCCTCTTCTGTGCGGTGGTGATTATGGTGCGGGTGCCGGCGGGCCCACGATTCTATGCCGGCATGGGCCTGATGGCCGTGTCTTTTACTTTGTGGATGGCGGCGCGCTTCCAGCTCGGGAGATCTTTCCGCGCGACGGCCCAGGCTCACAAGCTGGTCACCACGGGACTGTATTCCAAATTTCGCAATCCCATTTACCTGTTCGGTCAGCTGGCATTTCTCGGGCTGGCGATTGCCTGGAACACGGTGCTGGGATACGCCCTCTTCACGCTGGCGATTCCGCTGCAGATGCTGCGCGCCCGCAAGGAAAGCACCGTCCTGGAAAAGGCATTCGGAGACGAGTACCGCGCTTATCGGGCGCGCACCCTTTTTTAGACGGTCCTAAACTTTTCTTCGAGCCACGCCGATCTACTGTGCGTGAATGATTCACCACCGCCCAAGGGCCGCGCCCGCGGCCGTCTGAGAAAGGCGCGCGAACTCGGCTACCTCAACGCCGCCTGCGACCCGCGTCTCGCCGGCCTCCACAGCCAGTGGTGCTGGCGCCTCAAGATTCCCGTCATCTGGATGGAACGCCGTTCGCCGCACTCACGTTTCGGACGGGTCCACCTGGATCTGTTCACCACGCCGCGCGCCTTGACCCCCGCCGGTCGCGCCGCCCTGAAGGCAATCACGGAGCGCCTGGCCATCCGCGGAACCGCCGCGGTCTCTTCACACGATGCCTGCTGGGACCGGGTGCCACTCCGGCAACTGGAAGAACTGGCGAGCGCCGTCTTCCGCGCCGTCAACCGTCCGGGCAACTACCAATGGGACCTGCCGCAGCCCGCGGTAATTCAGGGACCGGCCAAGCTGCTGCCGTTCCCCGAGCGCGCCACGGCGTAGGCCTACTGCTCCGCCACTCGCGTCAGTTCATCGATGGTCCGCTGCAAACCGGCCGCCGCGCGCCAATTCAGCCGGATGGTGAACCAGAACCACGCCACCATGATCGCCAGGCCGGGAAGCGCGCGCCACCAGTCCGCCGGATGATCCGGCCGGATCTTCGGCGCGATCGTCGCCAGGGAGAACACCACCACTCCCGGGATCAGCGGCCCCAGATACCACAGGCCGATCGAACGTAGCAGGTCGCGCTGACGCTCCAGTTCGCGCCGGTGAAAGGCCACGCAGCTTTCGAACCCGCCGCCGGCAGGCACAAGTTCCGGCGCAGCCTGCCGGTTCATGCGATAAATCACGAAGACCAGTCCGGCGATGGTAAGCAGCGACCCCGCACGCTCCATGGGACTGGGGAACAAATACAAGAACAGCCCGAAGACCACGATCATCACCAGGGCGACCGTGGTTTCCCGCCGGTTTCGCGTCCGGATCTGCCGTTCGAACCGGACCGCTTTGCTTCGAATCTCTTCCATCGTGATCATGAGAGGCTCCACATGCTGGCTTTGCCAGATTTCCATCGGATCGTCCGGGGCAGGTTCATTCACCATGGCGTGCTCCTCGATAAAACTGTCGGGTCAGGAGATGCTTGATGCGATGGATCTTAGTCGCGGCGTTGCCGGGCGTGATCCCCGTAATTTCGCCGATAGCCGCCGCGTCCATGCCCTCCAGATAGGAGAGAATCACCTGCCGGTCCAGCGGCTTCAATCGCTGGATCAAAGCCAGCAGTCGCTCCAGCGCCCGCGCGCGATCCACCGACGCTTCGGCTGCATCGCCGCCCGCCAGGGTATCCAGATCCTCCAGGCTCACCAGCGGCGCATTGTTGCGGCGCTGCCGCATCACGTACGAGGTGGCCGCATTGTGCGCCACGCGATACACCCACGTGCGCAGGGAACATCGCCCGTCAAACGCGGCGAAGCTGCGCCACAACGCGATGTGAATATCCTGCACCAGATCGCGGCGCCTGTCGGCATCGGCCTCATAGGCCCGCGCCAGACGTTCCACCGCCGCCCCGTAACTGCCCGCCGTTTCGCGGTACAGCTCGTCCTGTCCCACACCCGGATAGTCGCTGATGCGCGCCGCTTCTTACAAGGATTTTTCGCGTGTGCCGCCGGCTCAATAGCCGTTGTCCCGCAGTTTCTCCACGGTGAGCCCGGTTTTGATATCCAGTTTGCGCAGTAGCTTTTCCACGTGCTTGGCCAGGACGTCGCACTCCAGATTGAGGCGCGAGCCGGCGCGGTATCCCGCCAGGGTGGTATTGCGGTACGTGTGCGGAATAATCGTCACGCTCAGCACGTCTGCCTCCAGCGCGGCAATCGTAAGACTGATCCCGTCGATCGCGATGGAGCCCTTGTACACCAGGAACGCGTCCAGATCGGCCGGCACGCGAATCCGCAGCCACCAGTTTTCGCTGCCCAGCTCTTCCAGACTCAGAAACTCGCCGGTGCCATCCACGTGCCCCTGTACGATGTGACCGCTCAGGCGCCCGGTGGGCGACATGGGCCGCTCCAGGTTCACCCGCGACCCGGCCCGCAGGCTGCCCAGATTACTGCGGCGGAGCGTCTCCGGCGCCAGGTCCGCCGAAAAGGAATCCGGCTTCAGATCCACCGCGGTCAGGCAGACGCCATTCACCGCGATGCTCGCCCCTTCCGTCATGTCGCTCATCACCGTGCCGCAGCGCACCTTCAGGAGCGCGCCGGCGGCCCGCGATTGCACCGCGTCCACGGTGCCCAGTTCCTCAATAATCCCGGTGAACATCCACGTATCCTTCCACGGCGAACTCGTCCGGCGGAATCGAATGCAGCGTGATGCCGTGAATGCGAATGGCATCGCTGCGCCGCCGCCGCCCGATCCCTCCGGCCAGGGGCAGCGCCTCCAGCCCGCCCAGGATCTTCGGCCCGTAATAAAAGAAGATGCGATCCACGCAGCCAGACTCTAGCGCCGCCCAGTTCACCTTGCTGCCCGCCTCAATCATCAGCGAAAGGTACCGGCGCCCGGCCAGCCACCCGATGGTGCTGCGCAGGTCGCTACGCCCGCCCGCGCCGTCGAACACCAGCACCTGAATGCCGCGCGCCTCCAGCGCCTTGCGGCGGTCGGGAGACGAGGCCGAGGTGGTCACCACCGCCAGGTCCTGGTTTACCGTGCGGGCCATCTTCGAATCCAGCGGCAGGCGCAGTTGCGAATCCAGCACGATGCGCATCAGGGGACGGCTGCGCGCCATGCCGGTGCGGTCAGTCAGGGCGCAATCGTCCGCCAGCACCGTGCCGATCCCGGTCAGAATGGCGTCGTGATCGTGTCGCAGTTCCTGCACGTGGGAGCGTGCGCGCTCGCTGGTGATCCAGCCGCGATTGTCGTCCGGCGCCGAAATCTTGCCGTCCAGAGTGATGGCCGTTTTCAGCGTCACCAGCGGACGGCCGGTCCGCATGAAATGCACGAACGGCTCGTTCAGCTTCAGGGCTTCGGCGGCGAATTCGGGCAGCATCGCCACTTCCACCCCGGCTTCCCTGAGCTTGCGGAAACCCTTTCCGGCCACCAGGGGATTGGGATCCTCGATGGGCGCCACCACCCGCGCCACTCCCGCCGCAATCAGCGCTTCGGCGCATGGCGGCGTCCGCCCCTGGTGCGAGCAAGGCTCCAGGTTCAGGTAGACTGTGGCCCCGCGCGCCTTCTCGCCGGCCTCGCGCAGCGCGATCACCTCCGCGTGATCCACGCCCTCATACGTATGAAAGCCCCGCCCCACCGCTTCGCCATCGCGCACCACTACCGCACCCACCATGGGGTTAGGACTTGCCAGCGCCCGGCCCTCGCGAGCCAGGTCCAGCGCTTCGCGCATATATGCCGGGTTCATTTTTCGAAGAGCGATGCGATAAACTTTTCGGAGTCGAACGGCAGCAGGTCGTCCACCTTCTCGCCCACCCCGATGTAGCGGATCGGCAGGTTCAGCTCGCGCGCGATGGCCACCACGATTCCACCCTTGGCCGTGCCATCCAGTTTGGTGAGCACGATGCCGGTCACGCCGCTGGTGTCGGTGAACTTGCGCGCCTGTTCCAACCCGTTCTGCCCGGTGGTGGCATCCAGCACCAGCAGCACTTCGTGCGGCGCATCGGGAATCACCTTCTTGGCCGTGCGATCCATCTTCTGCAATTCGGCCATCAGGTTCTCTTTGGTCTGGAGCCGGCCGGCAGTGTCTACGATCACATAGTCGGTTCGGCGCGCGCGCGCCGCATTCAAGGCGTCGAACAGCACCGCGCTCGGGTCGCTGCCCTGATTCTGGCGGATCACCGGAGTGCCGGTGCGCTCGCCCCAAATCTCCAATTGTTCGATGGCGGCGGCGCGGAACGTATCGGCGGCGCACAACAGCACGGTGCGCTGCTCACTCTTGAACCGCTGGCTCAGCTTGCCGATCGTGGTGGTCTTTCCCGACCCATTCACGCCCACCACCAGGATCACCGCGGGCGGCTCGGTGACGCGCACCGGCGCCCGTTCGCTGGCCTCCAGAATCTCCAGCAGGTGCTCCCGGATCATGCCCTTCACTTCAGCCGCGTCGGCCAGTTGGTGTCGGCTGGCCCGCTCGCGAATCCGCTCCAGAATCTCCTCGGTGGTGCGCACCCCGATGTCCGCCGAAATCAGCGTATACTCCAGTTCGTCCAGCAGGTCGGCGTCGATTTCCTTCTTGCCCTGTAGCGCGTCTTCCAGCGCATTGACCAGCCCGGCGCGCGTCTTTTGCACGCCGCTTTTCAGCTTTTCCAGAAGAGTGGGCTCTTGCTCCACAGAGCCGAACAGAGTTTGAATCATTTTGCTTCTAGTATACTAGCCACGGACATGGGCTCTGATATTCAGAAGGTGGCTCTTTTCGGCGCGGCCGGCGCCGTAGGCCATGCCGTAGCGCCGGAACTGGCACGACGGGGCATTCCGTTTCGCGCGGTCGGACGCAATCGCGCGCGCCTCGAAAGCGAGTTCGGCAAGCTGCCGCAGGTCGAGATTTTCGATGCCGACCTGAGCGATTTGCGTGCCGCCGGCGCGGCCGCGCGCGGCGCCGATACCATCATTTACTGCGTGGGCCTTCCCTACCCTTCGCATCGCCTCCACCCGGTACTGATGCGCACCACCCTGGAAGCCGCCGCCGCCATGCAAGTGAAGCGCATCGTGCTGATCTCCAGCGTGTATGGATACGGCGTCCCACGCGCTTCCCGCGTTCCCGAAACGCACCCTCGCGAGCCGCAGACGCGCAAGGGTGCATACCGCAAGGAGCAGGAAGACCTCGTCCTGGAGGCGCACCGCAAAGGCACGCTGGCCGGCCTGATCGTCCACCTGCCGGATTTCTACGGCCCGCACGCCGATATCGGTCTGGCCAATCCGATCTTCCGCGCCGCCCTGGCCGGCAAAACCGCCAACTGGGTCGGCCCCGTGAATACACCGCACGAGTTCGTGTTCATGCCCGACGCCGGCCCGGTAGTGGTGGACCTTGCCATCCGTCCCGAGTGTTACGGCGAAGCCTGGAACTTCGGCGGCCCCGGCGAAATCAATACCATGGATTTCATTACCCGCATCTACCGCGCGGTGGGCCGAGCCCCGAAGTACCGCACCGCCGGACGTGGCCTGTTGAAACTGCTCGGCTACTTCAACGCGGATATCCGTGAAGTGGTGGAAATGCTCTATCTGCAGGAAACGCCGGTAATTCTGGACGACAGCAAACTCGCCGCCAAACTGGGGCCGCTCCACAAGACCAGCTACGACGAAGGCATTCAGAAAACGCTGGAGTGGATGAGGTCGCCCCAGTAAGTTCAAAGCCGCGGGGAGAAGGTATATACTGGCCAACCATGAAGAGACTTCTGCCATTCCTCTTACTCATTCCGGCCCTCTTTGCGCAAACACCGCCGCTAGAAGAACTCATCGCCGCGGCCCGCGGGGGTCCCTCCGCCCCCGGCCTGAAGGATCGCATCGCGAAGACGCTTTCCGCGCGCGGCGGCACCGCCGTCTGGGGCCAGGACTATCTCTTCGTCGCCGATTCACCCTCGGCCGTCACCATCTCGATCGACCGCGAGCCCGCCGTTCCCATGGCGCAGATCCCCGGATCCACCCTCTGGATGCTGCTCACCAAAATGCGTACCGGCGTGACCCATCCGTATCAGTATTACGCCGCCGGCAAGCCGCTGGGCGCGCGCGGCGACGCGGTGGGCTACAATCCCGATTCGTATCCCAAGCCGGGCGTCCCCCGCGGCACGGTCAGCGAGAAGCGCACCATCGTAAGCAAAATATACGACGGCATGACGTCGAATTACTGGGTCTATGCTGCGCCCGGGGTCGATCCCGCCGCTCCCGCGCCCCTGATGGTATGGCAGGATGGCCAGGGGCAGGTCGGCGAGTTCTCGCACTCCCGCCTGTTCACCGTCACCGAAAACCTGGTGTCCCAAAAACTGCTGCCGCCCCTCGTTTACGTGATGATCCAGCCCGGCCAATCGCCGGAGGGCCGGGCCATGCGTTCCATTGAGTACGACACGATGAGCGATCGCTACGCCCGCTTCCTGATGGAAGAGGTGCTGCCCGAAGTGGAGAAGAGTTACAAACTCCGGCCGGATGGGTACAGCCGCGCCATCGGCGGCGAATCCTCGGGCGGTATCTGCGCCTTCAATGTTGCGTGGCTCATGCCCGACAAGTTCGCCCGCGTGCACTCCGCCGTGGGCAGTTTCACCTCGATTCAATGGCACCCGGAGGAAAAGCTGGAGGGCGGCAACGTCTATCCTTTCAAGGTCCGCAAAGAGCCCAAGCGCAACATCCGCGTATGGATGAGCGACGGGTCCGACGACCTGGAAAACCAATTCGGTTCCTGGCCCATGCAGGCCATCCAAATGGCCAATTCCCTCAAGCTGCGCGAATACGATTTCCATTTCCGCTTCGGCACTGCCGCTCATGGAGGAGCGCAGGCTGCGCTGGATCTGCCCGAATCCCTGGCCTGGCTCTGGCGCGACTACGATCCGGCCAAGACCACCCAGGATTTCCGCATGGACCCCGCGGAGAAAGATAAGCCCTTCTTCCGGGTCACGATCACCAGCCGCGATCCCTGGTAGAACTTAGTACTTTTCGTAACATTGGGCCTGTCTGTTTAGTAACTGGACGCCGACTGGAAGTACGGTCCCGGAAACGTCCTCCCGGCTTTCGCATCTATGAAGCAGGAGGAATGACGATGCGAAAGCTACCCCTACTGGCAACCATCGCCTTGTTATGCGTATCATCCGGACTGGCCGATAAGCCGGACAAGCAGAAACAATCGCACGATGACGTCTTCACGGCAGGTCCCCCGGATCAAACGCAACTGGTGAAGGAAGTCCGGCATAACCTTCTGTCCTTGCCGTACTTTTCGATTTTCGACGATCTCACCTTTCAGGTGAATGGCAGCGTAGTAACGTTGCAAGGGGCGTGCCCTCCCGATCCTCCGTGGGATATTAAGTCCGACGCTGAAAATGTCGTCAGGAAAATCCCGGGTGTGACCCAGGTGATCAACCAGATCAGGGTCCTTCCCTTGTCTCCCATGGATTGGGACATACGCCGGGCAGAGGCGCGAGCTATCTACGGAAATGCGGACATCGGGATGCGCTACGGCTATCAGGCGCTGCCCTCGATTCATATCATCGTGGACAACGGACACGTGACGTTGGATGGCGTGGTAGACAATCAGTTTGATGACACCCTCATCAGGACGCGCGCCAACGAAGTGCCCAATGTATTTTCCGTCACCGATAACCTGGTGGTTCTGGATAAGGGTAAGTCGAAGAAATAACGTTTGTAACTCAAGAACTACTCGTAACGCAGGGCCTCCAGCGGGTCGACCGTGGCGGCCCGGCGCGCCGGGATGTAGCAGGCGGCGGTTCCCACTGCCGCCAGCAGGGCGGATGCCAGGGCCATGACACCGGCTCCGTATTCGCCGATTCCATACAGCGTGGCGCCGAGCATTTTGCCGATACCGAGTGAGAGGGGCAAGCCGATGGCGAGTCCGATGGCCGTGAGCAGCAAACCTTCGCGCAGGACCATGCGCAGCGCCTCGGCCGGGCGCGCTCCCAGGGCCATGCGAATGCCAATCTCGCGGGTACGCAAGGCGACGCTGTAGGAACGGACGCCATACAACCCGATCATGGCCAGTAGAAGGGCCACCGCGCCGAAGATGGTGAACATGCGTGCGCCCGTGCGGACAATCCAGTAATCGAAGCTGCCCTCCAGGTGCTCCCGCATGGTACCGAATTTGAGGATTGGAAGGTGCGCGTCCTCGGCCTGCACGGCGCCGCGCAGGGTTTGGATCAACGCGGCTTCGGCCCGCGGTCCCAAAGCGGCGGTCCTTACGTGGATGTGGGTATCGGCCAGGTATTCCTGTCCGAACGGCACATAGACCTGAGGCTGGTGATCTTCTCCGATAAAATGCAGTCGCACGCCAGCCGCCACCCCGACCACCTCGGCATCCTGCATGGCTGCGTCTCCGCCGGTGCTGGAGCCGGTGTTGAATTGGAGATGGCGGCCCACCGGATCCTGACCGGGCCACAGTCGCGACGCCGCAAGCTGATCGAGGATTACCACGCGCGCCCCGCCGCCCGCGTCCGCACCGGTGAAGGCGCGGCCCCGGAGTAGCGGGATTTCCAGGGTGCGGAAGTAATCCGGGCCCACCAGGTTGAATGCCGCATCCACCGCCTTGGCGTCGCGGGTCGCGTGGAGAGCGCGGCTCATGTGGATGATGCCGAACGGAATCGTGGCGCCCAGACTCGCCGATTGCACGCCGGGCACGGCGCGCAAGCGCTCTACCAGGGCGGGATAAATCTGGCGGCCGTGCGTTTCGTTGTAGCCCGCCAGGCTGGCATCGGTCTCGAATACCAGTTCATCGGCAATCCGGAAGCCGGGGTTCATCTGCGCGGCGCTGACCGAACTGCGGAGGAACAAGCCGGCGGCGGTGAGCAGAGTCAGGGATAGCGAAACCTGGCAGATCGCCAGCACGTTGCGACGCGAAAAGACACGGCGCGGCCGGCCTCCAGCCGTCTCTTCGCGCTCGCTCGATTTCAACGCGGCCACCAGGTTCGGCCGCGAGAGGTTCCAGGCGGGCATCAGGCTGAACAGCACGGTGCTGCCCACGCAAAACGCGAAGGTGGCGGCGAGCACCCGAACGTCCGGCCCCGCCGTGTATGCCAGGTCGAAAGGCGCCATGCGCGACAAGGAACGCACCAGCAGGAGCGTGCTCCAGTAAGCCACCAGCAGACCGCAGCCGCCGCCCAGCAGCGCGAGCAGCAAGCCCTCGGTAAACAGTTGCCGCACGATGTTGCCGCGGCCGCCCCCCAGTGCCAGCCGAATGGCAATCTCTTTGCGGCGCGCGCTGGACCGCGCCAGCATCATGTTGGCGACGTTCAACGACGCAATCAGCAGAATCACCCCGGATGCGGCCAGCAGCAGCGAGATGCTGGTCACAACCCCACTGTCGTTTGCCGGCGCATCGCTCACGCCGGTGCGGGAGAGGCGATGCACGAAAAACGTCTGATCGCGATTGTCCGCGGGCCAGGCCTGTGCCAGTCCGGCGGCGACGGTTTGCAATTGCCGGTCCGCCGCGGGCGGCGTAACGCCGGAACGCAGGCGGCCCACCACGATCAGACAGTGATTGTCGCGGGCGCTGAGAGGCCGGCCGTGACCTTCGAAATCGTTGACCGCGGCCTCGTACATTCCGAGCGGCAGGTAGATTTCCGAACTGATCAGAGCCGTGGTCCCGGTGAACCCTTCGGGCGCGATTCCCACCACCTGGTAGTCGCGGCCATTCACGCGCACGGACTTCGCCAGCATGTCCGGATCGGCGCCCGATCTTTTCCAAAACGAGTAGCTCACGATGGCCACGGGGATTTGACTCGACGGCCGCTCCTCGGCGCCGGTAAAGGACCGGCCGCGGAACAGCGGAACGCCGAGAGTCTCGAAATAGTTCGAGGACACCAGGTCGGCAAATGCGCGCCGGGTCTGGCGCCCCTCGGTGATGCCCACCAGCGCCATGTTGTGAGCCAAGAGACTGGAGAAGGCGGCGTTCTGCTGCCGGAGGTCGGCGTAATTCGGGTAAGAAAACGCGCGGTAGGTGTCCGGTTTCCGGCTGTCGCGGCTGAAGACTCCCACGATCTGCTCCGGGTTGCGCATCACCAGCGGCTTCAGAAAAAGTGCATTCACCAGGCTGAAAATGGCGGTGTTGGCGCCGATCCCCAGCGCCAGAACGGCCGCCGCGGCGACCAGGAAACCAGGGCGCTTGCCGAGCGTACGCAAGGCGTATCGCAAATCGAACAGCAGGTCGGTCATAACACTAACCGCATACGCCGGATGCGCGGAAAAGTTCCGTTTCGAATGATTGCAAACGCCGAGCCGTGCGTGCTACACCAAAGCGTATGGACAAGACCATCCGCAAGTACAACAGTTTCGAGGAAATGAAGGCGGATGAGTATCGCTATTGGCAGAGTCGTCCGGCCTATGAACGGATGGACGCGGTCGCCGAATTGACCCTGGCGGCTTACCAGCTGAAAGGCATGGCCCCGGATGCACTCAGACTTCAAAGAACTCTTGTCCATCTTCAACGCCCGCGGAGTTAAATACCTGATCTTGGGCGGCTATGCGGTCTCGTTCCATGCCCAGCCCCGGGCGACGAAGGATCTCGATCTCTTTGTAAGACGAGATGCCGCGAACGCTCATGCGATTTACCAGGCGCTGGCTGCGTTCGGTGCGCCGCTGGCGGGATTAGCACCCGAGGATTTTCTTGACCCGGACGGATTCTTCCGCCGAGTTTGACGCCGCTTGGGAGAGGCGCGTGGAAACCACGATCGACCCGCGCACCGGGCTGACTGCATTCATGATTTCGCGCGAGGACTTGATCGTGGCGAAACTGGCAGCCGCAAGGCCGCAGGATCTTGCCGACGTTGACGCGATACGTAAGGCGGAACGGACTCAAGAAACTGAGTTCTGATTGCCTCCCCTACGAGAGCAGCAGTTCCAGGTCTTCCTTCTTGAGATCGCGGATGAGGCTGTTGTCTTCGCCCAGGATTGCGTCGGCGAGTTCGCGCTTGGTCTTCTGTAATTCCAGTACCTTCTCTTCGACGGTGTCGCGCGCGATCAGGCGATAGGCGAAGACGGGCCTGGTCTGGCCGATCCGATGCGCGCGATCGACGGCCTGTGCTTCCACCGCGGGGTTCCACCACGGATCCAGCAGGAACACGTATTCGGCCGCGGTCAGGTTCAGACCCAGACCGCCGGCTTTGAGACTGATCAGGAACAGGGTGCAGTCGGGATCGTTCTGAAAAGCCTCGACACGTGCCTGGCGGTCGCGCGTGGCGCCGTCGAGATATTCGTAGCGCACGCCGGCTTCATCCAGGCGGCGGCGCACGATGGCCAGCAGGCTGGTGAACTGCGAAAACACCAGCGCCTTGTGGCCCTCCTGGCGCAGCTCGTCGAGTTGATTGAGCAGCGTTTCCAACTTGGCGCTGGGTTCATCCACCTGTTTCGCATCGAGCAGGCCGGGGTGGCAGGCCGCCTGCCGCAGGCGCAACAGCGCTTCCAGCACGTGCATCTTGCTCTTGGCGAGGCCCTGCGTCCGCACCCGGTGCAGCAGGGTATCGCGATAGTGCGCGCGGAGTTCGTCGTAGTGGCGGCGTTGCGGGCCTTCGAGTTCGCAGTAGATGGTCTGCTCGGTTTTGGACGGCAGTTCGCGAGCCACCTGCTGTTTGGTGCGGCGGAGTATGAAGGGCCGCAAGGCGTGGGCCAGGAGCTGGCGCGCTTCCGGGCTGGGATTACGGCCGAGGCCGCCGGCCATCTTGAGCACTTTGGCCTCGCCCAACATGCCGGGGTTCAGGAATTCGAAGAGGCTCCACAATTCGCCCAGGTGGTTTTCGACCGGCGTGCCGCTGAGCGCCAGGCGATGCGCGCCGCGCAGCAGGCGGACGGCCTTGGCGGAGGCTGTGGAAGCGTTCTTGACGGCCTGTGCTTCATCCAGCACCACGTAATCGAACTGGATTTCGGACAGACTGGCGGCGTCGCGCAGGAGTGTTCCATAGGTGGTGAGCACCAGGTCGTGCTCGCAGATCTGGGCCAGATCGCGCGCCGTACCGGTATGTTCCAACACGCGCAACTGCGGCGTGAAGCGGGCGGATTCCTCACGCCAGTTGAACATCAGGGATTTGGGAGCCACTACCAGCGAGGGTCCATGCTCGCCCCGCCGGCTTTCCACGACGGCCAGCACCTGGGCGGTCTTGCCGACGCCCATATCGTCGGCCAGGCACCCGCCGAACCCGAACTCGCGCAGAAACTCCATCCAGCCCAGCCCTTCGCGCTGATAGTCGCGGAGCTGACCGTGGAAACCGTCCGGCTGCGGAACCGCTTTCACGCCGTGGAATCCGGTCACGCGTTCGCGCATGCGCTGGAACAACTCATCGACATGGACTTCGGGCTGTGCCGCAAGAAGCGCATCCAGGAGTCCCGCCTGGTTCTGGCGGAAGCGCAGATGATCCTTCTCCGCTGAGCCCAGACCGGCGAGCGGTGCGAAGCGCGCCAGCCACTCTTCCGGCAGCAGACCGAAGCTGCCGTCGCCCAGCGGCACCATGGTGTCGCCGCGCCTCAGGGCGGCCAGCAGTTGCGGCAAGGTGGCCTTGGCTCCGCCGTAATCCACTTCGGCATGGAGTTCGAACCAGTCGATGCCGCTGCGCACGTCTACGTGAGCTTCGCCGGGACGGCGGAAGGCCTTGCCTTCGGCCTCGACATGCCAGCCGCTATGAATCAGCTCGCGAACGCAGCGCGGCATGACCTTTGTAGCCAGACGCCAGGCGCCTTCCGTGCCGGGCTTCAGTCCGGCTTCCTTCAGTACTTCCCGGGCGGCGGCCTCCGCGGCGGGGTCGCGGACCACGTACAGTCGCTCCTCGGGAACCCAGATGCCGCCGCCGCCTTTATCCAGCATCCACCCGCGGCCGTAATCCAGCAGCAGCCGGGCCTCAAAATAATCGCCGCTCCAATCCCGCTTGTTCACGATTCGCAATCCCAACCTGGGCGGCTGGCGGCGCTCTTCGAATCGCAGAGGCTCGTCCATTTCCATGGGGGGAATGCGCGGACAATCCAGGAGACTGGCCAACACGGTGTCGCGGTCGCGATCGGGGAAAGGGATTCGCTTGAGCTTACGAAGCTGGTCTACCCAGGCATACGCGCCCGCCGCGTCGAAGCGCGCCACGGCATGCTCCGTCACCAGAAATCCGCTTTCCAGCAACAGCAGCGGTTCGGTTAGCGGCATGCTCTGGCTGCCGCGCCGGAGCGAGCCGGTGATATTCCACTGGTCGCGATCGTCCTGGCGAACTTCCAGCCACAACTTCCAGGGGTCGCCATCGTCCCAGACGGCCTCGACAAGACTGTTCGCTCCGGACTCGGGGAGCACCATCAGGCGCCCTGCCGCCGACACCATGGGGATCAGTTTCGCAGCCAGCAGGTACGGCAAGGCCTTGCGCGGCACGGTCGACAGCGAAGAACCGTATCGCGAATTGTAGGTATAGGAAAACGAATAGGTATCGGCGCCGCCGAACATGAGGCTGACGATTTCGGCATCCAGCGGGTCGGGTAGTGAATCGATTTGCGCCGGCGCCACGCGGAATTCTTTATATTGGGTAAGGTCGCCGTTCTTCTTCCGGGAGCGCGAGAACAACTCCACCACGATGGCGCCGGCGGTTTTCGACGCAGGCACATCGACCGCATACACAATCTCCAGACCCAGCGGCCACGAATGCGGTTCCCGATGTGACTCTTCCAGACCGCGCCGGACGGCCGACAGATGGTCCTGCCAGGGCGGAGGCTGCGGCGGCGGAGGGACGGGCAGGGCGCGCCGCCCGAAGTCATAGATGGGCCGCACGTCGAGCGGGGCGGCGCCGTCCTGCGCCAGTTTCAGAGACCGTTCGGCAGAGGCGGCGGACAACGCCCCCTCCCGGTCCGCCTGCAGGATGACCGCCCAGACGTGCAGGCAACTCTGGTATCCGCGGAACTGGGGACAGGTACAGTGGACGCCCAGGCGGCCGTGGTCGGAGAGGGCCAGTTTGACTTCATAGAGGCGTCCGTCGGCGACGTTGCCCTGGGCGTGGTCGTCGCTTTTGCCGGTGAGCCGCACAGAGCGCGCATCGAACAGCCTCTGACCGCGGTATTGCGTTGTGCGGTCGAATTGAAATGCAAGTTTCGAGACAAGCCCCATTTTGTGTGGACTATCCATTGTAACGGCTGGGCGCCGGATTCGAGAAGAATGCTGAATGTCTGCACTCGCGTTACCATCGCGATATATGGCCGCTGAACCGTCGGTTACCATCCTGCTCCAGGCCTGGAGGGATGGCGACCGCACCGCACTGGATCGCGTGGTGCCGCTGGTATATGCGGAACTGCGCCGGATTGCGGCCGCTTATCTGCAACGCGAAGCTGACGGTCACACGCTGGAACCGACAGCCCTGGTACACGAGGCGTATATCCGGATGGCGGCGGACAGCGACCCGAATTTCGAAAATCGCGCGCATTTCCTGGGCGTGGCGGCGCGCGTGATGCGCCACATCCTGGTGGATCACGCGCGACGCCGGCTCGCCAACAAGCGCAGCGGCGGGTCCCGGGTGCCGCTGCGCGATGACTTGCCATTCACCGAACCGCGGGCCGCGCTGCTGGTCTCTTTGGACGAGGCGTTGCTCGATCTGGAACGTCAGGACCCGGAGAAGGCCAAGATCATCGAGCTGAAATTCTTCGGCGGCATGACCGCGGAGGACAGCGCCATATGGCTGGGCGTTTCGGTGCACAAGGTCAACCGGCAGATGCGGCTGGCGCAAGCCTGGCTGCGGCGGCAGTTGCACGATGCGGAGGCGCTGGGGTAGGGCGGCAGGTTTCAATCCGTCCGCGTCAGCCAGTGCATGATATTCAGCATCAACTGCCGGTTGTCCGGCCGCCGGCCGCCGGCCCCCGCCAGTTGCGCCGTCAGCACCACCACCCTGCCCCGCCCGAATTCGAAAGCCACGCCTTGGGACTGCAAAAATGCTACGCTGCCCGGCGGTCCAGTCACTTTGCTGCCGCCAAAGCTCATCGCATAGGTGACGTCTTCACCCATCGGGCCGGCCACATCGAAACGCTCCGGCCCGGCAGGCGTGTCCATCAACCTTGTGCCGAACGCACTCGCCATCCGCTGCGACGCTTCCCCGGCCGGGGGCCGGTCGGCAATCAGCAGCAGCGCGCCGCCCCGGTTCACCCAATCGCTCACCGCCGCCACTTCCTCCGGCGAAAACGCTTCCGGGTGCGCGTGCAAACCCTGCGGCAGCAACGCGCCCTTCCACCCCATGGCATCCGCCACTACCAGCACCCACGTGCCGCGAAACAACTCCGGCACGAACTCCTGCCGGTTGCGCGATACCTGGTAGCCGTCAAACGCAAGCAATTGCATCAGGCCGTCGAGCCGCGGGTCGGCGCCCGGCCGGTTCCAGTGGCCGCGGTCCACCAGCACTGCCGGACCGTGCCGGTAGGTCGAATGGTGGATCCGGCTCGCGGAGCTGTACACCGCGTTGCTCTGCGGCCACACTGCCCACACCACCCCCACAATCGCCACCGCCACGCCTGCCTGGAACATTCGGTCCAGATTCATAGTCAAAGGTCTTTGGGGGGTATACTAGCACGCCATGCTGGAAGTTCGGAATCTGGTGAAGCGGTATAACCGGGTGCGCGTAGTGGACGATGTCAGCTTCGTGATCCGCCCCGGGGAAATTCTTGGCTACCTCGGCCCCAACGGCGCCGGCAAAAGCACCACCGTCAAAGTGCTCACCGGCCTCATCGAACCGACCGACGGCGAAATCCTCTTCAACGGCGTCGACGTCCGGAAAGACTTCGTCGCGTTCCAGCGCCGCCTCGGCTATGTGCCCGAAGAAGCGCATCTCTATCCCCACCTGACCGGCCGCGAATACCTGCAACTGATCGGCCGCCTGCGCAGTCTGCCGCGCCGTGTGCTGGAGCCGCGCATGGACGAATTGCTGCGCATTTTCGGACTGTGGGAGGATCGCCACTCGCCGCTCTCGTCCTATTCCAAAGGCATGCGCCAGAAAATTCTGCTCTCCGGCGCTCTGATTCACAATCCCGAGCTGATGATCTTCGACGAGCCGTTTTCCGGCCTCGACGTCACCACCGCCCTGGTACTGCGTACGCTGCTTCACGAACTGGCGTCCCAGGGCAAGATCATCTTTTACAGCTCGCACGTGCTGGAAGTGGTGGAGAAGGTCTGCCATCGCGTGCTGATTCTGCGCAAGGGCAAAGTAGTGGCGCACGACGCCGTGGAGCGTCTGCGCGACCTGATGCACCAGCCGTCGCTGGAGGGCATCTTCGCGCAACTTACCGAACAGGAGGATCCCGCCGGCAAGGTCCACGGGATTCTGGCGGCCATCCAGTCATGAAGAAACTCGCGGCCAAACTTCGCGACTGGATGGAGGAAACCCATGGCACGGCTTTCGAACTGCGCCGCCACTTTTTCCGCCGCTTTTTCGATAGCGACCTGGTCTCTTCGGCGGGCCAATGGCAGGTGGTCGCCGGCGGTTTCATCGCCATCGTGCTATCGCTCTGCGTTCCAATGATCCAGGCCTACTATCACAAGTACCTCATGCTCCAGGCATTGGATTCGCCTCAGCCGTACCGCATGGCCGCCGTTGCGGATCACCTGTTCCTGATCACGTTCTCCATGACTCTAACGGGCTTGCTCACGGCCATGCAGTGGCCCTCGCTCTTTCCTGGATTGCGCGATTACCTGGTGCTGGCGGGCCTGCCTGTGCGTACGCGCGACGTGTTCGTAGCAAAATTCATGGCGTTGCTGACCTATATTGCCATCTTTATCGCGGCCCTCAACTGGCCGCCCTGCGGAGCACTGAATTTTGCCATGCACGGCCGCTATTACATATCGCGTGCCGCGAATCCGGGGGTGTTGTTTCTCTCCATGACGCTGGCTGCCTTTTTCGTCTTTTTCGCCCTCGTGGCCTTGCAGGGACTGCTGCTGAATGTGGTCTCGCCGCGGCTGTTTCCGGGCGTCTCGCTGCTGGTGCAGTGTATCCTGTTCACGCTGCTGATCTGCTTCCTGCCCTTTGTGCTCTCCATTCCCGGCCTGGATCGCTACATGCACCTGCGGCCGGATTTCGCGCGCTGGATTCCGCCGGCGTGGTTCCTGGGGCTGGATCAGGAAATGCTCGGCAACCGCGAGCCGTACGTACACGGTCTGGCCGTCATGGCGAAGGTCGCCGCCGGCGCCGCCGCCTTCTGCGCGCTCGCCGCGTATCTGTGGAGCTACCGCCGGCAAAAGGTGCGCATGATCGAAACTCCCATTCAGACGCGCCATGAATTCGCGGCGTTGCGCCGCTGGCGGAACAAATGGAGCGACCGCTTCCTGCCGCAGCAGCCCGAACACGCCGTGTTCAGCTTTACCATGGCCACGCTGGCGCGCAGCCGGCTGCATCGCATGGTGCTCACCGGGTTTGTGGCGGTGGCCTTCGCGCTGATTGTCGAAAGCTTCGTATCGCTGATCCTCGGCGGCGGCTTCAAGGGGTTCGCCGTCAAGACTTTTGCCCTGGAAGAGGCCGCTGTTTCCGCACCCCTGGCCCTTTCCCTGTTCGTGCTGGCGGGCTACCGCTACCTGTTCCGGCTGCCCGTGGAAGTGCGCGCCAACTGGCTGTTCCGCGTGCACGAGGGCGGCAATCGCGAACTGCTGCTGCGTGGTATGGAGCGCTTCGTTTTTTGCCTGGGCGTGCTGCCCATCGCGCTGCTGACGCTGCCTCTGGAAATTGAAATCTTCGGCGCCCTGACCGGTGCGGCGGTTAGTCTGCTTGCCTTTCTCCCCTCGCTGGTAATGGAAGAGGTGCTGCTGGCCGGCTTCGAAAAGATCCCCTTCACCTCCGCGTATCTTCCCGGCAAGCGCCCGCTCATCGAAACGGTTTGCATGTACGGCATCGCCTTCGGCGCGTATGTCGGTATTCTGAGCGGCCTCATCGTGACCAGTCTCCGGGAAACGCCGTACTTTCTGATTGTGCTGGGTTCTCTGCTGGCCATCTGGGCGCGCGTCCGCAAGGGCCGTCTGGAATACTGGCACGTGGGCGAACTGGAGTTCGAAGAAGTGGCCGAGCCCGCCGTCCAGACCCTCGCCATTTACCGGGATTAGTTCGCCGCCGGCATCTCGGCTTTATCGATGACCAGCACTTCCACCGGCCCCTTAATCGGCTCCAGTTTCAGTCCCAGTTGCTGCACGGCTCCGAAAACATCGGGAAGCCGGTCGTCCGGCGCACCCAGCAGAGGCGCGAATTCCAGGCTGAAATTGTATTGACCTTCGATCCCGGTGCGATCCACCACTGGCGCGCCTGCCACGGCGATCAACATGTGCACCAGGTCTGAGATGCGGGCGGCTCGCCCCTTGATCATGCGGTCGCCCGAACTTGTGCTGGTTAGCCTCTTCTCAGCTTCGCTGGCCGCCGGCAGTTTTGGTCCGCCCTTCGCCGCGACCAGCGCATACTCCGGCAGGGTCCTGGTCTCACGGTGAAACTCCAGCTTGAACCGCTCCGCCAGGAGCGCCTGCAGCATCTCTGGGATCTGGCGCACGGTCGCACCGGCAGGCGATTTGGCATCGACATTGAACAGTGCCGAATCCAACCACTTGGGCCCGCCGTCGAGCTGGTACTCGTTCAGCTCATACGCCATGCGAACCATGCTCTTCAGCGTAGCGTTTTTCATTCGGAGACCATGCGGCGCCGGGTAGACGCTGGATTCGGGACTCGACGGCTCGCCCGGCTTGATGCTCACCACGTCGAATTGCACCTGCGCTGCCGCCAACAGCGCCAACACAAGAACTCGCATACCTACAACTCTACCCGCACTCCGCGTCCCGCGGCGCTTGCCGCGCGGTACGCCAGTGCGGCCGTTGCCAGGTCCTCCACCGCCAGCCCCAGCGATTTGAAGAGCGTCACTCCGTCCTCCGATTGGCGCCCCGCCTTGGTCCCCGCGATCACTTCGCCCAGTTCGAGCTGCACGTGCGCCACCGTCATCCGGCCTTCCCGGATGGTCTGCACGATGTCGCCCGATTCCTGGAGCGCCGCATCGCGCGAATCCACCACCAGGCGGGCGCGCGCCACCAGCCCCGGATCGATCTCTCGCTGCGACGGCCGGCACGCCCCGATGGCGATCACGTGCGCACCCCATTTCACCCAGGCGTCAGTGATCGCCGGTGTCACCGAACTGGTGGCCACCACCACTACGTCGGCATCGCGCACGGCCTCTTCGGCGGAGACTGCCGCACGCACGCCCGTCTCCTCGGCGAACGCCTCCAGGTGCTCCGCGTGGGGACTCCACGCCCGCATATCTTCGAACGGAATCACCAGCGCCAGGGCCTCTACGTGACTGCGCGCCTGCACGCCCGAACCCAGAATCGCCAGCACCGAAGAACTCTGGCGCGCCAGGTACTTCACGCTGAGTGCCGACGCCGCGGCGGTCCGCATTTCAGTAATCAGGCGGCCATCCATCACGGCGATCAGCGCGCCCGTATCGGGGTCGAATAACGAAATCGAAGCTTGGTGCGTGGGCAGCGCACGCCCGGCATTTTCCGGAATCACCGACACCAGTTTGGCGCCCAGAATCGCCTGCTCTCCCAGGAATGCCGGCATCACGCCGAAGAACGTGCGTTCGCGCAGTTCGAACGCGGTGCGGACCGGCTGTACCACACGGCCGGTAGAGAATGCCGCCAGGGCCGCTTCCATCGCGCCCATCACCGCGGGCATGGTGAGCGACGCCCGCACATCCGCTTCGCTGAGCCAGAGTGGCACCGTGTTACAGTCCGCCGCCGCGACGCCCGCCGCGCCCACCTGTGGGAGGCTCCGGCGTATACTCCTCGCCAGGCTTCAGCGCCGTGATGCGAAGGGCCGTGCCATCGTACGGGCAATTGTCGAATTCGAAAGGATGGCTGCGGCGGCACAGGGGGCAGTACTTCACCACCTTGGGTAGCGGATGGATCGCCTGCGACGCAAGCCACGCCTCGCGGAACGCCGTCATTTCGGGGGTGAGCTGTTTGCCGGCCAATTCGTACGGAACCAGTTGCAGCGCCGGGGATTCCGCCAGCACCAGGTCCACTTCTTTCTTGCCGCCGCGGCTGTCCAGCTTCAGGTGCATCTTATCGCCGGGCTTGTGGCGTTCCAGCAGCGCGTCCAGGTCGCGCTGCGTGCGCGGCGCGGCGCGGTCCCAATCGGTGATTACGTCGCCGCGATCGATCCCCGCCACGTACAGCGGCGAACCGTTCTGCGTGGGGCTCGTGATCTCCATGCCGCGGTCGCTCCACAGTACGCCCTGCGCGCCCAGGTAGCTGCGTGCCGCGGCGCCCGTGCGTTTTTCCAGCAGCAGGCCGGCGCGCGCCAGCAGCCCGGCGTAATCCATCGGCTCCTTCCCGTAAATATGGCGCTGGAAAATATCGGCGGCGAATTCCCTGCTGGTCACTCCGCCCAGAGTCTGCTGCAGGTCATCGAGCGTGTACGGCTTCGACGCATCGGGATGCTCGCGCCACATGGCCCGCATCCAATCGTCCAGCGTCTTGCCGGGAAAGCGCGAGCGGATGGAAAGGTCGATGCCCAGCGCCAGTGCCTGTCCGTAGGTGTAGTAAGAGATAAAAGTGTTTGCGGTGTTGACCGGGTCGTTGGCGGTGGCGGCATCCACGAAGGGCGCGCGGCGGCTCATGTCCACCACGTTGAACACCTGCCGGCCGGGCGCGGTAAGCACGGTGCTGACGGCCCCGCCCATGCTGCGCGCGAAGCGGTCGATATCGGTCAGGCCCGCGCGCTTCAGCGTCAGCGGCCCGTAGTAGTTGGTGAAGCCCTCGGCAAACCACAATTCGCCGGACATGTCCGCGCGCTCGAAATCGAAAGGCTCGAGCGTCTTCGGGCGGATGCGCTTGACGTTCCAGGAGTGGAAAAACTCGTGCGCCACCGTGCCGATCATCTGCGCCGCGCCGGTCTTCAGATCGCGCGCGCCGCTGATCACGGTGGAGTCGCGATGCTCCATGCCGTCGCCGCTGGCGTAGGGCACATAGTCCAGCAGGAAGGTGTAGTTGCCGTTGTCGTACTGGGGGAACCCGCCGAAGACGCTCTCTTCCTCGGTGACCACCACCTGGCATAAGCGGGCGAAGGCGGCGGCCTCCTCGTCAGTCCCGCGATGGTGCAGCGCCATGCGGAACTGCGCATCCCCCACCTTCCACTCGGCCAGGTAATGATTGCTGATTTCCACCGGACTGTCCATCATGCGGTCCATGTTGGGCGCGGACCACGTGCCGTCCGGGTGCGGCGCCAGTTGCGTGGCGATCTTCCAGCCGCCGTCCGCCGGCAGTTCGAACTTCAGCGACACCGGCGTCTTTTCAAACCCGTGGGCCCAAACCACGGTAGCCGGCAGATTCAGGTGCGCATGCGTGAGGTCGATGCCGTCGTAGGTGCCGTCGGCGCGGTCGCCGAACACGGTGTACTCCACCACCACGGTTCCCTTGTGGCCCGAAACATTCCACTGGTAGGGCGAAGGCTGTGTAACTGCCAGTTCGCGGCCCTGCCCGTCCATGGCGTGAAAATGGTACACGTTCTTGGCGAACTCGTGCAGCGCGTACCGGCCGGGCGAAGAGCGGCTCATCAACACTTCCAGCACCGGCTGGCGCACGCCGGTAAAGGTAGCGCGAACTTCCGCCTCATGGTGGGCGGCGTTCGGAAATTTCAGTTCATACCGCACCGGCTCCTGCGCCAATAACGGGAGCACACACCAAATGAGAGGGAGAAGTTTCCGCATGGGAAAAGGCAGTATAGCAGGGTCAGAACACGACCTTAGGCGCGGCCTGCTCCAGTCCCACGCGGCCCACCGCGATCTCCGCGACAAAGTAATTCTCGCCGCCCACGGGACATCCGGCCATGCGCCGCAGCATGGCGAGCTGGCCTACGTGATTGATGGCATCGGCAACCGGGCCCTGGAACAGACTCCCGGCCGGCGCCTGCACGGGCTCGCCGCTGGCCAACCGCGCGTCGAATGCCTGTAGCGCCGTGAAGAAGCGGAGCACCTCCCGGTCCCACGGCAGCGGCTCGGAATCGTGCCATTTCTGCTGACCGTTGGCGATGGAGAGCGCCCAATCGAACAGGTCGCCCATATGGGCCAGAATCTGGACCGGTGTGCGGCCCGTGGAATCGGCACGGTACTCGGCGAATTCCGGCGGCGCGCCGCGCAGGGCCTTGCCGGCACGGTACGCCAGCGTGGCCACGGTGTGTCGTAACAGGTCTTGACTCATACATCCCTCCGGAAATCGATAAACCCGCGATTCGGGTCGGCGCCGATCAACGTGACGTGCACGCGGTCGCCAACATCCAGCCCGCGCTCGCCTTGCATGATGCGCCCTTCCACCGGGGGATCCAGGATGCGCACAAACACGCCCTTGGGCGTCACACCGGTGACGACAGCGGCAAACCCTTGCCCCACGCGCTTCTGGAGCGCTACCGCGGCCAGGCGTTTATTCATGTCGCGCTGCACTTTGCGGGCGGCGTCCTCTTTCAACGTGCAATTGCGCGCGATGGCGCCCAGGTCGGCATCGGCGTACGGCGCGCCGTTTTTGGCGGTGAGAGCCTTGAGCAGCCGCTGCGTCACCAGGTCGGCGAAGCGGCGATTGGGCGCGGTGGAATGGGTGTAATCGTGCGCGGCCAGGCCGAAATGCCCCTGTTCGGCGTCGCCCGGCCGCATCAGCACGTACTCGCCGGGACCCATCAGCTTCAGGACCGTGAGCGAGACATCGGCATAGTGGTCCGGATCGGCCTGTTTGCGCCGCATCAGGAAGGCGTTGAGCGCGCCGGGGTCGGGATCGGGCGGCAGCGTCTCGCCGTGCTGGCGGGCCAGGTCCACCATGCGGTTCCAGCGCTCCGGCGCTTTCACCACGCGCCGTATCGATGACACGCCGGCATCGCGCAGCGTGCGCGCCATCACTTCGTTGGCGCCGATCATGAAATCTTCGATCAGGTGCGCGGCGCGGTTGGAGACGCGGGCGCTCACGTCCTGCACCTTGCCATTCACCACCGTGGCCTGGAGTTCTTCGCGATCGAAGGTGAGCGCGCCGAGTTTGTGGCGGGCTTCGCGCAGCGCCTGCGCGGCTTCATCCTGGAGTTTCAGTTGGGCCTCCAGATCGGCGGAAGCGGCGATTTTGGGCGGTGGACCAGCCTTGCCTTCCAGCCATGCCCCCACGGCACTGTAGGTGAGTTGCGCGCGATTGCGTACCAGCGCCGGGTACACGAGGGCGCCCTGAATGTTGCCATCGGCTGCCACGGTCATTTCGATCACAATGGCCGCGCGGTCCTGGTTCTCGCCCAGCGAGGTCAGGTCTGTGGAAAGCTGCTCGGGCAGCATGGGAAACGTGCGGATGCCGGTGTAGACGGTGGTAGTCTCGCGCTCGGCATGAAGGTCGATCGGGGTGCCCTGGCGAACGGCCGAATCGACATCGGCAACGCCCACCAGCACGCGGATGCCGCCGGCCACGCGTTCGGCCCATTCGATCTGATCCAGGTCGCGCGAATCGTCGTTATCGATCGACGACCACGGCAGGGCGGTAAGGTCGCGCAGTTCGGGGTGAGGCGAGAGCCGGATGCCCGCGAGCTGCCGTTCGGCATCGGCAGGAAAATCGGGCTCGAAGCCGTGGTCGATCATTTCCTGACGGGCGGCGGCGGCGAGATTGTAATCGGCATAGATCATGAATTCGTAGGATAGGCCTCCCGGCGGATCCAGGCAAGCGTCGTAAGCTAGGATCAGCCATGGAGATTCGAAAAGTTTGCGTGTATTGCGCTTCCAGCGAACGAACCCCGCCCGTGTACCTGGAGGCCGCCGCGGACTTGGGGCGCGCGCTGGCGGAGGCGGGAATCGGAATTGTGTATGGAGGCAGTTCGCTGGGTTCGATGGGCCGTCTGGCGGCCGCCGCCTTGGATGCGGGCGGGAGCGTTACGGGCGTTTTGCCGCGCTTTATGGACGATCTGGAGTGGGGACACCGCTCCCTCACCGAACTGCGCCTGGTGGACGACATGCACGAGCGCAAGCGCACCATGCTGGAATTGAGCGATGCCGTGGTGGCACTGCCGGGCGGCTGCGGAACCCTGGAGGAACTGTTCGAGGCCATCACCTGGAAGCGCCTGGGGCTCTACCGGGGGCCGGTAGTGCTGGTCAACATCAACGGTTTTTACGAATCGTGCCTTCGGCTGCTGGAGCGCTGCGTGGAAGAGCGTTTCATGGATCCGAAGCACGCGGCCATGTGGCAGGTTGCGGAGCAACCGGCGGAAGTGATTGGAGCGCTGAGATCCGCCCCGGAATGGCCCGCCGATGCCCGGTCCTTTGCCGCGCTGCGATAGAACAGAATGCGGGATACTGGTGAGACAGCCGATGGCTCCGGAACAGCAACTGGTGACGCAGCTCTTGAAAGAGTGGGGAGCGGGCAGCAAGCAGGCGCTCGACCAACTGATGCCCCTGGTTTACGACCAGCTCCGCACCCTGGCGGCGCGGTGCCTGGCATCGGAGCGTCCCGACCACACCCTGCGCGCTACCGACCTGGTGAACGAAGCTTACATGCGCCTGGTCCACAGCGAGCCGGACTTCAACAATCGCGTACATTTCTTCGCCGTAGCGGCGCGCCTGCTTCGCCACATCCTGGTGGATCACGCGCGCGCGCAGAACCGGCAGAAGCGTGGCGCCGGCGCACAGGCCATCACCCTGGACGAAGCACTGATGGTGGGGCCTTCGACCCCGGCCGGCATCCTGGAACTGGATGATGCCCTGGAACGCCTGGCGGTTCAGGACAGGCGGAAAAGCGAGGTGGTGGAGCTGCTGTTTTTCGGCGGCCTCACCTATGATGAAACTGCCGCGGCGCTCCACATTTCACCCGCCACCGTTCACCGGGAATTGAAGCTGGCGAAGGCCTGGTTGCACCGCGAACTGGCTAACCGTTAGGGTGTCTGTATGGCCGCGCCCTCCAGCCCGGAACGTTGGAAGCGCATCGAGGATCTCTTTCACCGGGCGCTGGAACTGGAGAAGAACGAACAAACCATCTTCCTGGATACGGCTTGCGCCGGCGACCCCGACCTGCGGGCGGAGCTGGAATCTCTCTTGCAGTCTTCCGAAAGCAGCGCGGATTTCATCGAAGCGCCGCTGCACGCCGCGGCGCTCGATTTTTGCGCCGGGCGGGCGCCGGCCGCCCTGCCTGAAGGCTCGCGCGTGGGCCACTACCGGATCCTGTCCACGCTGGGTTCCGGCGGCATGGGCCGGGTGTATCTGGCGGAAGACACCAGGCTGGCGCGCAAAGTGGCGCTGAAGACGCTGACGCCCGGGTTGGTTCATAACGCCCGTGCCCTGGGCCGTTTCGAGCAGGAGGCCCGGTCCGCCTCGGCCCTCAACCATCCGAACATTCTGACCATCTACGAAGTGGGTCAGTTTGAAGGGTCGCACTACATTGTTTCCGAGTTTATCGACGGCATCACGCTCCGGGAGAAACTGGCGGGAGGCCGGCTGGGCGTCGATGCGGCGCTGGATATCGCCACCCAGGTTGCGGCGGGACTGGCGGCGGCACACGCCGCGGGCATCGAGCATCGCGACATCAAGCCGGAAAACATCATCCTGCGCAACGACGGACTGGTGAAGATCGTGGACTTCGGCATCGCCAAACTGAGCCGCGAGACCGGAAGTGAAGAGCGCGTCCCCGGTGCGGCGCTCTCGGCCACCCTGCCTGGGGTGGTGCTGGGCACCGCCCGGTACATGTCTCCCGAACAGGCTCGCGGACTGCCGGCCGCGCAGGGCACGGACGTGTTCAGCCTGGGCGCGGTACTTTACGAGATGTTGGCGGGGAAGCCGGCATTTGAAGGCGACACCACCAGCGACGTGATCGCCGAGATTCTGAAGGGAGAGCCGCCGCCGCTTTCGCGAATGGCCCCGGAGACGCCGCCGGAATTGTGTGCCGCGGTCGCGCATGCTCTCCGCAAAGACGCGGAAACCCGATGTCGCGCAGTCGACATGCTGACCGGCCTGAGGGCGCTCAAGCGGGACCGCGAATTCCGCGCTCAATTCGGCCGGCCGCCAAAACCACGTAGCCGGCGGGCCCTGCTTCTGGCGCTGGCCCTGGTCATCGCAACACTCGCCGGTTATCTGTGGTGGAGCCGATCGGCGAGACCGCCCGCCCCTGGGGTTCGCAGCCTGGCGATTCTGCCGTTCCGAAATCTCAAACCCGATCCGGCTACGGATTTCCTGGGCTTTTCGCTGGCCGACGCCGCCATCACCAAGCTCGGCTACGTCAGTTCGCTCACGCTGAGGCCGTCTTCCGCGGTCGAGAGCTACCGCAACCGCACGGTCGATCCGCGTAAGGCGGCAGCCGAGTTGAATGTAAACACCCTGCTCACGGGCGCCTATCTCAAGGATGGCGACGACCTGCGCATCACCACGCAATTGATTGACGTCCGCGCCGACCGGGTGATCTGGCGCGACACCATCGACATTAAATATGAGAAGCTGCTGACGGTGGAAGACCGGGTGGCGCGGCAGATTATCGCCGGCCTGGAACTGACTCTTTCCCCGGCCGAAGCCAGTCACGTGCAATTCGCCGGGCGAATCGATCAATCCGCCTACGAACAGTATCTCCGCGGCGTGGACCTCTACGCCATGAACGACTATCTCAGCGCCATTCACGTGCTGCGGGAATCCGCCAGGATGGAGCCGAATTATGCCCTCACCTGGGCCCACCTGGGCCGCGCCTATTCGGCGAATGCTTCTTTACAGTTTGGGGGCAGGGAACAGTACGCGCAGGCCCAGGCGGCATACGAGAAAGCTCTGGCGCTGGAACCGGCGCTCCTCGAACCGCGTATCTGGATGGCGAACCTGCTCACCGATACGGGCCGTGTGGAGCAGTCCGTTCCGCTGCTTCGCGATGTGCTGGCGATCAATCCCAACAGCGCCGAAGCGCATTGGGAGTTGGGATATGCCTATCGCTTTGCCGGGATGCTCGACGATTCCGTGCGGGAAGGTGAGTTGGCGCGCCGCATCGACCCGGAAGTAAAAATCAATAACTCCGCGCTCAACTCCTATTTCTACCGCGGGCAGTACGACGCCTTCCTTGCCAGCCTTCCGGACATCGATTCGGTGTACATTCTGTTCTATCGCGGCCTGGGCGAATACTACAAGCGGGATTACGCCGCGGCCACGGCGCACTGGGACCGGGCCTTCTCGCGGGACCCGTCTTTGCTCCAGGCGGAAATTGGCGAGGCGCTGGCCGACGCCATCCGGCGCCACTACGCCGCGGGTATCAACCTGCTCCGTGGGACGGAAAGCAAGATCGACACACGCGGCGTGACCGACGCTGAAGGCATCTACAAGGTGAGCCAGGCTTACGCGGCGCTCGGAGACAGACCCTCCGCGCTGCGGTTGCTGCGGCGCAGCGTCGAAGGCGGATTCTTCTGTTATCCCTACCTGATATCCGATCCCCTGCTGGAAACCCTCCACGGCGATCGCAGGTTCGAACAACTGAAGGAACTCGCGCGCCGGCGCCACGAGCAGTTCCGGTACCGTTTCTTTCAGTAGTCGAGCCGGTATTTGTGTATACTGGTGAAAACTCCGGGATCCGGCAGCCCGGCATTCCCGGCGCGAGGGATACCGATGAGATTTCTGGCCGCCGTTTTGCTTGCGCCCGCTCTTTTCGCTCAAGAGCCAACCATTAACCAGATTCGCTCCGCCGCTACGCAGTCTATCGCGCTGCTGCAAAAGGGTTCCACCGGATTTTACAAGGTACAGGACTGCTTTTCCTGCCATCATGCCGGACTTCCGGTGCGGGCGCTGGAACTGGCCCGCGAACGTGGTGTGCCGGTAGACGAGGCCGCTGCCCGTGCGTCGCTGTTGAAAGCACTGGCCTATAGTCCCGACCTGACTTCGATCGACCGCGTGGTGCAGTCCACCATGATCATTGACCCGGCAAGCTCCGAAGCATCCGCCCTGATCACGGCCGCGCTAGCGGGTGTGAAGCCCAGCCTGACCACCGCGATCCAGGCTCGCCTGATCGCCAGGCAGCAGCGTGACGACGGACACTGGCTCACCGATGACCAGCGTCCTCCACAGGGCCACAGCCAGTTCACGGCCACCGCGGAGGCAGCCCGCGCCATGCTGCTCTACATGCCCGAGGAATTGCGCAAGGAAGCGGCAGCCCGCGCCGAACGCGCCAAAGCATGGCTACTAAAGGCCACGCCGGTGACCACCGAAGACTACACCTACCGGCTCCAGGGACTCGCCTGGACCGGGGCAAGCGCCGCGCAACGAGCCGCCGCCGTGCGCGAACTACGGGCACTGCAGCGCGCCGATGGCGGCTGGGGCCAACTGCCACGAAGGGAATCGGACGCTTATGCCACCGGCGAAGCATTGGCCGCCCTGGCTGAAGCCGGCAACGTAGCGACGACCGACCCGGGCTGGCGCAAAGGTCTGCGGTACCTGCTGTCCACGCAGAACCCCGATGGATCGTGGCGCGTTGCCACCCGCATGATCACCCCCGCCCAGGTAAGCCCGCCGTATTTCGAAACCGGCTTTCCTTTCGGGCACGACCAGTTCATCTCCTCGTCCGGCACCTCCTTTGCCGCCATGGCCCTGATGCTGGCGCTGCCCAAGAGCGCAACGCCCGCGCCCACGCCGGTTCTGGCGGAATTGGAACCGAAAGGCGTTCAGCCCTGGATGCAAACCGCTCTGTTCGGCACGGCGAAGGAGTTTCAGTCGCTGCTCGATGGCGGTCTGGATCCCGCCAGCCACACCGAAGGCGGCACGACGCTGCTGATGATGGCGGCGCCCGATGCGGCCAAAATGAAAATGCTGCTCGACCGGGGCGTGGACGTGAACGCCAAGGCGAAGAGCGGATACACCGCGCTGATGGTCGCGTCTATGTATCGCGGCTCCTTTGATGGAGTTCGGTTACTCCTCGACCGGGGCGCGAATGCGGCGCCGGGCACGGGCGTGATGTTCAACGCGTCGCCGCTTCTGCTGGCGGTGTTCGCGGGCGAGCCCGCTACGCTGCAATTGCTCCACTCCAAGGGCGCGGATGCCAACCGCAGGATGCTGCTCCTCGGTGCATTCCCGGCGTCACCTTTGGCCCAAGCGGTCGCAATGGGTGAGCCGGAGGTGATCCGGGCTTTGATCGCATCCGGCGCCGACATCAAAGAGCATGATCCCGATGGCACCAGCCTGCTGCAAATGGCGGCGATGGCAAATCATGTGGAAGCAGCACAGACGCTGATTGCGGCGGGCGCGCCTTTGAACGATGCCGATAAGCACGGCTACACGGCGCTGCTGTACGCCTCCACGGTGGATTTCGGCGACGACCGCATGGTGAATCTGCTGCTGAAAGCCGGCGCCGATCCCACGCTTCGCACCAAGGCCGGCGAGACCCCGCTTTCGCAGGCGAAGCGGTATCACTACGCGCACATTGAGGCTGCGCTGGAAAAAGCCGGCGCGCGCGAATAATGCCGTCCGGCCAACGGCGCTAAAATTGAGATCGCCATGTCTCAGACTCTCGCCGTGTGCCTGCTGGCGATGCAGGGCGCGATGGGCTTCGCGGCCGCGGAAACCCGAACCGTCACATTGGAGGGCGCCAGCGCCGAACAGAAGTGGGCGCTCAAGGATCTGAATCCCGGCCTGCGTGCCGACTGGTCGGGCTTCGATTACCTGGTGCTGGAATTCCGCGCCTCTTCGCCACAGCGATTCCAATTGCGCCTTTACACAACCGACGGCAACCGTAACGCCGGCATCAATCCGTTCCCCGGCACATGGATCCGCGCGGCATTGCCCCTCTCGATTTTTACGCAGCAATCGCGCTCGGGTAGCGACATGGCCTCGGTTTCCAACCGCTCGCGGCCATCCTACTACCTGAACCTGAATGGCCCGTACGGGCCGCTGACCTCGGTGGAAGCGATTGGCATCGCGATGCAGGTTCCTCTGGGCAAGCCCACGTTCGAGCTGCGCTCGGTGCGCCTCGCCAAGGAATCGCCGGGCGATGCGGTGCTGGAACCCAAGCCGCTGGTGGACGAACTGGGCCAGTGGATTCACGCCGAGCATCGCACGCTGGACCAGGTGAAGCGCGAATGGGCTCGCGAGGATCAATCCCTGCGCGCGGGCGATTTCGGCTATTGCCGCTACGGCGGATTTGCCGCCACCAAGGCCAAGGCCACGGGCTTTTTCCGCGTGGAAAAAGTGGATGGCAAGTGGTGGTTCGTGGATCCCGACGGCCACCTGTTCTATTCCACCGGCGTGGATTGCGTCCGTTCCGAAATGGGTACGCGCACCGAAGGCCGCGACGGCGTGTATATGGCGCTGCCTCCCGCCGAACTGCAACAGGGCTCCATGGCGTCGTTCTACACGTGGAATCTGCTGCGCCGCTTCGGCGCGGAGTGGAAAAACAAATGGCCGGATCTGGCCGCGCGGCGCATGTCCGCATGGGGCATCAATACAGTGGCCAACTGGTCGGACCCCGTCATGTTCGGACGCCAGAAGGCCTACGTGGTGCAGTTGAGCGGCCTGGGAATGGACGTGGGCTGGTTGGGCCTGCCGGATGTATACGCCGCCGGATGGGCCGCGCGGGTGGACGCCGCCGTGGCGCGGCAGTGCGATCCGCGCAAGGAAGATCCCTGGCTGCTGGGCTATTTCATGGCGAATGAGCCGCCCTGGCCGGGCCGCGAACAGTTGATCGCGGACATGATTCTCAAGGCGCCCGAAACCGCCACGCAGCGCGAATTGAAAGCCTGGCTGGCCGAAAGTGACACCGCCGAGAGGCGCAAGAGCTTCATCGAGCACGCCTTCGAAAAATACGTCGATGTCATTGCCGGCGCCATGCGCAAGCACGATCCCAATCATTTGAACCTGGGGATGCGTTTTGCCGGGGACCCTTCGCCGGCCATGATACAAGCCAGCAAGAAGTTCGACGTGTACAGCCTCAACGCTTACGATTACGCGCCGAATCCGGCCCGCCTGCAGCGCATTTCCGATGCTACCGGCCTGCCCATGCTGATCGGCGAGTTTCACATCGGCACTCCCGGCCGCGGCATGGCCCCCGGCCTCCGGCAGGCGCGCAGCGAAGCCGAACGCGGCGTGGCGTACCGCTATTACGTGGAGAATGCCGCCGCGTTTCCGGCCATGACCGGCACGCACTGGTTTCAGTGGCTGGATGAACCTGTCACCGGACGAATGGACGGCGAGAACTATAACATCGGCATGGTGGACGTGACGGACATCCCATACCCCGGTCTTCTGGAAGGAGTGGTGGCCGCGCATCGCCGCCTGTTCGAGGTGCATTCCGGGAAAGAGCCACCCAGCGCCCGCAAGCCGGAAGCGCAATAGCGTTATCCTACAAGCTTCCCTATGCCTGTATCCGTGAAAAATCAAATTGTTCTCGTGGTGGGCGCCTCGAGCGGCATTGGGCGTGCCACCGCCGCTCTATTTGCCCGCGAAGGCGCGCGCGTCACCGCGTCCGCCCGCCGTCAGGATCGCCTCGACGGATTGCGGAAAGAGTACCCCGCAATCGAAATTATGGCCGCGGACGCCGCGAAAGCTTCCGACATGGAAAAGCTGGCGCAGCACGTGCTGACCCAACACGGCAAGATCGACATCGTGATTTATTCCGCCGGCACCAACATTCCGGATCGCTCCATGAAGCGGCTGAATGCGGAGCTGTGGGACATGATGGTGTCCGTCAATCTGAACAGCGCGTACTACATTACGCGCGCGGTGCTACCGGCGATGCGTGAGAAGGGCGCCGGCCATTTGATCTACGTTTCGTCGATCTCGGGAATCGTGCCGGACGTCTCCGGCGCAGCGTATCAGGCCGCCAAGCGCGGTCTGCTGGGAATGGCGCACGCCATTCGCGTGGAAGAAAAAGAGAACGGCATTCGCACGTGCGTGATTTGTCCCGGCCTGGTGGAGACCGAAATTCTGGAGCGCCGGCCGGTCAAGACTGCGCCGGAGATTCTAGCCAAGGCCCTCCAGCCGGAAGATATCGCCGAGGCCGCGCTCGCCGTGGCACAACTGCCCGCGCGCGCCGCAGTCCCGGAGATGCAACTCGTCCCGACTTACCTGTGAGGGTACGGCTTCCGCGGCCGGGGCATCCGGGGCGGAAGGGAGAAACGAAGCCAATTCTTCGGTTGGCCCTTTAATTTCCGCGGGTACCCAGGGAGTTTGGAGGCGCTTTAGCTCCCGCATGGCTTCCGTGCGGGCTTTCTGGACCGCCTGGATGAGGCGGTGGAGGTGGCGGAAGGTGGCGCCGGCTTTGGAGAAGGCTTCGCCGAGTGGGACTCCGGCGTCCTGGTCGCAGAGGCGGGTCTGGTAGGTCCAGAGTTGAGCTTCGACGCGGTGGTAGCGGCGGAGGAGCCATTCGTTGCGGATCACCTGATCGACCAGGAAACGCTGTTCGACGATGGCGGGAGCGAATTCTTCGAAGTAATGGGCCTGGAGTTGGGCGAACTCTTCGGGGGACTCGCCGATGACGGTCTGCGATGCGGCGTCGAGACCGGACTTGAAGGCGCCGTTCCCGGGCGGCAGGCTGGCAGGGGACAAACTGAGGCCGGTTACCGGATTCGAGTTTGGAGCATTGCGGCGGTTGGCTCTGCGTTGTTGACGGGTGGACATCTTCAGGTTTCCTTCCCATGCTTACGCTAGCAGGGTGGTGGGATGGAGTCCGAAAATGGCGGTTGTAAGCGATTGATTCGCGGAGTACGATTGTCGGGGAAGAGATGTCAATGGCTGGCTGGGGGTTGGGGGACGAATATCGTGATAGACGATAAACCGATGCGGGACACGCTCCGCGCAACGGGCCTGAAGACTAAGCGCGAAGCCGTGGACGAGGCGCTGCGGACCTGCTCCGTCTGAGGAAACAAGCCGGGATCCGCCGGCTCCGCGGCAAACTGGACTGGCGGGGCGATCTGAACGCGATGAGGAGCGACAGTTGATTCTTGTCGATTCCAGCGTGTGGATCGATTACTTTAAGGGTACGGTTACGGCGCAGACCGAAATACTCGACGGGTTGCTTGGCCAACAGCCTCTGGCCATTGGCGATTTGATTCTGACTGAGGTGCTACAGGTCGTTGTGCAGCAAGTCATACCCGCTCTCGGTGCAGCGTGTCGCAATTACGGTATCGATACCTGGATTTCGATCCGTTCACGAAGCACCTCGGCCTGCGAGTGACGGTCTGACCTGCATCCGCGGGTTTCCAGGACCGCCCGAAAAGTCTTGGCCCCGGCGCTGGGCGCATCGACTGCGGAGTCCGGGGTTGGCCGCCCTGCGGCGGGAGCAACCGGTCCGCATCGGAGCGAATTCGGGTACTGGAGCCGGGCTGTACCGGGAGCCGGCCGCAACGAAACAGGAGATCCCATGAGAAAAATGTTATTGCTGGCGCCGGCGGTCCTGGCCGCCGCGCTGATGATCGCCGGACAACCCGCGAAGGTGCGCTACGTCAACCCCCTTTCCATCGAAGACACACGCAGCATCGCGGACCCGACGGCGATTCGCTTCGAAGGAAAGTACTACCTCTTTCTGTCCGGAGGAATCGTCTGGACTTCAGACGATCTGGTGCATTGGGAACACCACCCCGTGACCCTGCCGGGGGGCCGGCGCGTCGGTGCGCCGAACGCGTTCGCTTACCAGGGAAGGTTCTATCTCACCGGGAATAACACGGGGCTCTTTCGCGGACCCGGGCCGCTAGGCCCCTACGAGTATCTGGGCGACTTCCACGACGTCAAAGGCGAGAAGATTCTGTTGTTCGATTCCATGGGGTTCGCCGATACCGACGGCGGCATTTACATGTACTACTCGGGCGGCCACACCGACGGCATCTACGGCGTGGAACTCGATGGTAAGGACCTGACGCGGTTCGCCGGGCCGGCCAGGAAACTCTGGACCTTTAACCCGGCGCACGTCTGGGAGCGCTACGGGGATAACAACGAAGGCACCGAAGTAAGCTGGCTCGAAGCTCCGTGGATGACTAAACACAAAGGCACTTACTATCTGCAGTATTCCGCGCCGGGCACTGAGTGGAAGACTTATGCCGTGGGCGTTTACACCAGCAAACATCCGCTGGGCCCCTTCACCTACGCACCTCGCAACCCCATCCTGGTTCACAAGAACGGAATGATCAACGGCACCGGGCATCATAGCGTGGTAGATGGGCCGGATGGCAACCTCTGGGCGGTCTACACGATCTTGTATCGCAACTGGAACGTCTTCGACCGCCGCGTTGGCATGGACCCGGTGGGCTTCGATGAGAAGGGCAACATGTTTGTCCACGGGCCCTCGGAGACGCCGCAGTGGGGGCCGGGGGGAGTGTCCAAGCCGTGGCTCGGCAACGACAGCGGTTCGATCGCGCTGTCGATCAACCGGTACAGTTGGGCGGCCAGCAGTGCCCGCCCGGGCCGCGACGCCATGTATGCCTTCGACAACAACGTAAGGACCTGGTGGCAACCGGCGGAGAATGATGCGCAGCCGTGGCTGATGCTGGACTTAGGATGCCGGAATCCCACCGATCCAAACCAGGAGTTCCTGGTCGATTCCGTGCGAATCCTCTTCGATGCCGCGCCGCCGGAGCGGCCGGAACTCAGCGTGGACGGGCACAAAGGTTGGTATTCCGGCGGCGGCCGTGGAATCGCAGCAGCCGCCTACCCATACAAGATTGAAGTGTCGCTGGACAACAAGACGTACACGACGGTGGCCGACCGGACCCGTATCGCCAAGGCGCAGAATGTGGAGTTTGCGGAGTTTCCGCCGGTGCGGTGCCGCTATGTGAGGCTGACCCTCACAGCGCCGCCCAAGGCCGTGCCGGTGGCCGTTCTGGATTTCACGGTGTTCGGCAAGGCGGCGGCTGTTTCCGCCCAGGCAGTGCAATTACCTTAATCGGTGAAAACAACTTTCCCGAAAACAATTATGACGCAATCCTATCGGGCGTCCCGATTAGCCATGCTGTAATTGATTAGCGGAAAGTGCTGAACATTTGGACGATCTCGTGCCACGATAAAGAGCAATGGAAGGCTCCGGGCACGAG
>JARLGM010000090.1 GCA_031292755.1 Candidatus Sulfopaludibacter sp.
TCTCTTTGAACTACAAAACCGGCCGAAATGCTGCTGTTTTATTCCGGCGCTGACAGACCCCGTGGTCATCTCCGATAATCGCCGTGACGGTGGCGTTAGGCACTCCATCCGAGGCAGTAAAGCGATGGATCGTGTTGTCATTCCAATACCACACGTGTCCGGCACCGCCCAACCAGAGCCCACCTTGACGATCGGCATAGAGCGCGGTCGTTTCAAGGCCCTGAGTGGACCGGGGAGCGCTATCGGCGAAGCACTGCAATCCGCGGAGTTCGCATACCCCTTTGTCGGTTGCCACCCAGATCCGTCCGGTGTTGTCCTCGGCCATGGCCCTGACGTGTTTATCTGGCAGTGCTGCCACGGGGCTGAAGTTCCAGCCCTTTTGCCACAGAAACAAGCCGGAGCGGTTTCCGGCGTAGATTTGCCCCTGGTGATCCTCAGACAGTACCGCATCGCTGAGCAGCAGGCCTGTCGCAGAATCCTGGCCAACGACCTTGCCGCTTGACATGCGGCACAGACCACCACCCGTCGACATCCATATAGATCCGTCGTGGGTTGTCAAGAGGTGTCGGACTTCGGAGTCGATCAGTCCCGGGCTGTTCTGCCGCGTCAGGACTTCGAACGCCGATCCGTTGAATCGAGCCAACCCCGCTTGGGTGCCGATCCACGGAAAGCCGTCTGGAGATTGCGCGAGCGAGGAAGCGGTGTTCTGTGGGAGACCATGATCGCTTTTCCATACGTCTACTGTGTAGCCCCGGATAGGTTCCACCGGTGCGCCTCTACACCAGAGCGCCGTAGCGCAAATCAAGAGCATGAACGATCGGAAAACCACTCTATACATATCGGCCAGGCAAGCGAGAATTCTGAAGGGTTCCCTGCGGCCTATCAGATTCCAATCAGCGGTCCAGAAATCGGCTTGGAGCCGTGCCTCCAGTGCGTGAGGCGGAGGCGTTCGCTTCGATCGAGGCAACAATGCGGCTGCACGCTCTCCGCACCGTGCCCAAACCTAGCCCGTTTTCCGCATAGTTCGCCGCTTGACAAATCACTTAACCGCTGCCCTAGCCGTTAAGCGTTCGCTTCGCGCTAATGTGGATTTTCCGTGGCCTGCCAGATGCCTGGATAAGTAGAGGTAGGGATCGCGCGGCACCCCACCGACACGGACTTCGTAGTGCAAGTGCGGCGCGGTAGCATGCCCGCTGCTGCCCGCTGCCCCGATGACTTCGCCCCGACGCACATCCTGGCCTACCGTTACTTTGATCAGGGAGAGGTGTGCGTACCACGTCTGCGTGCCGTCGCCGTGGTCCAACACCACGAGGCGGCCGTAACCGCCCGTATCCATTCCCTCGTGAATCACAATTCCGTCGGCGGTGGAGCGCACAGGATCACCGGTCTGAGCGTCGATATCTATCCCGTAATGGAATGCGCCTTCCCCGGAGAACGGATCTATGCGCCTACCGAACCCGCTAGTCACACGGCCTTCCACTGGCCAGATGCTGGTGATGGCGGTGTTGGTCCTGGAATCCGACGATTGCCCAAGCGCCAAAAGTAGTTCCTTAGCTTTGGCCAGATCAGCGTCGGCGCCGCCCCTGTCTCCCAGATGTCTCTTCGCGACAGAGCGGTTCTGATAAGCGTTGGCGTAATATGGATTGAGTTTCAGGGCTTGGTCGAGGTCGGTCAGGGCCTCGCTGAAGAGCTTCCGCCGAATGTTTGCATAAGCGCGCCCGTTAAAGGCCAGGGCCAACGTGGGGGTCAGCAGCACCGCCTCGGTGAACTGCTTGACCGCCTCGGTGAACTTGCCATCCTGGATCAGTTTCCGGCCCAGCCAATATGCCAGCGCGGCTTTGTCGGAGGTGGTGTCGGGAGTCAACTTTACCGGCAGCGGTGGCGGCGAACTTAGCGCCTTGGATTCGGTGCACTTCGGTGTGGGAGCCTTAGCAATCGGTGCAGATAGGGCGACTTCGGTGGGCTTTGGCGAGAGTGTCGGGGAGAGTTCTGCCGCCGCCAGAACGGTCGTGCACCACAGTACCACGGCGATCACGAGCGCACGCCGCGCCAGGGGCCTGGAAAGGCTGCGAATGGGGACGGCGTTAGCTGCCATTGCGGTTCTCTCCGGTCTGGATAGACGCCGTCGTTACGAACGCCCGCGCCGACGCTCCCCACATGGCTTTCTGGTCCCGTAATGACATTTCCGGTATCCCTGGAAGTCTGCCCGGCCGAGATGGCGAACAGTCTTGGTGGCGATGGGGCGAGCTGGTTTTTAACCTGCAGCAGGCGGCCGCCCAACCTGTAGATCTCGTGGTTGAATCCGTCGACCTCATGGATTTTCGTACAGGCGGTATAATCCTTGGCCCACGATACTGCGAAAACCTGTTCTGGCGAACAATGTCGAGAAATAGCGAAGAAGCCAAGAAGGAGGGTTCGATACAGTCGAGCTCGGCGCTGCACGAGACCATTCGTGCACAGAGCGCTGGCTGTAGCGAGAATGAAAACGGTGCGGGTGCCGACAGGACATTCGCGAACGCGGAGCCAACGGGTCCTGGAAATCGAACCGGCAGTGTGGGGTGATCAGTTAACCAACTGGCAATTCTGCGTAGATCAAACTCTGCTCGGCTGATGCTAGCGCAACGGGAACAGCGCGCTTCCAGCCGCACGGATGGATGATGAACACCTATCCGTTCAATGGCCATAGGCTGGCCACAGCAACTCTTTGAAAGTTTGTCGAAGTTCTGCGCGACCCGCAGATCCCATACCACCTGGATCATTCTGGGGACGTTTCACTGTAGCCAGCATCGCTTAGTCTCGCTGGACCTCGTAGTTAGAGTTGTCCACACGAATTGAAGATCGTCTGGCCGATTGAAAACCTCTTGCGTTATCACGAATACTTCGTATACTTTCGGACGTAAAACTCTCAATCAGAACCAGTCCCAGCGGTACCTCCGTACTAATGGAACTTGACAGCACATGAGGTCCTAAATCGGATTCCAAAGACTCTGTCAAACTGCACGGGCGCACTGATTCTTCCTATCGTCACGGTCACGGGATTGACGGTTGACGCCCACAAGATCCCAGCGCCGGCCGGGCATCGCGGGAGCCCGGTACCGAGCACCAGTTGACCCGGAACACGTTCGATGCATTCGCAAAAGTTAAGGAAAAAACGCGGGACGGGCAAGCGTAAATCTTCGCTGGCGAGTTTCTTCATGTCGCCGGCACCCATGGCATCGATGACGTTTAAACCGACATCGTAGTGGGGCTGCCGGAGCTTCCGCTGGATGCCCAACTCGCGTGCCAGTTCATGAATGTTTTGGCAGGTCTTCATCCGTTCGACGACCTGCCGCTTGAATTCCACGCAATCCAGGGCGCCCTTTGGCGCGGGCCTGCTGGCGGTGGTCACGATACTCTCGCTACGGCTGCCGGCCTGGCGAGGCCGCCGCGGTGGATCCGGCTACCGCGCTGGGCAGAGTAGAATAACGCGGGACGGCTTCATGATCCCGTCACCCGGCGGATGTCTTGCAGATTATCCATACTCTTCAAAATTTCAAAACTGTCCCTTTGTTTTTCTGAGCCAGAGTGTTGTCCGGTGTCCTCCTCAGCACCTCGTCGAACGAGTGGATCGCGGCTTTGTAGCTGGCCAACGCTTCCTCGTTTCGGGATAGAAAGGCGAGCATGGCGCCCGCACTTTCCAGCGCACTTCCCCGGTTGTTGTAAGCCGAAATGTAGTCAGGGGAGCGGCGCAGCGCTGCGTCAAAAGATTCGATCGCGGCGCGGTAGCCGGCCAGCGCCTCTGGCGGTTGGGACAGCGACGCGTGCAGGCGTCCCAGACCCAAAAGTGCGATTCCCTTTTTGTGAATCACTTCGGCATCGTCGGGGCTGCGGCGAAGCGTCTCGTCATAGGATTCCACTGCAGCCCGATAGCTGGCCAGCGCCTCCGGCCGGCGGGATAGCGACGCTTGCAGGCCGGCTAATCTCGATAGCGCCTTTGCCTTCCCGTAGTGTCCGAAGACGCTATCCGGGCTCCGCCGCAGCGCCTCCTCAAAGCACTGGATCGCACTCTGGTAAGCGGCAAGCGCTTCCTCGTTCCGGGACAGGTGCGCCAGCACGTTTCCGGCAGCTTCCAGCGCACCTCCCTTGTTGTTGTGCGCCCCTATATAGCCCGGGTTGCGGCGGACGGCATGGTCATAGGCTTCCATCGCAGCTCCATAGCTTTCCAGGGCGTCTGTGAATAACAACAATGAGGCTTGCAGTTCGCCCAGCGCCGTGAGGGTATTCGGTCTGTGAACCAGGGCGAAGACATCGTCCGGGCTGTGACGCAGCGCCTCGCTGTAGGACCGGATCGCCGCCTGGCAACTCGCAACCGCCTCCGGAAGCTGCGACAAAGACGCCTGCAGGCTGCCCAGGCTAGCCAAGGCAAACCCCTTGCCATTGTGCGCGAGCACGTGATTTGGCGAAGAGTGGAGGGCCGCTTCGAAGGCTTCAATCGCCGCTCGATAGCTGGACATTGCGCCCTCACGCCGTTGGAGCGACGCCTGCAGATCGCCCAACCCCCTGAACGCATTCCCCTGGTTGCTATGCGCCAGCACGTAATTCGGCGCGGACCCAAGTGCCCGGTCGTATGAGTCAATTGCGGCTTGATAAGTGGCCAGCGCAATCTGCGGGGAACCCGATTCCAGCAGATTCGCCAACGATTGCAGTGCATTTCCCTTGTTGTTGTTGGCTTCAGCCTCGTCCGGGCCGCGAAGGAGCGCTTCATCGAAGGACTGAATCGCGCGCTGGTAGCTCGCCAGCGCCTCCCCGGGCTTGGCGAGCGACCGTTGCAGGTCGCCCAAGTCCCTCAGCGCCTCGCCCCTTGCCTTGTAGGCCACCGCTGTGTCCTGGCCCACCTCGATCGCCCGGTCATAGGATTCGATCGCAGCCTGGAAGCCGGCCAGCGCCTCATCGCGCCGGGCGATGGATGCCAGCAACTCCGCCATGAATTTCAACGCAGACGCCTTGTTGTTGTGCGCGTTGAGATAATCCGGCGCGCGGCTCAGCGCCTCATCGAACAAGTCCACAGCCATCCGATAGCTGGCCAGTGCCTCTTCGTGCCGGGACAACAAAGTCGCCAGCCCGCCCAAGCCGGCTAAGACGACCCCCTTGTTGTTGCATATTTGAGCGCTGTCCGGCGCGCGGCGGAGCGCCTCATCGAAAGCTTGGATTGCCGTTCGGTAGGCCGATAGAGACCTGTTTCGCCGTTCGGCTGGGCTTGCTCCGGCCGCGCCGTAGTTGGACAGAACCGATTCCAATCGGCCGATGGCGCCGAACGCGCTCCCCCGGTTTTCGTGCGCCAGCACGTAGTTCGGAGCACAGCGGAGCGCCTCGTCATAGGAAGCGACGGCCGCGTGGTAGCTGGCGAGCGCCTCCTCGTACTGGACTAGAGATCCGTGCAATTCGCCCACGCAGGTTAGCGCATTACCCTTACTGTTGTAGACCTGAGCGTCGTCCGGATCAATCTTGAGCGCCGCGTCATAGCACCTGATGGCAGTCTGGTAGCTGGCTAGCGCCTGTTCATGCAGGGACCTGGACGCCAGCACCTCGGCCTCACCCATCGACGCACTCCCCTTGTTGCTGTGGGCGGGAATATATTCCGGTGCGCGGCGCAACGCCTCGTCGAACGACTGGATTGCACTCCGGTAGCGGGCCAGGGCCTCTTGCTGCCGGGAATACTTAAACAGGTCGCCCAGCCCCAGCAGGGCGTCCCCCCGGTTATTGTGAATCCGAGCGTCGCCGCTCGCCCTCTGGAGCGCCTCGTCATAGCACTCGATGGCGGCATGATAACTGGCTGCTGCATCCTGAATCCTGGACAATGACGCGTACAGGTGGCCCAATCCCACCAGCGTGGACCCTTTGCCGTTGTACGAGTCGGCATCATCGGGCTCTTGCCGCAGTACTCCGTCAAACCTCGTCAAAGACATCCGGTATTGGCGTTCCGCTTCCTCGTGGCGCGAGCGCAGCGTCGCATACTCGGCATCCAGCAGCAGGAGCAGGCCCTCCAGGTACTTGCTCTCGATCCTCAGCTCCGGCCGCACCTCCAGCAGCGCCTCGCATAAATCGTAATCGCTCACCTTCAGCGCCGCCTCGAAACGGTGGCGCCATTCGTTGACGCCTCCATCCACGCCAAGCCGGTTGGCATGATAAATCGCTTCCGCGATGTCCAGACGGTCGGAGGCACTCGCGCGCTCGCGGTAATCCCCTTCCAGAAAACCGTGGGCCCGGGTGACCGCCTCATCTCCCCTCTCCGCCAGCAGCTTTCGCAGCAAATCATGGATGCGATAGCTCCGGCCCGCGCGCCCCGAAGTCGGCCAGACGAAAGAGTAGTGGCAAAGCGCGGTAAATGCCGTCTGCGACGCGGCGAACTTCAGGGCGTCCGCCAGCCGGAAGTACGTCGATTCGTCGAAGCTGCGGCAGGCTGCCAGGGCTCGCACGGCGTGATTCAATTCCGGGGTGGCGTCTTGCAGCAGTCGCTCGATCAGCGCTGCTCCTTTCTCCCGCGCCCCGCTGGATGCGGGGAAGTCTTCCGGATCGAACGTGTCGCCGCGGCGGGCAGCGGTCTCCACCACATCGACGGCGAGTCCAAGATAAAAAGGGTGCGATCCATGGGCGTTCACCGCTGTGTACCCGATCAGGCTCGCTCGCGTCCGGCTTGAGGAAATGCCGGCGCGCCGCAGGTAAAGGTCGGCATCCGGCACCGGAAGGTAGCCTAACGGCCAGGGCTCGATAAGAGAATCCGGAATCGCGGCGCTGCTCATGGCGCTCCATCCGGGGTATTCGCGGCCCGCCACCATCGCGACCACGCCGCCGTTGAGTTCAAGGTTGAGCAGAAAGCGCCGCAGCCATTCGTCGCGCCGCTCCTCCGCCGGGCTCACGTCGTGCCGCCCGCCGAAGAATGCCTCGTGCTGGTCGAAGAGAAAAACAATGCGGGCGGGCGACGACGGCATGGCCATTGATGCATTCAAGTCCTTTGCGAAAAGCTCCGGTAGATGTTCCAGCAGTTCCGTCCTCGGTTCGAAGCTCTGAATTCGCGCCAGGGTTTCCGGTTGGAGTTGGCGGCTTACGCGGTAGAACTCAAACTGCTTCCCGAGATGCTTGGTCACTACCGTTAGCACGGAAGGGACCATTTTTGCCCAAGGGACGGCCGCCGGCGCAAGGCCGATCAGGGCAACGATGAAGCCGATTTCCTCCGGGGGGAAGAGCTTTTTCGCGGAGTCGGTGGTGAGCTGGCCAATTTGGCGCAAATACCAGACACAGGCAAAATCGAATAGGGGAAACGCGAGTCCCCGGCCGGATAGAGCCCGGCGCAACATCAGCAAGCCGTCGAAAGCGCTCTGCGGACGTTCGTATTCGGTAGGCTGCGTGCCGAACTGATGATGAACCGGGTGGACATCCGTGGCCCCCTGAGCCAAGGCGAGCTGCGATTGGAACTCTTCGTCGGGCTGATGTTTCAGATACTCCCAGTTGTCCGCCAGCAGGCGTTTGGAGCACTTGTCGCGCAGGAAGCGCAAAAGCAGCGATTTGCCGATCCCCCCTTCGCCATGAACGAAGACGATCCTGCCCGGCGGCGGCTCCTCATTCAAGTATCCCGCGTAACGGCGGACTAAGGCCGCTCGATCTGTAAACAGATCGATGGCGCGATAATGCTCCGTGATGCTGGGACCGCCCAGGCTCTGCCAACTGGCCACAGGGCCTCCGCAAGCGGGCATTATATATCAACTGAAAGAACGTTTGACATCGAATCGCAGCGTTGCTGCGTGTCCCGCCCACCCAAGCGAAGCATGCCCGCGGCGACCGGACCGATCCGACCCGCGTCGGTTGAGTAGCGACGCGGGCCGAAGTTGGTCGCCTCCGCCCGGCGAGCCTGGATCGATTGCGCGATTCGCCGCCGGAAATGCCTGCGCGTACGAAGTCCTCAGTTGGATCGCCGGAGGGCGGCTGAGGGCTTGGCAGTCGATCACTCGCGACCAGTCGCCACCGCGAGAAAACCTACCATAAAAACCACGGACCACGGAACTCCGGTGACGTTCGAAGCCGTCCTGCTGACCCGATGTACTTGCCAAGGCTGAACTGCCGTTGGGCGAGAAATTTCACAGTACCGGAGCGTCGTACTACTTGCTGGTGGAAGCCAAGGATGGATAGCGGGCAGTATTCGCTTGGGCTGAACTGGACTCGACGTTCGTGGACAAGGCGGTGTACGTGGCGTTGAAACGGGATAGCAAGCCGCTCTCAGAAAAGGACGGACCAGATCGCCGCCTGTATCAAGGTTCCGTTGAACCATGCCACCAGGGCGGCATCGAATTTCCAGATCTCCCGTTCCGCATTCTTGCCCCTGTAGTCCTTAACCAAGGGGCCAGTGGCGCCGCCGGTGGGATAACCAGGGCGCACCATCGTTTTCGGGTACAGGGACTTTTAGCCGGAAGGCGGCGCCGCTGCCCCCTCGGGGGACGCTGTGCGGGTATGTACTTCGAATTCGTGATTCTCTCCCAGCTCATTTTCATGCAGCACCTGCCGCGCCGCGCGCTTGCGGATCTCGGCCGCAATGACGCCCTGGGAGATGACCGATTGCTGCTCTTTGAATGCGCCTCGAAACGTCATCATTTGTCATCAAACGGGCGGGCCTGCCCTACGTGTGTCTGGCCGCGTCGCCTACGCCCGTCTCACATTAACTACCTGGCAACGCCGGCCCTCGCAACTGCGCCCAGGCTCTGCCGCGCCTTCGCAAGATTCGCAAGACCAGCGAATTCCCTTTTCGCTTGTAACGAGCGACAATATCGGTCAGTATCCGCAGGCGCTAACGGCTATAGCCTTGAAGCGATATTGGTTTTTTGTCTTCTTCTTCATCTCGGGATGCTGCAGCCTCATTTACGAAGTAGTGTGGCTGCGGCTCAGCATGGCGAAGTTCGGCGTGACGACGCCGATGGTTTCCATTGTTCTTTCCGTTTTTATGGCCGGACTTGGCCTGGGATCCTGGGTGGGAGGAAAACTCATTCGCCGCGCCGGGCGTACCGGCGCCGGTGTGCCTTTACGCCTGTACGGGATGCTCGAACTGACCATAGGGATCTCCGGATTGGTCGTGCCGCGCCTGATCGATACCGGTTATGGCTTACTCCGCAACGCCGCGTGGGACTCGGCCATTTACTACCTGATCTCGGGAGCGTGGGTCACGCTGGCCCTTCTTCCGCCGTGCGCCGCCATGGGCGCGACGTTCCCCTTTGCCATGGCGGCCATTCGCAAAATCGTGCGTGCGGAGGCGGAGCATTCCTTCAGCTATCTCTATCTGGCAAATCTGATAGGAGCGCTTGCGGGGACTCTGCTCTCGGCGGGCGCTCTCATAGAACTCTTCGGCCTTCGCGGCACGCTGCACATCGCCGCGGGACTGAATTTCATACTGGCGGCCATGGTCCTGCTCCTCAGTTCGACGCTGCGAGTACAGGAGCCTGAACGGACAGTACCCGCGGAAGCAGCAGCGGTGGAGGATTCTCTCCGGCTCATACCTGCGGCGGGGGAGTTGTGGCTCCTGTTCGCGACCGGCCTGTGCAGCATGGCGATGGAGGTGGTCTGGGTCCGGGAGTTTACGATTTTCCTTGGCAGTGTAGTCTATGCGTTTGCGGCCATTCTGGCTCTGTATCTGACCGGAAACTACCTCGGGTCGCTGATGTACAGGCGGGGGGTTCGAAAGCGGGCGCCTGGCGGGGGCAGCATGGTATGGATCCTGATGGGCATCGCAGCGTTGCTTCCGCTCGTTTTTGCCGATCCGCGTCTTCCAATTCCCGGTAACACGGACCCGGATTTCGGCGTCGATTTTCTCTGGGGGATGTTGCGGGCCGGGCTCGGCGTGATACCATTCAGCACGCTGGTCGGCTTCGCAACTCCGATGCTGGTCGATCGGGTCTCGCAGGGAAAGCCGGATGCGGCGGGAAAGGCGTACGCCGTCAACGTGCTGGGGTCCATTCTCGGTCCGCTCATTGCCGGATTCGGCGTACTTCTCTGGACGGGCGAACGCGGCGCGCTGTGCCTGATTGCGGCACCTTTGTTTGCGGCAGGCCTGGCAGCCACGATCCGGGCGCCCCGAGGCTCCCGCCCGATTCTGCGGCTTTCCCCGCCGGCGCTCTATGCCGCGGCGGTCTTGCTCAGCGTGTCCATCATCACGCTGTCCAGGGGCTATGAGGCTGAGTTCAAAGATCGGGTGGAACTGAGGGACTACACCGCTACCGTGATTGCTACAGGCACTGACATGGACAAGCGCTTGCTCACCAACGGCACCGGCATGACCAAGCTGACAACCATCACGAAGATGATGGCCCATTTGCCCCTGGCCCTCTTACGGCGGCCTTCGTCGAACGGGCTGGTCATCTGCTTCGGCATGGGGACCACCTTTCGATCAATGCTCTCATGGGGCATTCGCGCCACCGTCGTGGAACTGGTCCCCAGCGTGCCGAAACTGTTCGGCTATTTCCATTCCGACGGTCCGTTCCTTCTACGCTCTCCCCGCGCGAGGCTCATGATCGACGACGGACGGCGGTTTCTGGCGCGTTCCACAGAGCAGTTCGACGTGATAACCCTCGATCCACCCCCGCCGGTCCCCGCGCCCGCGTCGAGTTTACTCTACTCGCGCGAGTTCTGCACTATCTTGCGGCAGCACCTGCGTCCCGGCGGTATCGTGCAGATCTGGCTTCCCGGAGCAGACGATCAGACCCAGGCGAGCATAGCCCGCGCGTTGCTCGCGGCCTTTCCGCATGTGCGCGCATTCGGTTCGGTAGAGGAGTGGGGCACGCATTTTCTGGCAAGCATCGATCCCCTGCCAGACACCGACGGAAGAAACCTGCTGCGGACACTTCCGGCTGCTGCTCGGCAAGACCTGTTGGAATGGGAGCCCGATTCGACTCCCGAAGACCTGTTCGCCAAAGTTTTCTCGCAAGAGAAGCCGATGTCCGATTTCGTGGCTCTGTCGAGGACAACTCCGGCGATTGAGGATGATCGGCCGGTCAACGAGTATTTCCTGCTCCGCCGGGCGTGGCCCAGCCTGAGCCGCTGAAGGACGCACTCCAGGTCGAGGGGCCTTTCCCTATCCGCGCCCGTCCGCCCCGGCGGCAATTCCGCCGGCAGTTGGTCACCGCACAATTCCAGAACTTCTATCGCGGGCGATGATGAGAAGGCCCGCGTCTTGCTGATGGGTGCCGCTGGAGGGGGAAGTCGACAAGTGGAATCGAAGTAAGATGGACATAGGCCTTGCGCCATGTTCACCCGCGCTATTGCGGTTTTTGCCACACTCGCGATCGCCACGGAAGTATCTCCGCAGAACCAGCCGCCGGGCACACCCCCGACTATTTTGCGCACCTCCACCCAGGAAGTGCTGCTCGATTTCATTGCGCGCGATAAGCATCAAAAACTAATTACCGGCCTTCGTCAGGAGGATGTCGAAGTGCTGGAGGATGGAGTTCCGCAGACTCTGCGGAGCTTCGAATATCGCGGGGCAGGCCACCATGCTACACGGCAGAACGAGCCTTTGCTGGCGCGCACCGGCGTCTCGACGCAGCAGCTTGACGAGATGAATCTGGTGTCGTTGGTTTTCGAAGGGCTGGGCGCGGAAAGCCGAAGGGAGGCAGCGCAGGCCGCGAAGGACTTCCTGAATAACGTCGACCCGAATACTTATATCGCTGTATTTGTTCTGAATCATCGCCTGTCGCTGCTGCAACAATACACCAACGATACCGACCTCTTGGACCGCGCGGTAGATCGCGCGATGGGCGGGGCTTACCAGCAGTTTGCCAAAGACTCGGAAGCCGAGGTGAGCAAGCTCAACAGCCTGGGCGAGCAGACCCGCTTCCAGCCTCTGCGGTCGGGCTCCTCCGAGGAGCGAGGGCCACAAGATGCCGGCCGCTTCGCGTCGGCAGAACGACAGATCGCGCGCATGACTATTCAGATGCTCGCCAACCAGGTGGGCAATCTGTCAATCGACGCGCTGCAACAGTTGATTGAAGCACAGGCGCAGCTTCCCGGGCGCAAGACGATCGTCTATTTCTCCCCGGGTCTGATTCTGCCTCCGGAGCAGCCGGAGCGGTTTCGCGAGGTGATCGGCGCCGCCAATCGCGCCAATGTCGCTTTCTACACCGTGGACCCCACCGGCCTCGACACTGCATCGAGCGTCAGAATATCGCAACTGACAAGCAGAGCGATCAGGAGTGTGGAAGCGGACCCTGGCGCCAAAGACGCCAATTTCAAGGAAAACCTGCGTAATCTGGCGAAGGAGACCGGAGGATTCGCGATCTCCGACACCAACGATGCGCGCGTGCCCTTACACCGCGTGATGGAGGAGGAGGTGCGGTCTCACTATGAGGTCGCTTATGCGCCGATGTCCGCGAACTACGATGGCCATTTCCGCGCAATCGAAATTCGCGTGCGCAGACCCGGAGTCCGGGTGCAGGGCCGAAAGGGCTACTTTGCGCTGCCCCAACTCAACGGGGGACCGCTCGCGCGCTTTGAATTCGATGCGCTCAAAGCGCTCGATAGCCAGCCATCCCCGCACGCCTTCGATTTCCACGCCGGAGTGTTCACTTTTCGTTCAGGGGCTCAATCGACCGAATGCCGAGCGGTATTTTCGGTTCCCAGCCGAGGCCTGCATTTCATTCGAGACGCGAAGACCAAGACGTTTCGAGTCCACGTCGCGTTCCTCGCGCTAATGAAGGACGATCACGATCAGGTGGTGGGCAAGCTATCGCGCGACCTCCTGTTTCAGGCCCCTGCGGACAAGCAAGCGGAATTCGAGCGCGGCGAAATGACCGTAACGCTGGCGCTGTTTCTGGCGCCGGGCCGATACCATCTTGAGGCTGTGGCGAACGAACCTGACGGCGAGGCGGCCAGCACGCGCAAGGTTGCGCTGGTGGTGCCAGCAGCAGGGGCCTTGAGCGATCTGGTGTTGGTGCGGAGCGTCCAACCCGTGGAGGATCGCGACGCCCTGGATCCGCTGGAGTTCGCGGGCGGCAAAATTACGCCGGAGCTGAAGGCCGCCGTGTCCCGTGGGAATAAAGCGGCGCAGGGAGTTTATTTCGTCCTCTACCGGACGGATGCGCGTCCGGACTTGCGGATTGCGGTCACTCATGATGGCAAGCTGGTGAGCTCGGTGCGTCCGGCCCTACCCGCCGCGGATGCCGACGGCTCGGTGCGGGTTTTGAGCGCGATTCCGTTCGGCGGCTTCGATCCCGGCGTCTATGAGGTGACGGTCACGGCCGGTTCGTCGCGGCGCTCGGCAGTGATCGAGGTGCAATAGAGACCACATCGCGCCCTTGCTCTTCTCGATGCCTTCCCTTCCAATCGCAGTTGTACTGGATCCGATGGCGATTAAGGGTTGACCACTGGTGGCGGCGTCGAAACTGGATCCTGTGAGCACGTAGAGCGTCCGCGGTTCCCGCGACATGGGAAGCTTGCCATCCTCCACTTCTTTGTTACGAATCTCGTTGCGCTTGGCCCCCGTCACCTTCTGCGCAAGCAATTCACGGCCCCGCGCCATGAGGGTTCCAGATCTTTGTGGTAGCAGTCCGCTTCGAAGGTTGTCTTGGCGGGGTCCGATGCGAGACAGATCATCTCGTTTTGGCCCTCGCGGAGCTTCACTCTGACGCCCTGCGCGTCGAACCCCAGCACGGTCGCGCCATCCCGCAGTTCCGCTGGTGCTGCCAGGACCGCGCCCGCAATCTGGACCTGTACGGACGGAACCTCAGCCGCAAATCCTAGCGAAGCGTAGACCGCCGCCACCAAACCAATCATCACTCGCACGAGAATCTCCCTTACTCCCTCCGCATCCGCGTGCAGAGCAAGTGGAATCACTCTCGCACGGCCATCGGAGCGGGCCTCAAGGGCTCAACAAGGCGACCCTCCAGGAAAGGCCGCAGCGGGCCTTGCGCGCGGGAGGCATTTTTGCGTCAATTGATCAAGGAGCATGGGCAGATGCGAATCTCGATATCCATGTTATTCGCCGCCGCTGTCTGGACTGCAGCGATGGGAACAGTGCTCGCCGACGAGCGCGCCGCCGCCACCGGGAAGGTCGTCGATTCCGGCGGCAACCCGATCGAGCACGCTGCTGTGCTGGTTTATTCTGCCGGCGTCAAGAAGGGCTACAGCGAATACTGTCCCACCTGCTGGGCGGATTGCGGTAAGCGCGCCACGACGGACGCCGCGGGCGACTTCACCATCTCCGGTTTGAACCCCGATCTGGTGTTCACCCTGCTCGTCCTGCACCAGGGGCATGCTGCAGAGTATGTCAAGAAGATCGATCCCGCGCAGGGTCCGGCGGGGACCGTCACGCTGAAGACACGACCCGCAATCGAAGATGTCAGCCAGGTGGTGCGCGGCCAGGTGGTGGATGCCCATGGCGTTCCCTTGCGCGATGCCGTGATCGAGCAGCAGGGCATCAGTATTCAGGGGCCGAGAGGCATAAGCACACATTTTGGCGGCGCGGCGGATTGGATTGACGAGATGGCCGTCACCAATGAGAAAGGCGAGTTCGAAATAGCCTACAGCAAGCCGGCGGTCCAAATGATCTTGCAGGTCACGGCGCGCGGTATGGCTCCCAAGCTATTCACAGAACCGACCGGGGCCAGCCGGAAAACGCTTGTTGTGGCCGAAGGCGCGACGATACGCGGCCGCCTGGTGCTGAACGGGAAGCCGGTGCCCAACGCCGAGCTTGGACTCTTCACTCATGAGCGCCGCAGCGGGTCCACTTTTTCAGAAGTGCGCATCGGCACCAAGGAGGACGGAACCTTCGCCATCACCAATGTGCCCGCGGGGCGCGTCTGGCTGGTCTATCCGAAGATGGAATCGCTGGCTGCCCGCGGCATCGGAGGGGACGTGGTGGAATGTGAGACTCAGGACGATGGTCAGGAAGTGGATCTTGGCGACATGCAGCTCTCGGCGGGCCACAACCTAAAGGGCAAAGTCGTGCTGAGCGACGGCAAGCCGATTCCCTCGAACATGCACGTGATCCTCGGTGCCGACCGGGCCTGGGACAGCCAAATGGCCGTAATTGCCCCGGACGGTAGCTTCGAGTTCAGAGGCCTCGTAAACGGGGTTTACACCATCGGTCCGGCGGTAAAAGGCTATCGAGCCGGCGATGGATTCGGCGTCGAAAAGCTGATCAACCGCGACATCAGCGATCTGGTAATACGCATGGAACCGGCTTCTTCTGGTAGGCAATAGCGCCGCAGCGTAGCCGATTGTTAGCCCGTTTTCCGCAAACAGATGTAGTAGTTCAGCTATTTTAGAAACCCCGTCACGGCAGCCAATGCAGGTAACACGGATCTGCCGGCGCTTCCCTTGGTAGTCTTTCACCGGCTGCGCGCTACTCCTACCATGGAATCGGCGCATCCGTAATAGAGGAACCACTGGTTTCGGAACCAGACCAAGCCCTCGACAAACGTGGTCCCGGCCTGGTATTGGCCCGTCTTTTCGAACGGCAGTTCGGGCTGAAAGACGGGACGATCCGTGCGCGCGACGAGCTTGGCCGGGTCATCCGCCGCGAACAGCGCCTCTCCCGCCGCGTAGGCATTCGGACCGAGCGATGGATCGCCCCCCTCCGGGGCGTTCTTGCCGTTATAGATCACCACGATTCCACTGTCCGTCAGCACTGGCGGGGGGCCGGTTTCCGGAAACGAACTGTCGAAGTGTCCGGCGCGTTTGGCCAGCACCACCACAGGCTCGCCCCGCTGATCCTCGACGGGCTTCCAGTGAATCAGGTCCTGCGAAGTCGCCAGCCGGATAGCGCCTTCCCCCCAATACATCCAGTATTTTCCGCCGATTTTCGCGGCCCGCAGGCGGCCACCCCGGACGCGCGCCACGATTCCCGCCGATTTGTAGGACAGGGCCCCATACTTGCCTTCGGCGCCGAGCGAGGGCCCGTGCTTGGTCCAGTGAATCAGGTCCTTGGATGTGGCGATGCCGGCGTCGGTCTTGCGCCGGTTCCATTGTGTGTAAGTCAAAACGTAAGTGCCGTCTTCGCTCTCGACGACGCGGGGGTCTTCGCAACCGCCGGGCCATTCGCGATCCTTCTGCGAATCGTTATCCGGGTAGAAGACCGGTTCCGGGCGGCGGGTGAAGTGGATGCCGTCCTCGCTTTCGGCCAGACCGAGCCGCGAGGTGTGGAGTCCGATGCGCATCTCGCCGGTATCGTCTTCGGCACGGTAGAGCACGTAAACTTTGCCGTTGCGGACCACGGCCGCGGGGTTAAAGGTGTGCAGCGCCTCCCAGTGGACCGGCTTCCCGCTCATCGGATCCTGGAAGAGCGAGTGCGGGTTCGGAGCGATTACCGGGACTGGGTCCGGCGGGCGCTCGAACGGGCCGATCTGCCAACTGGCGGGCGGATCGGCAAGCATCGCGGCCGAACAAACTGCGGCCGCGATCAGGGAAAATCTCAGCATGCGGTTCATAGGGTTACTTTGACGCTGGTTTGCTCAGGTGCCGCACTTGAATCGCGGAGAGTCGCAGGTACGCAGCAGCGGCGCGCAGCCGGACTCCTTCCTTTTCGTCGTCGAGCATCGGCGCCAGATCTTTTTTGAGGGCAGGATCGTTGCGCACGGCCAGGGAGTGCACGGCGGCGGCACGGACGGTCCAATTCTGGTCGTACATGGCGTCCTTGAGAGCCGGCACCAGAGCGGGGTCCCGGTCTTTGCCGAGCAGCAGGACGGCGGTGGCGCGGCCGGAAATACCGGGGTCGGTCAGGAGCGACTGCATCGAGGCGATACCCTCGCCGAGTCCCGGTACGGGCACAAACCCGATGCCCTGGCGCATGGCATATAGGAACGTGGTGGCCGGGGTATGCATCATGCGCAGAGCCTGGCGCATCTGCGCCGGGATATAGCTCGAAGCTGTTTTGGTTTCGCCCTGCACTACCGAAAGCAGGGCCTGCTTGCCGGCCGGGTCATGCAGGTTCCACAGCGCTTTGGCGGCGGCGAAACTGACTTCCGGCACCGGGTCCTTCAGCAGTTTTTCGAGGGCTTCGAGGGCCGCCCTGGATTTCACTTCGGCCAGACTGGCCACCACGGCGAGCCGCACCTGCACGTCTTTGTCAGCGGCCATGCCAACCAGCAGCGGCAACAAAGGGCTGCGCTCGGATGCCAGGCTGAGCGCGACAACCGCTTCCTTCCGGGTGTCCGGATTGTGCGAACTCAGTGCGCTCTTTAGCATATCGGTACACCGCGAATCCGTCGCGCCGGGCGGACGGCCCGCCAGGGTCGTGGTCAAGAGCACGAATCCAGCCAGTTGCTTGATCATCGGGCTTTCTCCCATGGATCACTTTTCAAGGCGTCTCGATTATAGCCCGGGCCGCAGTTGCTTCAGACTGTTATTAGTAGAGAAGGTACAACCGACAAATGTCTTCACGAATTGCGATCTTCCTGCCGCTGATTTTCAATCTGGCGGCCGGAGCACAGTCCGGCGTGGCTGTTCTTCATTCTCCGGACGGGAGACTGGCGATCACGTTCCGCACGGTTTCGGGCGGCCGGCTGGTCTATGACGTCTCGTTCCAGGGCAAATCGCTGGTCGAGCCGTCGGCGCTCCGGCTGGATTTGAAAGATCAGCCGCCCCTGGGCGCGAACGTGCACATCGTAAATTCCGCAGAGGCGCGGACGGACGAGACTTATCGCCTGATAACAGGTAAGGCCAGCACGGTCCGCAATCATTTCGATTCACTTCGCGTGGAACTCGAGGAGAACGATTCTCCCGGCCGCAAACTGGAAGTGGAGGCAAGGGCGTATGACGACGCCGTGGCATTCCGATACGTGGTGCCGGAGCAGCCCGCGCTGCACGAGTTCCGTCTGGCCAAAGAGGGCACCGAGTTCCGCATCAGCAAAGACCCGTTCATCTACGCCCTTCTCCTGCCCAATTACCGCAGCATGTACGAGAGCGAATTCATCAGGCTTTCGGCCAGCAGTCTGTCCAACCAGGGCGGCGTCGAGAGCCACGTGCTGGTGGGCCTGCCGCTCCTGATGGAAGTGCCGGGTGTGGCTTGGATGGCCATCACCGAAGCCGACCTTTACGGCTATTCCGCGATGTATCTCACAAATCCGAGCGGCGGCTGGGGCAGTCATAAGTTCGAGTGCCGGCTGGCGCCGCACCTGGACGATCCGGATACCGCGGTGACAGGTTCGCTGCCGCACCGTTCGGCGTGGAGGGTTCTGCTGGTGGGCACCGAACCCGGCCGATTGATCGAATCGAACGTGATCGCCAGCCTGAACCCGCCGTCCGCGATTCAGGACACCTCCTGGATCCGGGCGGGGAAAGCGTCCTGGGACTGGTGGAGCGGCAGCCTGGGGCCGGACGGCAAGTCCGCGTACACTACGGCGAACATGAAATACTACGTGGACTTCGCCGCACAGTCCGGCTTCGAGTACATGCTGGTGGACGCGGGCTGGAGCGCGCGAGGGGACATCACCAAAATGAACGGCCCCGTGGATATTGAGGACCTGGTGCGTTACGCGGCAGCCAAAAAGGTGAAAGTGTGGATCTGGCTCGGCTATGGCGACACTGCCAAGCAGATGGAGAGTGCCTTCCCGCTCTACGAAAAGTGGGGCGTGGCCGGCTTGAAAATCGACTTTATCGAGCGCGACGACCAGGGCGGGATCGATTGGTATTATCGTGTGGCGGAACTGGCGGCGCGGCATCACCTGATGCTGGATTTCCACGGCGCCACCAAGCCCACCGGCATGGAGCGCACCTGGCCGAACGTTCTGGGCTACGAAGCCGTGGCGGGCATGGAGCAGTCCAAAGCCGGGAGCCGCGACAACCCCGACCATCACGTCACCCTGCCTTTCACGCGCATGCTGGCCGGTCCCATGGATTACACGCCCGGCGGGTTCAATAACGTGACCAAAGCGGAGTTTGAAGCACGGTCGCAAGCGCCCATGGTGATGGGCACGCGGGCGCATCAACTGGCGATGTACGTGGTGTACGAGGCGCCCTTCCAGATGGTCTCGGATTCGCCCGCCGCATATAAGGACCAACCCGCGTTCGAGTTCATCAAAGCGGCGCCGGCGACGTGGGATGAGAGCAAGGTGCTGGGCGGGTTGCCGGGCGAATTCATCACCATGGCGCGCCGGCACGGCGACGAGTGGTTCCTGGGCAGCCTGACCAACTGGACCGCACGGGATCTGGATGTGCCGCTCGCCTTCCTGGGCGCGGGCCGGTATCGCGCCGAGATCTACGCCGACGCCGACGATGCCGGCCGGCTGCCGAAGAACACTTCGATCGTGAAGCAGACCGTGGACCGTACCACGCACCTGAAAGCACACCTCGCGCCCGGGGGCGGATACGCCGTGCGGCTGGCGCCGGTCAGGTAGGTCATTTCTTCGGCTTCTTTCCCTTTACCGGCGGCTCCGGACCGATGCGCATGATGGTCACGCTGGTCAGTTTGACCGGCGCGATTGGCTTTTCATCGCGCACGGGACCGCGATTGATTTTTTCCACCACATCCAGCCCGCGCACTACCGTGCCGAATACGACGTACTTTTTGTCCCAGGTTCGCATGGGTCCCACGGTGATAAAGAACTGGCATCCGCCGGTATCCTGACCTCCCGCGTTCGCCATCGCCAGCCGGCCCGAACGGTCGAACATGAGGCCTGGGAGATATTCGTCGCGCACGAATACGCCGCAGTCGAACGCGGTGGTGCCGGTGGCGCTGCCGGCCTGAATCATTTCGCCCGGGACTACCCGGTGGAACACCAGGTTGTCGTACAGAGGGCGCCGGACCATGGCGTGTGTTTTAGGATCCTTCCAGCGTTTAGTGCCTTCCGCCAGCGCTACAAAATTCTGTACGGTGAGGGGAGTGTCTTTCTCATAAAGCATGGCAGTGAAATCCCCATCGGACGTGGAGAAGACGGCGTACAGCCCATCGGGCAGTCGCACCTCCTGGCTGTAGAGAATGGCTGCCAGTAAAAGGAGGATAGAAATCCGTGTCATTACGACCATGTTGACACAGCCGCCGCGACGGTTTGGTCCGGCGTGCGCGGTTGCTGTACAATGGCTGGCGGCGGCGTTTGTTCGCCGGAGGGAGCTACAAAACAGGGCCTATGTCTGATCGCGGATTCCTCTTTCTTTTTAGCGTTCTGATGGTTCTAGGTGGTTTGGGTACGGCGGTGTGGCTGTTTGTCAGCGGGCAGGCAGGCACGGTCGATGGCCTTTTTCTGCTGCTTACGGCCTTACTGGTGGCCGCGGTGTTTCTGCTTTATCTGGTGTTCATGATTCGCCGGGAGATGGAGTCGGACGCCAAGCCTGCAGTCACCCCCGCGAAAGCGGGAGCCGGAGCGGCGGCGGCCAAGGCACCGGCTCCAGTGGCCCAGGCGTAAATATCAGTTTTTGGCGGGCGCGGCGGATTTCTTCACTGGCGCGGGCGCGGTCTTCTTCGCGGGCGCGGCGGACGCCGGCGGGGGTCCGACGCGCTTGATCTCTACAGTGATCAGTTTCGCCGGGTTCTTGGCGATAGTTTGGACCGCCGCCACGCGCGAGATGGCCTTCACCACATCCTGCCCCTCCACTACCTGGCCGAAGATGGTGTAGCTGCCGTCGTACTGCGGGATGGGCCCAGCCTGGGTGATGAACCATTCGCATTCCGCCGAGTTCTTGTCCCCGCGATTGGCCATGGCCAGCTTCCCGGGCTTATCGAATTTCAGAGTGGGCACAATTTCGTCCTTCACGTGGACTCCGCAGGGCGTGCTGCCTTTGCCGGTGACGTCGCCCGCCTGGATCATGCCATCCAACATCACGCGATAGAAAAGGATGTTGTTGAACATGGGCCGCCTCACCATGGCCTTGGTCTTGGGGTCCATCCACGCTTTGGTGCCCTTTGCCAGGCCCACAAAATGGGCCACGGTCACCGGCGTTTCCTTCTCGAAAAGCTGGGCGGTGATGACGCCTTTATCGGTGTTGAAGATGGCGTACAGGCCATCGGGCAGCGCCGGGGCCGCGCCCTGGGCCGGCGGGGCAGGCGTCTGAGAAAAAGCGCAGGCCGCAAGGGAAAGCAGAGCAAATAGCCGTTTCATCGGTTTCTCCATTAAGTAGAATATTGTGGCACAGCGCACGGGTTATTTCTTCAGTTCGGCCTGCAACTGGCGATAGGCGGCCTCATCGTAATTCTTCTTGAGGCGTTCGCGACCTTCGGTTTGGGGATCGTTGGGGCGCGGGCCTTCGCGCTTGAGGGCGAGGCCGAGCAGAGCGGTGGCCTCGGCATCGGCGGGATTGCGCTCCGTGGCGGCGCGCAGGCTCTGGATCGCCTGGTCGAACTGGCCGGTGCGCCACAGCGTGTAGCCCAGGTTGAAATGATAATCCGGGTCGCCGCTATCGCCTTCCAGGGCTTTCTGGAAACTGGCGATGGCCCCGGCGGTATCGTTGCGGCGTACCTGTGCCGCGCCCAGATTGTTGTAGACCTCGTTGAGCGGCACCGATGCGGCGACAGTCTGGAATGCCTGTTCGGCCGCGGCATACACGCCTAAGTGATATTGACTCAGGCCGAGGAAGAACTGGGCTTCCAGGTAGTGCGGGTCGGTGCGGGCCACGCGCGGAAGCCAGCCCGCTGCGCCTTTGTAGTCCTTCTGCGACCACGCAATTTTGCCCAGTTGAAAGCACGGCTGCGAGTAGTGGGCGTCCAGCCGGGCGGCCTGCGCGAACAGGCGGTGCCTCTGTTCGGGAGTGGCGGCCAGCAGTCCACGTATGTAACTTTCCACCGCATCCAACCGCACCGGCGGGCGATGATCCATGTAATCCTGCTCGGCAGGCACACTCTTGGGAATCAACTGCCCCAGCGACTGCCAGCCCAAATGGACTTCCAGCCTGGCCAGATCCTCCAGTGCGCCCAATTCCCCGTAGGGCTGCCCCTGGCGCGTGTCTTTCAGGTCGAGAACTCGCGCGTCGATGCGCAGGGTGCCTTTGGACGGGTCTTTGCCGCCATCCGCGTCCAGAAGGTCGAAGTTTCCGTAGATCACCCGCGAAGCGTCGAGCAATTCGCCGATCTTGATGATGGAAGCATGCGTCAGCTCCGCGCCCGGACGCAACGACAACCGCCGGTACGCCTCCAAACGGTCATCCCGGTCCAGCACCAGGAGTCCCTCGGAGACCAGGGCATCGCGCACTGTTTCCGATATGCTCTCACCGATCCAATCCAGGTTCGTGGACTTCGAGTGATTGAAAAAAGGAAGAACCAGAACCGTGTCGGCGTGGATCACGCCGCAAAAAAGGGCCAACAGGGCCGGCAACCGCTGCATGTAAATTCCAGTGTAGCAGCGGTAAAGCGACGATCCGTACTCAGCCGTCAGTGTTCAGCCAGGCGCATTTGCTGAACCACTGACGGCTGACGATCGATAATCTTCTACGGAGCCGGCACCGCTTCGGTGAACACGATCTTGGTTTTCGTGCCGCCCAAGTGGATTTCCTGAATCTGCTTCTTGCCGCCGGCCGTGGTGTACTTGACGCTCGTGCTGTCATACTTCGTTTCGGTCGATTCGACCTTCACGGGCACCTGGCTCTCCACCTTTCCGGCGCGCAATACGGCGTTCTGTCCGGCCAGCGAAACTTGATATTCGCCCGCTTTGAGCTCCGTATTTCCGGCGAGCGCCGGTTCATATAGATTCACGGTGTACGACTTCGCGCTGGCCAAAGCCAGACCCAGAACAGCGAACGAGAACACAACCTTCCTCAACATGGATGGAATCCCCCAAATTATTTTCTTGAATTTTTGTTTCGAGATCTCGCTACATCAACTAGTACGAGCGAAGACGCAAAACGTTCCGTGACTATCCTGTTAAATGCGCGGAGACGCGCGCCAGGGCCATTTGACGCACCTCCGGAGCATCTCCGAAGCCGCGCAGCCAAACCAGTTCGCTCTCGCGGCGGAACCAGGTGAGCTGCCGCTTGGCGTAATTGCGCGTGTTGCGCTGCGCGTAGAAAACCGCGTCGCGCAAATGGAGCTCGCCGTTCAACAATTGCAGCGTCTGTTTGTAGCCATGCGATTCGAAGGGCTTGCACGATGCCGGAAAACCGAGTGAGAGAATGTGGCGCACTTCGTCGACGAGGCCGTTTTCGAACATCCATGCGCAGCGCGCGTCGAGCCGCGGATACAGGATGTCGCGATCGGGCAGCAGGCCCAGCTTCAACGTGCGATATCCGCGCAGCGCATCGCGGCCCTGGCGGAAGAGTTCGCTCACCGGGCGTCGCGTCACCAGGCAGACTTCCAGGGCGCGCATCACCTTGGGGACATCGTTTGCATGAATCTTTCCGGCGGCGGCCGAATCGAATCTCGTAAGCAACCGGTGGAGCGATCCCGGCCTTCGCGCCTCGCGCGCGGCCAGACGGTCGCGCAGCGGCTGATCGCGGGACGGACCTTCGAACAATCCGTCTAATAGAGCACGAAGATAGAAACCGGTTCCGCCGGCCACAATTGGCAGCTTTCCCCGAGCGGAGATTTCCGCCAGGGTTTGCCGGGCCAGCCTGGCGTACTCTCCAGCCGTGAACAGTTCATCGGGATTGATAATGTCGATCAGATGGTGGAGAATGCCGCACCGTTGGTGCAACGGTAGCTTGGCGGTTCCGATATCGAAGTATCGGAACACCTGGAGCGAGTCGCAATTCACGACCTCGCCGTTGAATTCCTCCGCAAGAACAAGCGCCAAGTCGCTTTTTCCGGAGCCAGTAGGACCAGCCACCGCAACCAACGGGAGCTTCAGTACGTCTTCCGGTACAGGCTCACAGGAGGCTGGTTTGTCAGTTGTGGTGTGCACGCGGTTTCGTCACGACCCTTGCCATGAGACCCCGTTATACAATAAAAAGGTGACCTTTGGCCCGACTGGGCACTCCACTCGGCTGAAAGAAAGTTAAAATCCCCATGATTCGCTCCGCAAAAGCGCTTCTCCTCGTAGTTTCGCTGGGGTCTCTCTGTTTCGCGCAGACCCCCCCTGCACAGACAGCAAATAACAACGCACCGGATAAATCCGGCGCCTATTATCACTTTGCCATGGGGCGACTCTATGCGGAGTTGGCCGAGGCGGATGGCAGTAAAACGGACATCACTAAAGCGATTGAGCACTACCAGGAGGCGCTGAAGCTGGACCCTTCGGCGCACATGATCTTCGATGAGCTGACCGATCTTTATATTCGCACCGGGCGTCTTCGCGACGCCATCACGCAGGCCGAAGATCTGCTCAAGCAAAATCCCGACAACCTGGACGCGCGCCGCATGTTGGGCCGGATCTATTGGGCACTGGTAGGCAATGCTCGCGACGGCCGCATTGACGACAACTACGTCAAGCTGGCCATGGAGCAGTATCAGAAGATCACCCAGAAAGATCCCGCCGACGCCGATAGCTGGGTCATGTTGGGCCGTCTCTTCAGCGTCTCGCACAATTCGCCGGAGGCCGAGAAGGCCTTCAACGCGGCCTTGAAAGCGGACCCGGAGAACGAAGATGCGCTGACCGGCCTGGCCTCGGTGTATCTGGACCTGGGCGATACCAAAGCGGCCATTGCCAAGCTGAAGGCGGTCACCGATAAGAGTCCGAATGAGCGCACGCTGGTGGCTCTGGCCCGGGCGTACGAAGATCTGCAGGACTGGAAGGACGCCGCCGACGCTCGGAAACGGGCACTGGAGATGGGGCTGGACGACGAGCAGGTGGTGGCGGATCTGGGCGACGATCTGCTCAAGAGCAACCAGATCACCGAAGCCCAGCAGCTTTACCAGCAACTCGTCAACGACGAACCGCGCAATCCCCGCTACCAGTTGAAGCTGGCCGAGATTTACATGGCCCAGCATGACCTCGCCAAGGCTCGCGCCACGCTGGACAAGGCGAAGCAGGCCGACCCGGCCAATCTGGATGTCCGGTATAACGACGCCACCCTGCTCGAGCTCGAAGACCATATCGATCAGGCCATCACCGTGCTACAGGGCATCCTGAGCGACACCGAGCGCAAGCAGTATTCCGAAAGCGAGCGGAACAATCGCGCCATTTTCCTGGAAAAGCTGGCGCGGGATTATCGGACCAATCAGCAGTATGCGCAGGCCATCGAGACTTTCCAGAAGGCCGCCGCAACGAACCCCGATGCAGCTTCCGAAGCTTCGGCGGAGATCGTGGCGACCTACCAGTTGCAGAAAGACTATGCCAGTGCGCTGCGCGAAGCCGACGCGGCTCTGAAGAAGTTCCCCAAAGATCTCGGGGTGACCGTGCAACATGCCCAGTTGCTGGCGGATATGGGTAAGGTGGACGCAGGCGCCACGGAACTGCGCGGCCTGCTAAACGGCAAACAGGATCGGGCGATCGATTTGGAACTGGCCCAGGCCTACGAAAAAGGCAAGCGCTGGAACGAAATGGCCAAGGCGTTGGACGACGCCGAGAAACTTTCCACCACCGACGACGAGAAGGTCACCGTGTATTTTATGCGCGGTGCGATGCTGGAACGGCAGAAGAAGTTCGAGGCGGCGGAGGCGGAGTTCCGCCGGGTGCTGGAGATGGACGCCAACAACGACGGCGCCCTGAACTATCTCGGCTATATGCTCGCCGACCGCAATGTGCGGCTGGATGAAGCCTACCAGATGATCAAGAAGGCGCTCGATCTCAAGCCCGACAGCGGGGCTTACCTGGACAGCATGGGGTGGGTTTACTATCGCCAGGGCAAATACTCGGATGCCGAGGGGTTGCTGGTGCGCGCCTTGCAGAAGCAACCCGATCCCACGGTGCACGATCACCTGGGCGACGTCTACGCCAAGCTGGGCAAGACCAAGGAGGCCGTGGCCCAGTGGCAGGCCTCGCTCAAGGAATTCCAGACCGGGGCGCCCGCGGAGAACGATCCCGAGGAAGTGGCCAAGGTCACCAGGAAACTGGACGACGCCCAAGCCAGGCTGGCCCGCGAATCGCGCCGGTAAGACAGGCCTTCGGGCCTGTCTCTATTCCCGGACCACAATTACTTTCTTGTGCGTCCGGCGGTCATAGATCAAGCCACCCACGCCTCCGGTGAGGGCGCCGACAATGGCTCCCGGAGGGCCGCCGACAAGGGCGCCGACTCCGGCGCCGGCGAGCGCGCTGCCGCCTACAATGGCTACCGAATGACTGAACGGGCGGCGCCGCACGACCACTACCCTGCGATGCCGCGCCCGCCGTGCTGTTGCGGTGACGCGATACGTAGCATGGGCCGGAGCCGCCGCTGTTTTCGATACCGCTCGCGGCTGCCCGTACTGATCGTAAGACTGCTGCGCGCTCCCCACGCAGGTCAAAACCGCCGCGGCAGCAATCAGCGGCAGGCTCCGCTTCAAAATGGAAACCAGGTACATATTTCTCCCTTCCGGAATGATCAGCACATACCTGGCCAATGCACGGCTTGCGGTTGAAGAGTGCGTTTTCGCGTGTTCACGCCCAAATTTGGGCGGCCCGCAATCTTGGCAAGAGCGTTACAAAAACGACTAAAATACTGATTTTAAAACACTTATAGTTCGGTAAAACTAGTGGAACCTATCGTTTTGCGCACTTGTGTGGGATACTCGATTATAGAACAGGTTTTCAAGTCAAGAAATGTCTCAGATGGACGAGGCAGTCGCCCGATATAATAAGCTCCTGGAATCCGGCCCCTATCGCGATCTTTCGTGGGCCGAGTCGCTGCATGAACGCATGGAGACCGGCAGGCTCTCGTCCGGCGGAAGATTGATCTGCCCGTTCCTGCGCCCCAACTTCGTTTCACGCCGCCAATACGAAGCGCTCGTCAAAACCGGAGAGGCCCTGATTGGCGCCATCGACCGGATGGAGACCATGGTTCTGGCGAGCCCCGTGCTACTGTCCCGGCTGGAATTGCTACCGGCGGAGAAGATGCTGGCGGCGATCGATCCGGGGTATCAGGCGCTGGAAGTGGCGGCACGTCTGGACACTCACCTGGTGAACGGGCACCTGCATTTTGTGCAGTATAACGCCGATTCGCCCACCGGCGCCGGCTATTCCGATGCCCTGGCGGATCTATTCTACGATCTGCCGCCGATGAAGGAACTGCGCAAGAAGTACGGTGTGACCAAGGTCGGCAGCCGTAAGCATCTGCTGCAGGCGCTGCTGAAATCCTACAAGCAGTTTGGCGGTGCCAAGAAGAAACCGAACATCGCCATCGTGGAGTTCCGCCAGGCATACTCGGCGCAGAGTGAGTATGAACTGTTCCGCGATTTCTTCCGCGAGGAAGGGTACACGGTGGAGATTGTTTCGCCGGAACAACTGGAATACCGCAATCGCGTGCTGCGGCGCGGCGCGTTCGAAATCGATGTCGTATACCGCCGCCTGGGTGTTCAGGAGTTCCTGCTTCGCTTCGATTTGTCGCACCCGCTGGTGCAGGCGTACCGCGAACGCACCGTGTGCGTGGTGAACAGCTTTCGTTCGGAGTTGGCCCACAAAAAGGCCATGTTCGGGCTGTTGACCGATGAGACGTTGACAGCCAAGTTCCCCGCCACCGAACGCAAAGCGATTCGCGAGCACGTGCCGTGGACGCGCCTGGTAGAGGCCGCCAAGACTACCTACAACGACAAGACCATCGACTTGCCCGAGTTCATCACCCAGAATCGCGAGAAACTGGCCCTCAAGCCGAACGACGATTACAGCGATCAGCACACTTATCTGGGCTGGGAAATGGAAGCCGGCGAGTGGGAGCGTGCCCTGAAGCAGGCCATGCGGACGCCCTACGTCGTGCAGGAGCGCGTAGAACCGGTCCGCAGCGTCTTCCCGTTGCTGAGCTTCGGCCACCTGGAATTTCGCGAGATGCAGGTGGACGTGCACCCGCACGCCTATTTGGGCAAAGTGCAGGGGTGCTCGAGCTGGCTTTCCGCCGGGCACAGTGGATTCTCCTCCGCCGCGGGCATTGTCCCGACGTTCATTCTGGACACGAAGTAGCCTCAGACCGCCGGACTTCGCCCAGGGGCTTCAACACTCCTCCGCTGCATGCAACTCAGCCCGCTACTTCACATCCCCCGAAGGCCGGGCGAATTTCGCATCGTCGATCGGCACGTTCGCCTTGGCCTCCGAGATTTGAATCGTAAACCGCCCGTTGGGCCGCGAAAGCGTCCACCGGAACGGAACCTTCGCTCCGCCCGAGTCCCGGTAATCGGCATAGTCGATCTGGGTAGGCAATCGCCCCATCGGCGTATCCGCGTACCGCACCATGCGCAGCAGCAGCCCGGATTCCCGCTCGAAGTACAACCGTACCGCCTGCCGCCCCGGAGCCTGCCCGGTGACCAGATCGCATACCACGCCGTCGACCGTCTCCGGCCGCCCGCGGCGCAACTGCGGATACATCTCCTTCAAGTGCAGCGCCAGCGAAAACTCCGCGTCCAGGCTCGAAGCAGCCGATGACGATGCATTCATCTCGCGCGCCGGCCGCCCCGTGCTCCCCATCCATCCCGCCTTGCCGTCGAACGCCGTGTAGCTGTCGCCTTCGGAGTTGTGTGTGATGGTCACCCGCATATTCGGCGCCTTCGTATAGACCTCGATCGGAGTGCCGGAGCCGCCCACCAGAATCTGCCCCTTCATCGCGCGGCTGGTCACTTTCCCGATGGCGTCAGCGCCGCCCAGTGCCGTCACGTATTTCGTCAGGATCTCATCCACGCTCGGCTGCGCCCCGCCGGCGGGTGCGCCCATCGCCGCCGGGTGCGCGGGCGTGTCCGATTCCTGCACCGCGGGTATCCCGGCCGGCCGTGTGGACCCGTTGTGGCAGGAGTTGCACGTGATCTGCTGCCGTCCTCCAAAGCTGGTCTTGTTGATCATGGCCGTCATGGCCATCATCTGCCGCGCCGTCTTCTTGGCGCCCTTGTCGTCAGCCTCGAACTTGCCCTGCACGTGGCAGAACTGGCAGTTCACGCCCAGGGACGCGGCGATGAACTGCATCGCCGGGTCCACCTGGTCGGCAGGCGTCCCCTTCAGTTCCACAATGTTCTTGTATACCTCTTCGGCGGGCTTGGCCGCCGGAGCCTGGCCGCGCACCGGAAGCGGCGCTAAAACCGCACTGAAAATAGTTCCCCACAGCAGCACTCTCTGCATCATCGGTTAACTCCTCGTTCTATGGATTGTATCCGATTCGCGCCCGGCGTATCCTATCGGCATGGCTAAAGCTGCTTCTCCGATTCCTCCCGGCTTTCACACCGTGACGCCCCACCTCAGCATCAAGGGCGCCGCGGCCTACATCGACTTCCTCAAGAAGGCGTTCAACGCCGTGGAGATCGCACGCTCTCCCGGACCAGGCGGCAAATTGATGCACGCCCAGGTCCAGATCGGCGATTCCAACTTGATGTTCGCCGACGATTTCAGCGCCGAGTTCCACATGCCGCCCCTCGCCGAGGGCCGCCTGCCCTTTCACCTCCATATCTACGTGCCGGACGCCGACGCCCTGTTCAACCAGGCCGTAGCCGCCGGCGCCGAAGTCACCATGCCCATCGCCGACCAGTTCTGGGGCGACCGTTACGGCCAGCTTCGCGATCCCTTCGGCATCGGTTGGGCCATCGGCTCCCGCCAGGAAGACCTGACCCCCGCCGAGAT
>JARLGM010000091.1 GCA_031292755.1 Candidatus Sulfopaludibacter sp.
AACGCACCGGAGAACACCGTGAAAATGAGGCTGGGGAAGATCGGGACCCATTACATCAAACCACCAGAGACCGGGGACGACCGCTTCTTCGGTCTTGATTCGGACGTACGCGGCATCGGCCCTCGCGTCTTGCTCATCCTGAAACGCCCAGCAAGCCGGAATCGATGTATCGAGCACAAACGGCATCAGTACTTCCGTCCTTCCTCGCGTGCGGACCGGATCTCCTCAAGGGTGACTTTGCCGGTTCGCTTGCGAAGTTCGAGGATACTCGCGAGCGCTCTGTCGACTTCTTCCTGCCGTCGATCCACCTCGGGCACGATCCTGGCGATGGCGCGGCCATGGCGGGTAATAATAAGCGTTTCGCCCCGCTCTACGTCATCGAGCAGTTGGGGAAGATGGGCTTTGGCTTCGGAAGCTTGGATTTCACGCATCTAACAATCCTGACTAGTCAATTTGACTGGTTTAATTTTAACAGATCGACGCTTAGCTCCATATGCCGTTGGGACAGTTCCGGGCCGGCTTGGAACAAACCCGCTGGACGAAGATCGATGTGTCGCAAAACTGATTGTTTTCTGAATACTTTAGGAACGAAAAGGATGGAGGCGCGGATCGGAGTCGAACCGATGTATAAAGGTTTTGCAGACCTTTGCCTTACCACTTGGCTACCGCGCCGGATGGAGACCTATAGTTGCAAAATAACCTGTACCGGGGCCTCAAGTCAAATATAGTAGGTTTGTGAGCATTCCCCTCGACCGCATTTTGGACTCCCCCGGCCCTTCTCTTTTCGATGTCCCATCCAAGGCCCGCGGCCCTGCCGGATCTCTTCCCATTACGCCCGAAATGCTGCTCCAACGCCCTTCCGGCGACACCTTCGGTTGGGCTCAGAACGCCGGTATGGGTTGGGACCCGGCCACACTCGGGGGCAAAGAGTTTCTCATCCTCAGCACGCACGGTGGAATTCGTGCCGCCGACGGCACCCCGGTAGCCCTCGGCTACCACACCGGACATTGGGAAGTCGGCCTGCTCATGGATGCCGCCGCCAAGGAACTCAAATCCCTCGGCGCCATCCCTTTCGCCGCGTATTGCACCGATCCGTGCGACGGCCGCAGCCAGGGCACTACCGGCATGTTCGATTCCCTGCCCTACCGCAACGACGCCGCCGCCGTCTTCCGCCGGCTGATCCGCTCGCTGCCGACGCGCAGCGGCGCCCTCGGGGTCGCCACCTGCGACAAAGGACTCCCCGCCATGATGATGGCCCTGGCCGCCATGCACGACCTGCCTTGCGTGCTCATCCCCGGCGGCGTCACCCTTCTCCCCGAAGAGGGCGAAGACGCCGGAAAGGTGCAGTCCTCCGGAGCGCGCTTCGCTCACGGCGAGATCACTCTCGAATCCGCCGCGCGCGACCTCTGCCGCACCTGCGCCACGCCCGGCGGAGGCTGCCAGTTCCTGGGAACGGCCGCCACCTCGCAGGTGGTCGGCGAGGCCCTCGGCATGTCGCTCCCACATTCCGCCCTGGCGCCTTCCGGGCACCCCATCTGGCTCGATATGGCCCGCCGCTCCGCCCGCGCGGCGCTCGCTCTGGAAGAGCGCGGCCTCACCATGCGCCATATCCTCACCGGCGCTTCCGTGCATAACGCCATGGTGCTGCACGCCGCATTCGGCGGATCCACCAACCTCATCCTTCACCTGCCCGCCATCGCCTGGTACGCCGGCCTGCGGCGCCCAGACGTGGACGATTGGACCCGCGTCAATCGCCAGACTCCCCGGCTGGTAGACGTTCTACCCAACGGCCCGAAGTCGCATCCTACTGTCCAGGTTTTCCTCGCCGGCGGCGTTCCCGAAGTGATGCTCCACCTGCGTAGCGCCGGCTTGCTGGAGACAGGCGCGCTCACCGTCACCGGCGAAAAACTCGACGTCCTGCTGGACTGGTGGCAGCAGAGCGAACGCCGCGCCGCCCTCCGCCGCACGCTCGAACAGCGCGACGGCATCGATCCCGATGACGTGATCATGGATCCCGCCAGCGCCCGCCGCCGCGGCCTCACCTCGACCGTCACCTTCCCGGCCGGCAACCTCGCCCCCGGCGGCTCGGTCATCAAAAGCACCGCCATCGATCCCAGCGTGGTCGACGAGAATGGCGTGTACCGCAAAACCGGGCCGGCGCGCGTCTTCCTCACCGAAAAAGCCGCCGTGGCCGCCATCAAGAGCCAGGGCCCCGGCCGGATTCAAGCCGGCGACGTGCTGGTGCTGATGTGCCGCGGCCCCATGGGCTCCGGCATGGAGGAGATCTTCGAGATCACCAGCGCCCTGCGCTATCTGGAGTTCGGCAAGCACGTTGCCGTCATCACCGATGCGCGATTCAGCGGTGTATCCACCGGCGCCTGCATCGGGCACGTCACGCCGGAAGCGCTCGCCGGCGGCCCGCTGGGGAAACTCCGCGAAGGCGATCTGATCGCAATCGCCATCGACCGCGTCCGCCTCCAGGGCTCCGTGGACCTGGTCGGAGCCGGCGGCGTCACCTTCGGCCCGGAAGAAGGCGCCCGTATCCTCGCCGCGCGCCCGCCGCGCCCCGACCTGTCCGCGGACCCCGCGCTCCCCGAAGACACGCGCCTTTGGGCCATGCTTCAGGACGTCAGCGGCGGCACCTGGGGAGGCTGCGTCTTCGACCCCGACGCCATCGCCCGGGCAATTTCATTCGCGTCTATACAAACGCCGAAGTAGCCTGCGCCATTTCATACAATAGAATCTGATCGTAGTTTAAATCTTTTGCCATCCGCGGATCGTTATAGCAGAGGAAATGGATGGGACACTCGCAGTCGCGCCGGACCGGCCGCTGAGCCGTCCGGCAGCTTTCGCCGAAACAGGTGAGCCATGGCCGCAGACCGTGGCCCAATTCGAAGCCCTGGTAGACGCCGTGCAGGATGAGTTGGTGCACTTCGCCGCCTGCCGCCTGCGCAACCTGCCGGATGCGGAAGACGTGGTCCAGGAGGTGCTTGTCCATGCCTACCTGGAACGCGCCCGCCACTCGGCCATCGCGCGTGTCCGCCCCTACCTCTACCGCATGGTCGCCAACCGCTGCACGGACCTGCTTCGCAAGCGCAAACGTAGCGCCTGCGCGGTGGAACCTACGGCTCCGGAGCCACAGGCCGGCAGGCTGGCCGAAATCGAAGCGCTGCTGGCGCGCCTGCCGCGGCGCCAGGCCGAAGCCGTCCGCCTCCGGGTCTTCGCGGGGCTGCCCTTCCAAACCATCGCCGAAACGGCCGGTGTTTCCCTGCCCACCATCAAGTCGCGCTTTCGCTACGGAGTCGAAAAGCTGCGCGGCATTCTCTGCCAGGAGGCCAAAAGATGACATGCCGATCTGCCCGCCGCCAGTTGGTGGATCTGTTCGATGCCGGCTGCCACGCGGAACTGCGCGAACACCTCGCCGCCTGCGGCACGTGCGCCGCCGAATTCGAAGAGACCCTGAATGCCCTTTCGCAAATCGAGCCCACCGGCCGCGCCTCCGCCTCGCCCGGCTTCAAGCAGCGCACCATGAGCAGGCTCGCCGCCGAACTGCGCACCGAACCGAGACCGCGGCCCTTTCCGCGACGCCTGATCGCCGTCGCCGCCCTCCTCGCCCTCGTGGTCGTCCTGCCCTATCTGGGCAGCCTGGGAACCAATCACACCGCCGCCAACCTTCTGGCGCAATCCGTACAGGCCCTCAACGGTATCCAATCCGTACACATCCTGGCGCGCATGCGCACCTCTCCCGGCGACAACTTTGAATTCATCGGCACCGGGTACGGCTTCCAGCCGGTGGAGATGTGGAAAGAATTCGGCGCCACTCCGCGCTGGCGGATGGAGAACCCGGGCCGCGTGGTGGTGATGGATGGCCGGCAGTCCACGCTCTTCATCAAGCCGGATCGCGTGGTGTACGCCGGCCGGAATAGCGGGTTCGTCGAATGGCTGCGGCCTTTGCTGGACCCCGAGCAGGTGCTCTCCGCCGAACTGCGGGAGGCGCAGAAAGGCGTATCGCACGCCGCCGTCCGGCAGGATGGACCGCGCATTACTCTCACCGCCGCGCGCAAGGCGCAGGGCGACTTCACGAACGACTGGACCCGCAACACCTCCGTCGCCGAGTCCGACCACACTCGCGTCTATCGATTCGACGCATCGACGGGCCGCCTCACCGGCCTACAGGTGATCGTGCACGATGGCGGCACTGACACCGTAGTTTTCGAAATCACTGAAATCCGCTACAACGAATCCATTGCGCCGGAACTGTTCACGGTTGCCCTTCCCGATAACGTGATCTCCGGCGTGCCGCCAGACCGGATGCCGGTGAACCAGGCTCTGCCCGCCACCGCCCGCGATGCCGCCGTGACCTTTCTGGAAGGCATGGCCCAGCGCGATTGGGACCGTGTGCTCACCGTGTATCCCGCCACCGCGGTGCCTCCGGGCTTCCAGCGTTTCGGAGGCGGATTGCAAATCGTCTCTATCGGCCAGCCTTTCCAGTCGGGCCTGTATCCGGGCTGGTTCGTGCCCTACGAGGTTCAACTTGCCGACGGCACACGCAAGAAATGGAACTTGGCGGTGCGCAACGATAATCCGGCGCGCCGGTGGATCCAGGATGGAGGCTTCTGACATGCTGCGCGCGCTTCTGCGTGACCTCCGTTTCGCCGTCCGCATGCTGGCGAAAGCGCCCGGCTTCACCGCCATCGCGGTCCTCTGCCTGGCCCTCGGCATTGGCGTCAACACCACCGTCTTCAGCCTGGTGGACGGCTACTGGACCCGCCCCCTGCCGGTGCCCCAGGCGCAACAACTGGTCTACCTTTACACCGCCACCCCGCGCGATCCGCAGGACAGCGTCTCCTTTCCGGAATTCCTGGACTACCAGGCCCGCGCCAAGAGCTTTAGCGGCCTGCTGGCCACCGAGCGCCGCGGAGGCATTCTGACCGGCCCGGGATTCGCCGACGCGGTGCAATCCAACGTGGTCAGCAGCAGCTATTTCCAGGTGCTCGGCATCGCCGCACAGGTGGGCCGCGTCTTTACTCCGGGCGATGCCGCCGGTCCGCGCGTGCTGGTGATGAGCCACAACCTGTGGCAGCGCCGTTTCGGCGGCGACCCTTCCATCGTCGGCCGTACCATTCGCATCAACGGCCTGTACACCGTGATCGGCATTGCACCGGCCGATTTCCGCGGCGTCGAAATGTGGCGCGATTCCGACGTCTGGATCCCCCAGAGTTCCTGGGACCCGAGCGGCGCGGAGGCCGCCGAGCGCTCCTACCGCAGCTTCACCGTGATGGGACGCCTGCGCCCCGGCGTCGCGCTGGAAACCGCGCGCACCGAACTCACCGCCATCTCCGCGCAGATCGAGCTGGCCTGGCCCAAATTCAACAAAGGCTGCCGCGCCCTCCTGCTCACCGATTCCGAACGGCTGCACCGCTACAAACTGCCTTACATCCTGATGGGCATCGTGGCGCTGGTGCTCCTGATCGCCTGCGCCAACGTGGCCGGTCTCCTGCTGGCGCGCGCCGGCAGCCGCACTTACGAAATGGGCGTCCGCGTGGCGCTGGGCGCATCCCGGCGACGGCTGGTTTCGCAGTTGATGGCCGAAAGCACGCTCATCGGCGCCATGGGCACGGCTGCCGGACTGCTGCTGGCACGCGTGCTCATCGCCCTGCTGCCCGCCGTCATCATTCCACCCGCCGCCGGCTACCTGCATTTTCAGTTCCGGCTGGACCAGCGCGTGCTCGCCTTCACGCTGCTGGCATCGCTGTTCACCATCTTCGTCTTCGGCCTGGCCCCGGCGCTGCGCACATCGGCTGTCGTATCCCGCGGCGCGCGGCGCGCGTATTCCCGCCGCATCCTGGTGGTGGCCCAAATGGTTCTTTCCATCGTGCTGCTGTCCGGCGCCGGTCTGCTGGTGCGAACCTTCACTTACTGCATGAACCTGGACCCGGGCTTCACTCGCGGCAACGTGCTGGTGGCGGAGATCTCGCCGCCGTATAACTCAACCGGCTCGCACGCTTTCTACGGCAAACTGCTGGCACGCGCCCCGGGTATTCCCGGCGTGCTGGATGCCACCCTGGCCCTGCGCGCGCCGCTCAGCGGATCGGGCGGCGGCACGGCGCAGAACATCGGCATCGCGACCAACCCGCCGCAGCGCGTCAAGTACACCGCGGTGGACCTCCACTACTTCCGCACGCTGGGCATTGCCCTGTTGCGCGGCCGGGACTTCGACACTCACGATCAGCCCGGCTCCACCCGCGTCATGATCGTCAACCGGACCATGGCACAGCGCTTCTGGCCCAATGAGAACGCGCTCGGCAAGACCGCACGGCTGTCCGGCGACCCTCCCGGCACGGAGCGCACCATTGTCGGCGTGGCCGCCGACACCCGCGTCAATAGCCTGGAAGAGCCCGCCGAGCCGTACTTCTACCTGCCCTTCGCGCAAACGCGCTTCTCCACGATGTACCTGATCGCGCGCACGAGCCCGGACCCCGTCCGCATGGCCCGGCAGGTGCGGGCGGAGATCGCCGCCATTGATCCCGGCGTACCCGTGACCGAAATCACCAGCATGAACCTGCTGGTGCGCTCGACGGTTTTCGAACAGCAGGTGAGCGCCACCATCGTGGGCTCGCTGGGATTGATTGGACTGCTGCTGGCGGCCATCGGACTCTACGGCCTGATTTCGTATACCGTGGCCGAGCGCACCCGCGAACTGGGCATCCGGATGGCCCTGGGCGCGCAGCGCGGCCATGCCCTGCGGCTGATTCTGCGGCAAGCGTTCGCTCTGTCCGCCATCGGCATTGCGGTGGGACTGGGGTGCGCGCTCTTCGCCACGCGCCTGTTGCGGGAAATGCTGTACGGCGTGAGCACCCGCGATCCGCTCACCTTCGCCGCGGTCATCGCACTCATGCTGGCGGTGGCGTTGCTCGCCAGCTACCTGCCTGCCCGGCGCGCCACCAGGATCGACCCGATGACGGCTTTGCGCTACGAGTAGGGCGGGAAGCGCCGCGGGCATTCCTCGCGAACAAATCTACCGCTCCACCGCGATCGCAACCTCCGCCGCCCCCAAAGCCGGCGATGTCGCGCGTACCGTCATCTCGCCGCTCGGCGCCCCGGACCGCACCACCGCCACCGCCCGGCCCTGATACAACTTGATCTCGCGCGCGGTCGCGGGAGTTCCATCGCTGAGATCGCCGTTGCCCAGCCCGGCGAGCCGTCCCGCGCCTGTCACCTCGAACCCAACCGTCGGCGTCGCATCCGGCACGCGCTTGCCGTCGCGGTCCACCACCGCGACCTCGATCGTCGCCACCTGCCGCCCGCCGTTCTTCAGTGTCTTCAGATCGGGACTCAGCGTAATCCGGTAAGGCTGCCCCACGCTCCCGAGTTCAAAGCGCGCAACGCTCGCGCCACCCTTCTTCCCGATGAACTCGACCTTCCCGGGCTCATTCGGTATGGCCCAGATCAACACTGGCGCGAAGCGATCGGATACCGTTTTCTCGCCCAACGAGCGGCCGTTCAACAGCGCTTCCACGGAATCGCAGTTGGAGTAGATCTCCACCGGGACGCTCTTACGAGAGTCATCGGCAAAGCCCCAGCGTTCGGCCGCCGGAACGCGTCCCAGGCTCCTCTGCCAGTTGGCCATCCGCGATTCATCCGCGCCGGGGCTCCAGGCGGCGGCGTAGACCATCGGCTGCTTACTCCAGAGCGCCTGGCGGAGGTAGGCGTCGCGCTTCCAAAAGCCCTGGAGGTCCAGCAGGCCGGAGCTGGAACCGTGGTTCGGAAACCGCCCGGCTTCGCCCAGAAAATCCATTCCCGTCCACAGGAACTGCCCGCCCACAAACTCGTTCGTGGCCGCGCGCCGCCACGCATCCAGGCTGCGGCTGTTTTCGCTCCCGTAAATCACCCGGCCGGGGTACGCCTGGTGATCCCGCTCGTAAAACTGCTCCAGGTAGTTGTAGCCGACCACATCCAGCAGGTTGGCCACACCGGTCGCGTTCGACGCATCGATGTCGGCCAGGGCCATCGTGACCGGGCGCGTCCCGTCGAACTGCTTCACGGCCGCGATGAGACGCCGCTCGATCGCCGGCATCAGGTCCGCGGAAAGGCTGGCCTTCTTCGCAGTGGATTGCCGCGGCACGCTTGGATCGAACCCTCTTCCCCGCGGGTGCGTGAACGGATCGTCCGGATAATCGATCTCGTTGCCGATGCTCCACAGAACGATCGAGGGATGATTTCGGTCCCGCAGCACCATGTCGGATGCATCCCGGGCGCCCCACTCCTCGAACGCCTCGTGATAACCGCGCAGTGACGCGGTTCCGTTGTTGCGGCCCGACACCCATTTCCGCTTCCCGCCGGTCCACTCGTCGAAGGCCTCGTCCATCACCAGAAAGCCGAGCCGGTCGCACAGGTCGTAGAACTCCGGCGCCATCGGGTTGTGGGAGCAGCGGATGGCGTTCACGCCAATCTGCTTGAAACTCTTCAGGCGGCGCTCCAGGGCCTCTTCGAAGAACGCCGCGCCCAGCGCGCCCAGGTCGTGGTGAATGCAGACGCCCTTGATCTTCACGGCGCGGCCGTTCAGGATCAGCCCCCTTTCCGGGCTGAAGTAGAAAGCGCGGATGCCGAATCGCGTCCGTTCCTCGTCCGCCAGTTTGCCGGCCACGTAGATGCGGCTCACGGCGGTGTACAGGCCTGGATGTTCGGGAGACCAAAGCTCGGGCCGCGGAACCGCCACCTGGTGCGCGAAAAGCCGTTCGTGGCGAGCCGCCATTGGCTCCTCCGTTCTCGTTGCCGCGATCTCTTCTCCCCTCTCATTGAGGATCGCTGTCGCCACCGTGACCGGTCCTTCCGTTTCGCCCTCGCTGAGCACCCGCGTCTCCACCGAGACCAGCGCCTCCTTTTCGACCGCCACTGGCGTGGTCACGTACACGCCCCACGGCGCGATGCGGACCGGCCCCGTCACGTTCAGCCAGACATGGCGATAGATTCCCGACCCGGTGTAAAACCGCGAATCGGCGACCGCGCTGCGATCCACCCGCACGGCCAGCAGGTTCGCGCCGCCCAACCGCAGGTGCGGCGTCAGGTCGTATTCGAAAGACGAATACCCGTAGGGACGCGAGCCGAGCAGGGCGCCATTGATCCAGACCGTGCTATCGCGGTACACGCCGTCGAAGCGGATCGAGACCTTCATCCCGCGCATCGTGGCAGGCGCCTGGAACGTCTTCCGATACCAGGCGACGCCGCCCGGAAGGTAGCCGGTCCCGCTCGCATTCTCCGCGCTGAAGGGCCCTTCGATGGACCAGTCGTGCGGCAGATCCACCTCGCGCCAGCTTCGATCGGACACCGCCGCAGTCTGGCCCTCCCGCACGTCACCGAGGTGAAATCGCCACCCCTGGTCGAAGAGTTGCCGCTCGCGCGCCTGCGCATCGGCCGGCATCCGCGCGCCGGCCAGCAGCACGGCGCCCAGCAGCGCCTGCGATGTAAGCTTGCTCAGAATTTCGCGTTTGTTCATCGGGTTTTCCGGTCGCCACCGCCTGCCGGGACTCGGCCCGCCAGGCTTGGCCGCACACGATTGTAGCGACTGGCGCATTGCCGGTCCAGAAGGACTCGAGAATTTGCGGCCGCTTCAGGGCCACCGGCGGAAGTAATTATGCCGCCACGCGTTTACTCAGAATTCCTGACATCTCCCGGCCGTAATACCATAACGACGCCAGCCATAAGGCCAGGACCGGGCCGAACACCAGCCGTTGATCGTTAGCCGCGGCCATGGCCATCAGGGCTGCCTGCACGAATCCGTAGAGCACACTGGCTCCGCTGGAAAATCGCCACCGTGTCTGTGCCCGCTGCTCCGTCACCGAGGGACCATGTCCCAGCGCCAGAACCACCAGCGCGGCCGAAAGACCCGGCGCCGGCGCCAGCGGCAGCGTGAGCGGAATCGCGATCGACAGGAATGCCGCGTCCTTGGCCAACAGAATCTGCCACCCTGCCAGAGGCAGCAACCGGTAGCGCCCCAACCCGCCGTCACCGTCCAGCCCGAAGAGACACTGCGCGTAACTGGAAAGCGCCAGCATCGTCAGAATCGTCAGCGGCACCAGCGCCCCCGCCGGAAGCGCGGGACCCAACAGGCGATACAGCGCCGCCGCCGCGCTCAGCACCAGCGCGCAGTAGAAATCCAGAGTCGCCAGCATTTCCCGCAGGTTCTTGCGGATCAGGTGATTGAGCACCCCGGGAAATTGCGGTACGCGGCGCAACATGCCATGCGCCGGCGCCGGCAGTTCCGACACCACAAAGCCCGCCGCAATCACCGCCGCCAGCAGCGCCCACAGCCCCAACGAAACCTTGCCCCGCGCCATCACCACCGCCAGCCCGGCCATGATCCAGGTGACCGGGTTGACCCACGGGCTGATGGCGCGCAGCAGCCGCCGCTCTATGCCCTTCAGCGGCCATAACCCCAGGCGCGACCGCGGAATCTTGCGCAGCGGATCGGTGCTCAGCGGAAATAACAGCACCAGTCCCAGAATCAGGTAGATGAACGTGCCGGCCTTTTGCAGGAAGAACGCCGTCACAATGAAAAAGTTATTCGTGGCAACGGTTTCGAAAGACTTCTGATCCCGCCGCTGGGTGCGCCACAACGCGCCTAGGATAGCGACGAGCCGAGCCATTCCAAGTCCCCTACCGCGGGCGCTTCCACCAGATCGAAATAGTGCTGTTCCAGCGATTGCGGCAGCTTGCCGGCAGGCGAATCCCAGACAATCGATCCCTTGCGAATCATCACAATCTGCGTGGCAATGTGCTCCACCACGGAGAGAACGTGGGACGTCAGAAACACCGTCATGCCCCGCCGCCCGCAGGTGATCAGCATGTCGCGCATGATTTTGGAAGTGACCGGGTCGATGGCCTCGAACGGCTCATCCAGAAACAGGATCTGCGGATTCGGCAGCAGCGCCATGGCGAACGACGTCTTCTTCCGCATGCCGTGCGAACAGGCGGCGGCGAACGTGTTCCGGCCGTGCTCCAGGCTCAGCGCGTGCAAAAGCTGCGACGTGCGCGCCTGGGTGGCCCCTTTCGAAAGGCCGTAGACCGCGCCGGTCAGCAGCAGGTGCTCTTCCACCGTGAGATCGTCGAACAGCCCCAGGTCCTCGGGAAGCACTCCGATGCGCCGCTTCAACTCCAGCGAACTGTTGACTACGTTCAGGCCGCACACCTCCACCTCGCCCGACGTGGGAGCCAGCAGCCCCGTCAGCATCTTCACGGTGGTCGATTTGCCCGCGCCGTTGGGACCCAGAAACGCGCAGATCGCTCCGGCATCCACTTCGAAGGAAAGGCCGTTCACGGCGATGACGTCCCCAAACCGGCGGGTCAACTTGCGGCAACTGATCATTACCCCATGGTAGAGCAGGCGCCTCGTCCTGCGCGCGAACTTCCACCGGAGCCTCCGGCCGCGAATTCGCCCCCGTTCTGCTAAAATTTTCGTCACAAACCACTCGTGGATATCGTTATTAAGGGTGTGCAGCCCGCGGAGGAATTCGCGCTCGACCGGCCCCATCCGGACCAGGGCCGCGGGGCCTCCTGGTTCGAAGCCCTGTTCCAGGAGCACTACCCGCGCATTACCTCCATGCTGGCGCGGCTCACCGGCGATCGCGGGCAGTCCGAAGAGATTGCCGCCGATGTCTTTTGTAAGCTTTCGCGCCATTGGACCCCGCTGCGGGGAAAAGGCGAACCGGCCGCCTGGGTCTACCGCGTGGCCACCAACGCCGGCCTGGACGCGTTACGCAGCAATACCCGGCGCCGCCGCCGGGAGCAGGAAGCCGGCAGCGAAGCTTTGCGCGTCGCTCCCACCGGCGGAGCGCTCGAAGGAATGCTGCGCCAGGAGCGGTGCGCGCGGGTTCGCACCGTGCTTGGCGGCTTGAAGCCGCGCGACGCCCAAATGCTGTTGCTGCGCTCCAATGGGTTGTCCTATCGCGAAGTGGCTGAGTCGCTGGGCATTCCGCCCGGTTCGGTCGGCACCATGCTGGCCCGCGCGGAAGCGGAGTTCGAACGGAAGTTCCGTGCGCGTTACGGAGATAGTTTATGAAGCAATGTTTGCGGGAAGGCGAACTGCGGGCCTGGCTGGATGGCGAATTGCCGGCGGAGCAGGTGTCTGCCGCGGAACGGCACGTGGCGGAGTGCGCAGAGTGCGCCGCCCGGCACCGGCAGGTCGCGGACCGGGCGGCGCTGGTTTCCGGCTGGATGGAATCGCTGTCGGCCGGCATCCCGGGGCCCGTGGCCATGCCCCGGCGCCCGGCACGCCGCGCCGCGGTATGGGTCGCCGTTTCCGCCATTGCAGCCGGCCTGATTCTGGCCGCTGTCTTGTCCCGGCCGCAGGGCCGGACGCCGGTGAAAGCCGCGCTCGCACAGCCACCCGCGTCGGTCGCCGTACAGGAACCGCCCGCGGCCACAGCCGTCGTCTCGGTGCCCGTCCTGCCTGTCCGGCGGGCTCCCGCCCGGCGTGCCCGCACGGCTCCGGTGCAATATTACATGGCGCTCGATGAAGAACCGATCGATACCGGCCTGGTGATGCGCGTGGCGCTGCCCAGCGGCCTGCAGGCCGATGTAATTGTAGATGGCGATGGCCGGGCACGCGCCATCCGGCCCATTTCCGTCGTGAAGGAGGAACAATGAGACCGCTTCTCGCTATCGCCGCCGCCCTGCCACTGCTGGCAGCCGCGGCCGCCGCGCAGGAAAATCCCGATCGGTACAAGGCCGCCATGAAGGCGGATGTGGAAAAGATGCTGAATGGCGCGAAGGTCGTCGGCATCGAAGCCGGCATCATGGGACCCGCCGTGAAAGGCGCGCCCTACTCCGCCGACGAAATCCACGAAACCACCCAGGTCCTCGCCGACGGCACGCGCATTCACAACGAGACTCAGACGACCGTGTATCGCGACAGCCTGGGCCGGGTGCGCCGTGAAAGTCCGGGCCCGGTCATGATCTGGGACAGCACAGCGGGCGCCAGCTACATGCTCAACCAGTCCAACCAGACTGGCCAGAAAATGCAGATGAACTATATGATCCGCCGGGATGGCCGCGGGGACGAACCGCCCGATCCGCAATTCAACACGTTCCGTTTCCAAAGCACCGGCGCCGGCCCGGAACTGTCCCAACGGCATATGGTTGTGCTCAGGGACGTTGATCCCAAAGCCATCGCCGAGGGCAAGGCCGAAGCGCGCGTCTCTCCCGCCATAGAGCCTAAAAAGGAAACGCTGGGGAGCCAGCTCATCGAAGGCGTGAACTGCGAAGGCGTGCGTCTCACCAACACCATCGAAGCCGGAGCCATCGGCAACGATCGTCCCATTCAGACCGTCGAGGAGCGTTGGTACTCGCCCGAACTCCAGGTGAATCTGCTGGTCCGCAAAACCGACCCGCGCAGCGGTGAAGATACCGTCCGCCTCACCAACGTCCGCCGCCTGGAGCCCGACCCCAGCCTCTTCATTCCCCCGCCCGGCTACCAGATCAAGTAGCGGCTATCCCCGGATCTGCTGGCTCAGGTAACGCTCGTAGCCGATCTCGCCAATCTGATGGAGCTGCGCTTCGAGCCAATCGGCGTGAGCCTCTTCGTCTTTCAGAAGGCGCTCAAACAACTCCCTGGAAGCGTTGTCGCCTTCGTCACGAGCGATCCGGATGGCGCGGTTGTACAGGCCCACCGCTTCAATTTCCAGCTTGAGATCGCTTTCGATCTGTTCCTTGACGTTGTGGCCCACGGAGAGCTTCATCAATTCGGTGAGGCTGGGCGTGGCGTCCAGAAACAGGATGCGCTCAATGAGCGCTTCGGCGTGCTTCATTTCATCAATGGACTGCTTCTTGATGTAGCCGCCTAATTTGTCGTAGTGCCAGTTCTCGCACATCTCGGCATGGAGGAAGTACTGGTTAATGGCCGTCAATTCCTCCTTCAGGGCTTCGTTCAACGCGGCGATTACTTTGGGGTTGCCTTGCATAACCGCAGTCTCCAGCAAAACGGACCTGAAGTCAAGGATGGCTTCAGAGCCTGGAGTCCGATATTCAGTTGCTACATAGTTGCAAATCATATTTGGCTGTCGTTTAATCTCGAATTGCCGCTAACAAACATGTTGCGACTGGTTTGCAAATCGTGGTGTTCTTCTCCTTCCTATGGCCCGCCTGCCGGATGTCTCCCGGCCGTAGGACGTGATAGCATTTTTCCTATGATCCCGGCGCGCTGTCTCGGACTCCTGCTTGTGGCTTTCGGTCCGCCCGGCGCCGTAGCCGCGGACCTTACGGTCAATCTCCGCTCGCGGTTGGAGGCCTTCAAAGGTACCGGCGAGTGGCGAGAGGTGCACCTGCAACAATCCTTGACGGCCGGCAAGACGGCCGTACTCATCTGTGACATGTGGGACAAACATTGGTGCACGGGTGCCACCGGGCGGGTCAATGGTTTGGTGGCGAAGATGGCGCCGTTTGTCGAATCGGCTCGGAAACGCGGTATCCAGATCATCCATGCACCGTCCGAAACGATGGATTTCTACCGGGACGCGCCTCAGCGCAAACGCATTCTCGCCGTTCCCGGGATCGAGCCGCCCACTCCTCTCAGTCTGTTCGATCCTCCCCTCCCCATCGACGACACGCGCGGCGGGTGCGAGACGCCAGACCGGTTCTACAAAGCCTGGACCCGCGAACACCCCGGTTTGCGGATTGACGCATCGGACGTGATCTCCGACAACGGCACGGAGATCTACAGTTTCCTCCGGGAACGGGGCATTGGGACTCTCCTGGTCATGGGCGTACACACCAACATGTGCGTCCTCAACCGGACCTTCGCCATCAAGAGAATGACGGCGCTGGGTATTCGCTGTATTCTCGTCCGGGACTTGACCGACGCGATGTACAACCCGGAAGACCCGCCCCACGTGAGTCATGACGCCGGCACACAGTTAGTCATCGAGTACATCGAAAAATACTGGTGCCCCACCACGACCAGTGCCGATCTTCTGCGGGCATTCGCCCGGTAGCGGCTCCTGTTCCCTTCCAGCACCACGCTGCTATTCCTTCTGGAAAGAATCGAGCAATTGCGTGAAGTTCCGCTCGTTCGCCGCGATGGTCCGTGCCGGCCCGGTGAATTTCAGAAACACGTTTCCACCCGGATTCTCGATGATGGCGCCCAACAGCCGGTAGCGCGGCTGGACTGTCCGCGCGGTCGCCATCGGCCCACCCATGCCGGAATACTCGCCGGATACGTCGATGGTGGTTACCGCGAGTCCATGAACCGTGCGCTTTTGAATCTTGGCCGCGGCGGGCTTTCCGTCCGTTTGCGTGAACTGGCCGTTCCAGCGCTCGAGATTGGCCTGAATGCTCCCGCCCTGGCCCGCGCCGAAGAAGTACACCGCACACTCCGCGCGTTCGTTATCGCCTTGGACCGCGGCAACCCGGTAGGTCGCGGAGCGCATGGGAGCACTCCCCTCGCTCTTCCATCCGGAGGGAGGCGTCCAGCGAAGGCCGCCAACCGTTTCGGCCATAAGCGCAAATCCGAAGACTGCAACCATTCCCATGCGCATAACGATCAGTATACCGGCACACCCCGCTTGCGTCCCAGGCCGGCGATGCCGCACACGGGATCGGATTCAACGGAGGGTCGTGAAGGCATAACTATTTCGTGGACAACTTGTTAATCAAGACGACCAGCAGGACCACCACCAGTAAGGCGATCACCGTCCAAATCCACATTCCCCCGCCCATCCATCCGCTTCCGCCCATCCATCCATTCATCATTTGCTCCCTTTCATTGCGCAGCGACGCTGGCTGCCTTATCTTGCCGGTCGATGTAGAAGGTAATCGATCGAATACCCCAGCCCCATCCGCAGCACAAACGGATCGCTCACCCCGGAGAGTCCAATTGCCGGTTCCACCTGCACGCTCCAGTGCCGCGATACGGCATAGCTGAAGGCTGGACCCACATACTGCTGCTGGCGCGGCCAGTCGAAGCCAAACCGGTCTGTGTTGCCTAATGCCCCGATCATCTCCAACCCATAGCCCAACCGCTGCAACGAGAACACCGGCGGCGCCGATTTGTCCGCCATTCCCGCCATGCCCGTCATGTCTTTGCTGGTGTGCATTGCCATCCACGCGGGCTGCCGGAACACTCCCCAGACGTAGCCGAAGTTGTTGTTGACGGTATCCAGCCCCGTCTCATTGATGAAGTTGAAGGTGAGATTCGTCCGTCCCCAATCGTGATAAACGATCACCCGTTGTTCGAACGAACGCGCCGGCGTACGCCGCGCCTCAGCCAGCGGCCCGCTCAAATCCTCGCCGCCGAATCCGGAGACCTCCATCTTGTACAGCCCCGCTTCATTAAGGTCTTCGTATTCGCCGTAGACGGTCAAATTCAGCACGTGATCGTGCGGGAAGACGCGCAGGTAACTATTGACCCGCAGGCCCCCATATGTGGTTGGCAAACCGAAGATTTTCTGTCCTTCCAACATGAACCCCACTGTCCAACGCGACGTGAGGCCGTACTGCACCATGCCCATTCCGGTGAAAAAATTACGTCCGGTTCGCGCCGACTGGAAGTCCGACAGCAGCATGACCATCATCGTGTCCTGGGGGACGGGACGATTGATCGCGGTGAAATAGGGGTCCATCTGCGCATCGAGGACGGCAGTAACGGTGAATATGAGAAGCGGAAGAAGCAGGCAGAGCTTCCTTGTCGGCATCGTCCTTTCCTCTAACGCGCTGGATTACCGGGTTACTGCTTCATGCCCTTCATCATCGGGCATTGAGCCATCGACTGTTTCATCGCCGCGTTGCCGGATTGTGCCATATGCTCGCCCATGTGCGCCATCATCCGGTCCTGCATACCCGACATCTTCGCCATCATCTGGGTTCGCTGGGTGGCCATCTCGTCAATGACGGCGGCCATCGCATCGACCTTCGCGTTGCCTTTCGCCGCGTTCATGGCCGCCACCTTCTGATCGAGGCTCGAGTCCATGGCCTTCATATCAGCCATCATCTGGGTGTTCATGGCCATCATCTGCTTGCATTGGTCGCCCATGTTCCCGCTCATCATGGCGGTTTTGGCCTGTCGACAGGTTATCGTCAGGCTCGACGAGGCACGCGTTGTGCCATTCCGCGCCTGACCACGGGACCGAATCCGTTCACCAGCCTGGAGGCAGGACCGCGGCAGTTGTTGCCTTACGCTCCGCAGGAATTGCATCGAACCCCCCAAAAGCCTCTCCGCATGGCCGCGTCAAACTAAATCCCCATCCCTAATCCCCACCCCCGACCCCCGCTTTGCCCGCCGCGGGGCTCGGAGAGCGCTCTGTCGCCGACCTACAATATGGGAATGCCCGTGACGCTCGCTCAAGTGGAGGAAGCGCGCCGCAACATCGCGCCGGTCATCCTCCGCACGCCCCTCGTCGCCCTGAACGCCGACGCTCCCGCCGCCATCTTCCTTAAGCTGGAAAACCTCCAGCCCATCGGAAGTTTCAAGATTCGGGGCGCTTCCAACGTGATGGCGCGGACTCCACGGGAACGGCTGGCGCGAGGCGTGCTCACGGCGTCCGCCGGCAATATGGCGCAGGGCGTGGCATTTTGCGCGCGGCGCCTCGGCATCCCGGCCACCATCATCGCGCCGGATACGGCGCCCGCCACCAAACTCAGCGCCGTCGCGCGGCTGGGCGGGCGCGTGATTCTTGCGCCCTTCGCCGAATGGTGGCGAACCTTCGAAACGCGCGCCTATCCCGGCGTGGATGCCACCTTCATCCACGCGTTCGACGACCTCGACGTGATGGCCGGCAACGGCACTATCGCGCTGGAACTGCTGGAAGACCAGCCCGGCCTCGATGCCGCCGTCATCCCGTGGGGCGGTGGAGGCCTTTCCTGCGGCATCGCCTCCGTGCTCCGGCAGCTTGCGCCGCGCATCCGCATCTATGCCGCTGAGGTGGATACCGCCGCGCCCCTGCACGCCTCGCTGGCGGCCGGCGAGCCGCACACCGTGGATTACCAGCCCTCGTTCGTGGACGGCATCGGCGCCAAAACCGTATTCCCCAACATGTTCGAGCACGCCCGGAAGCTGTTGGACGGGTCGATTGTGGTGTCCCTGGAAGAGGCCGCGGCGGCCATGAAACTCGTCGCGGAACGGAATCGTGCGATCGTGGAAGGCGCCGCGGCATGCGCGGTGGCGGCAGCGCTCTCCGGACGTGCGGGCGACGGCAAGGTGGCCGCCATCGTTTCCGGCGGCAACATCGATTTGCCTAAGTTCGCGGAACTGACCCGGTAGTACACTAGGCTCATGATCCAAAAAGTGCTGCTGTTATTGACTCTGCTGTCCGGCTTCGCCATGGCGCAGACCCGCGTATATGAACTCAGAACCTACACCTGTAACGAAGGCAAGCTGGAAGCGCTGAAAGCCCGTTTCCGCGATCACACCATCGAGATCTTCAACCGGCATCACATGGAGAGCATCGGCTACTGGGTACCTTCGGACGGCGAGAAATCGAAAAACACCCTGATCTACATTCTGGCCCACCCCAGCCGGGAGGAGGCCACCAAGAACTGGAAAGAGTTCAGCAGCGATCCGGAGTGGAAGAAAGTCGCGGCGGACTCGGAAGCCAACGGGAAGATTGTGAGTCACGTGGATTCGGTGTTCATGGATCCCACCGATTTCTCCAAGTTGAAATAACGTGGACATCGCCCGCCAGGCGCACATGCGCCACCTGGTTGAACAACTGCAAAAACTGGAGGGCCGCATTCGCGACGGAGGCGGCCCCGCCCGCATCGAAAAACAGCATCGCGCCGGTAAGATGACCGCGCGGGAGCGTGTTGCGGCGCTATTGGACGAAGGCGCCGGCTTTCTCGAAGTCGGCCTGCTCATCGCCTACGATCGCTACGACGGGCAGGCGCCGGCTGCCGGCGTCGTAACCGGCCTGGGCAAAATCGAAGGCCGCCCCGCCGTGATCGTGGCCAATGACGCCACCGTGAAGGCCGGCGCGTGGTGGCCGGAGACCATCACCAAGATCCTGCGCGCCCAGGAAATCGCCATGCGCAACCGGCTGCCCATTGTCTATCTGGTGGATTCGGCGGGCGTCAACCTGCCGTATCAGGATGGCATCTTTCCGGGCCAGTACGGCGCCGGCCGCATCTTCTATTACAATTCGCTGATGCGGCGCCGACTCCGCATCCCGCAGATCGCCGCGGTGATGGGACCGTGCATCGCGGGCGGCGCGTATCTGCCCGCCCTGAGCGACGTCATCCTGATGGTGGAGGGCGTCAGCTTCATGGGACTGGGCGGACCGAACCTGGTGAAAGGCGCCACCGGGCAGGTGATCGAGTCCGAACCGCTCGGCGGCGCACGCATGCACACCGCCATCAGCGGAGTGGCGCATTACATGGCCAAAGACGATGCCGATTGCCTGGCGCGCATCCGGCAGCGCTTCCGCCAGTTGCCCGAACCGGCGCCCGTGCCCGCGGCCACCGGCGATCCGCTCCGCGCCATCGCCGAAATCTATGGCGCGCTGCCCGCCGATCACCGCCTGCCGTACGACATCGAAGAGGTGATCTTCCGCATTTTCGATGCCGGGGATTACGTGGAATTTCAGCCCGAGTACGCGCCCGAAATGCTCTGCGCCAACGCGCGCCTCTCCGGGCATCCGGTTTCCATCATTGCCAACCGGCGGGGATTTCTGAAGGCGGATGGACGGCCGCGCATCGGCGGCATTGTATATACCGAATCGGCTCGCAAAGTGGCCTATTTCGTCGAAACCGCCGAGCGCCTGGGCACGCCCCTCATTTATCTCCAGGACGTCTCCGGCTTCATGGTGGGGCCGGACGCGGAACGGGAAGGCATCATTCGCGCGGGCGCGGAAATGGTGGAGACCATGTCTTGCGCCACCGTTCCCAAACTGGTGCTCACGCTGAATCATGCCAGCGGCGCCGGCTATTACGCCATGGCCGGGCAGGGCTTCGATCCCAACTTCACGTTCAACTGGCCCACCGCGCGGATCGGCGTGATGGAAGGCGAGTCGGCCGTGGTGGCGCTCTTCGCCGCCGAACTGGAAAAGTACAAGGGGCAGCCGCTGCCCCCGGAGTTGCAGCAGTCCATCGACAAGACACGGGCCGATTACGAGCGCTGGCTGGATGCCCGGTACGCCGCCGCGCGCGGCCACTGTGACGCCGTGATCGATCCGCTGGATTCGCGAAAGGTTCTGACGCTCGCGCTGGAGGCATGTCAACAAACCCACGGCCCGCGCGTCCTGCCGGAGGAGGTGACGTTGTGATCCGTATCGCCAATGGCCAGGGCTTCTGGGGCGACTGGCTGGAAGCTCCCGTGCGCCTGGTGGAACAGGGCCCTATCGATTATCTTGCGCTGGATTACCTGGCCGAAATCACCATGTCGATTCTCCAGAAGCAGAAGGAGGCCGACCCGAAGCTCGGCTATGCGCGCGATTTTCCGCCGCTGGTGGCACGCATTGCGCCGCGTCTGCGCGAGCGCGGCATCAAGGTGATCGCCAATGCCGGAGGCGTGAATCCGGTGGCCTGCGCTCGCGAAGTAGTGCGGCTGGCCCCGGGGCTGAAAGTCGCGGTGGTTCTGGGCGACGACGTATTCGGCCGGTTGGACGCGTTCCTCGCCAAGGGCTACCCGATGCGCGATATGGATACGGGCGAGCCCATCGCTCCCATCCGCGGCCGCATCCTCAGCGCCAATGCTTACATCGGCGCCTTTCCGCTGGCGGAAGCGCTGGCCACCGGCGCCCACGTGGTAATCGCCGGGCGGTCCACCGATACGGCCCTCACGCTGGCGCCCATGGTCCACGAGTTCGGCTGGGCGGAGAGCGACTACGATAAGCTCGCGGCCGGCACCATCGCCGGGCACATCATCGAATGCGGCGCGCAGTGCACCGGCGGCAACTGCCAGGTGGACTGGCAGAGCATTCCCGGCATGGCCGATATCGGCTACCCGATTATCGAAGCCCAACCGGATGGCTCGTTCCACGTGACCAAGCATGAGGGCACTGGAGGACGGGTCAGCAGCGACACCGTGAAGGAGCAGTTACTGTACGAGCTCGGCGACCCGAAGAATTACATCACGCCGGATTGTATCGCCGATTTCACCAGCATTCGCCTGGAAGACGCGGGGCCGGACCGCGTGCGCGTGAGCGGTATCGAAGGTGGGAAGCGGCCGCCGTCGCTGAAACTCTCGATCGCTTACGCCAACGGGTGGAAAGCGGTCGGCACGCTGGTCTATTCCTGGCCGCAGGCCATCGAGAAGGCACGCGCCGCCGACAGAATCGTCCGGCAGCGGCTGGCGGATCTGGGACTCGCGTTCGATGAGATCGCCACCGAGTTCCTGGGCTGGAATGCGTGCCATGGACCGGTGGCCCCGCCCAATCCCGATCCGCCTGAAATTCAGGTGCGCATTGGCGTGCGCGGCAGCGACCGGAAAGCCGTGGACCGCTTCACGCGCGAACTGATCCCGCTGGTGCTCAACGGCCCGCCCGGCGCCACCGGCTTCGGCGAGGGGCGTCCCCCGGTGCGCGAAATCGTGGCCTACTGGTCGGCGCTGGTGCCGCGTGAAGAGATCTCCACGCACGTGGAAGTCATCGAATAGTTAAGGTGGAGCGCGGAGTATCTGAGCGACAATAATCCTTATGAAGATTCGGCTCGGCGAGATTGCCCATACGCGTTCTGGAGATAAGGGCGATACCTGCAATATCGGAGTCATCGTTTTTGACGAACGTCACTATCCGGCGTTGGTGCGCGAAGTGACTGCGGAACGGGTTAAGGGGCACTTCGGCGAGATGGTGAAAGGCGAGGTGGAACGCTTCGAGCTGCCGAATCTGGGGGCGCTGAATTTTCTGCTGCATCAGGCGCTGGGCGGCGGCGGCACCGTCTCGCTGCGCACCGATGCGCAGGGTAAGACTTTCGGAGCCGGACTGCTCTCCCTGGAAATCGAATTGCCGGAGCCGGCCCATGAGTGACCTGCTGCAGGCGGAACGGCGCGAGCGCGTCCTTTGGCTGACGCTCAACCGCCCGGGAAAGCGCAACGCCCTCACCGGGGAGCTGTGCCGCGAACTGGTGGACAAAGTAAACCGCGCCAACCTTGACCCGCAGATTGGAGCGATCGTTTTGACGGCCAGCGGAACCACATTTTCCGCCGGCATGGACCTGGAGGAAGTGGCCCGGCTGAAACCGACGGCCCTGAGCGACGTGCACGAGCAGCTTTTCACCATGGGGTCGCGGATCGGTAAACCCCTGGTGGCCGCCGTGAATGGCCCGGCGTTAGGCGGCGGCATCGGACTGGTGGCCAACTGCCATGTGGTAATCGCCTCGCAAGATGCCCGGTTCGGATTGACCGAGATCCGGCTGGGGCTGTGGCCGTTCCTGGTTTTCCAGGCGGTCTCCACGGCGTTGGGGGAGCGGCGGGCGGTCGAAATGGCCCTCACCGGGAGAATCTTCGACGCCGAGGAGGCCCGAACGCTCAGTTTGGTGCAGGAAATCTCGACGGACGTCCCGGCACGAGCCATGGAAGTAGCGAAAGGTCTCTCGGAATCGAGCCCCACGGCGATACGAAGCGGGCTGGGCTTCGTCGAGGAAGCCAGGGGCAAGGATCTGGTCCTGGTGGCACAGATTGCCCGGCGGGTTCGCGAGGAGTTGTTCACCACCCCGGACTTCCGGGAGGGAATCCGGGCGTTCCTCGAAAAGAGGAATCCCAAGTGGCCCTCGCTCGGTTTAAAAAACGATTATCCGGGAGAGTCTACCCCATAAATTGGGGTGGATCCGGTTGGGGTACCAGATGCTGTGGTGAGGGTACTTTACTTTTCGGCTCGACGCGTTTAGTATAGTTACAACTCCCCCGGTTACGAGCAGGCGAGGTTAATTGCTTTGCTAAAACTCAAACGCGTCGAATTGCAAGGATTCAAGTCCTTTTGCGAGCGTACCGAACTGCGCTTCAACGGGGAAGGCATTGCGGCAATTGTAGGGCCCAACGGCTGCGGCAAGAGCAACATCAGCGATGCCATCAGTTGGGTGCTGGGAGAGCAGTCCGCCAAGAGCCTGCGCGGCGCCCGCATGGAAGACGTCATTTTCGCGGGGACGCGCGAGCGCAAGCCGCTGGGCATGGCGTACGTCACCATGACGCTGGTCGACCCGGAACACTACCAGGAGCCGCACCTGGCCCATAAACCGGTGCCGGTGGAGGAAGGGCACGCCCGGAAGACTTCGGAAGTCACCATCACGCGGCGCCTGTACCGTTCGGGCGAAAGCGAATACCTGATCGACGGCCGCCCGGCCCGTCTGCGCGACATCCAGGACATCTTCATGGGCACCGGCCTGGGGCCGGAGAGCTACGCCATCATCGAGCAGGGGCGCATCGGCCAGATTCTGAGCAGCAAGCCGCAGGACCGGCGCAGCGTCATCGAAGAGGCCGCCGGCATCACCAAATTCAAGACTCGCAAGCGGCTGGCGGAAGCCAAGCTGGAAGGCGCCAAGCAGAACCTGGCGCGTGTTTACGACATTCTGGAAGAGGTCAACCGGCAGGTCAATTCGCTGAAGCGTCAGGCGTCCAAAGCCAAGCGCTACGGCGAACTGAAGGTGGAGCTGGAATCGCGGCTGCGCGTGGTATTGAGCGGCAAGTTCCGCCTGCTGGAGCGCGACGCGGCCAAAACGGCGCTGGATTTGAACGCGGCGGCGGCCGAACTGAAATCGCTCACCGAACAGGTGGCGGAAAAGGAACAGGCGCACGAGCGGGCGCAGGCGGCCTGCTACGAAATCGAGCAGCAGCTCACCGAGGCGCGGCAGCAACTTTCCGGCATGAATGTGGAAGCCGTGCGCACGCGCGGCCGGCTGGAATCGCAGGTCAAAGAGAGCGGCGCCATCGAGCAGCGCATTGCGCAGGCCGAGAAAGAGTCGCAGGAATTGGGGCTGCGGCTGGACAAGCTGGACGAAGAGATCGGACTCCACAAGAAGACGGTGGACAACCTGGAAGGGCAGATCTCGCAGGCGCGTGAGCGCATGCTGGAGATCAACCAGCAGCGCGAGTCGCTGCAGGGCAAGGTGCGGGAGCGCGAGAAGGCCATCGAAGGCGGGCGGCAGGTGATCCTGCGGCTGTTGGGCGAGGCGTCCACGCTGAAGAATCAACTGGCGCAGATCGACGAATACCTGGCGGGAATCGATCGCGAGACGGCTCGTTCCACTCGCGAAGAGCAGGTGGCCGCGGCCGAAATCGAGCGGCTCGAAACGGCGCGCAAGCAACTGTCGGAAACCGTGGCCCAGCGGCAACTGGAGCTGGAGACGGTGACCGGCGAGCGACGCCGCACGGAAGAAGAACTGGCCGACCGGCGGCGCACCAGCGTGGAACTGCGCCGCGAAATCGACGGGCTGAAGAACGAGGTTTCGCAGATTCGCGCGCGCAAGGAATCGCTGGAGCAGGTGCTGGCTCATCGCACCTACACCACCGATTCGGTGAAGCGCCTGTTCGCTTCGCTGGAAAAAGGCAAAGCCACCAACCTCAAGCCGCTGGGTGTGCTGGCGGACTACGTGGAAGTGGATCCGCAGTACGAAAAGCCCACGGAAGAATTCCTGCACGAAGAGCTGGAATACGTGGTGGTACCCACCTGGGAACAGGCCGAATGCGGGCTGGATTTCATCCGCGCCGAACTGGACGGCCGGGCCACCTTCCTGGTGCACCCCGAACCCAACGGCGTCAGCCACGGACATCTGCCGGAACCCCCGATCGGGCCGGAAACGGGCCTGGTGGCGCGCCTGAGCGATTCGCTCCGGCTCACCAATGGATTAAAGGATCGCGCCACGGATCTGCTGCCGCGGCTCTCATTATGCTTTCTGGCCGAAGATCGGCAGGCGGCGCAGCGGCTGGCGGTATCGTATCCGCACCTGTATTTCCTGTTGCCGGACGGCGTGTGCTATCACGGCCACACGGTGACGGGCGGCAAGAAGACGGGCGCCGGTCCTCTGGCCATGAAGCGCGAGGCGCGCGAACTGGCGGCGAAGCTGCAAGGGCGGCAGGCCAGGCTGGAGGAGCAACTGGCGCGGCAGGATGGCCTGCATCAGGAGATTATCGGGCTGGAGGCGGAACTGGAGCGGCTGCGGGCTCTGCAGCAGGCGCGCGAAAAGGACCGGGTGGCGCTGGATCACGAAATGCGCAAACTGGGCGACGACCTGGCACGGTGCAATTCGCGGTTGAGCGTGGCGCGGCTGGAACTGGAGCGGCTGCGGCGCGACTCGGAAAAATCGGCCGAACAGCGGGAGCGCAATCGCGCCGCGGTGGCGGAAAAAGAACGGCTGCGGGCGGAGCGCGAAGACGCGCTGGAGGCCGAACGGCAGGAACTGGAGAAGCTGGAAGGCCAGGCGGCCACCATCGGAGAAGAACATGCCGCCACGCGCGCCGGACTGGCCGGGCTGGAAGAGCGGCACCGCGGCGAACGCAGCGCCATGGGGCGCCTGGAGCAGCAGTTCCGCGAGACCAGCCAGCGGCGAAACGCCATCGCGCCAGAGATCGAGCGGATGGGCGAACTGCGGTCGCGCCTGCTGGCCGACAATATCGAACTGGATCAGCGAGCGGCTCTTCTGGCCGACCAGATCACCTCCCTGGAAGCGCGCGTGAACGAGATGGCGCAGCAGGACGAGGGGATGCGGGAAGCGCTGCGCGTGGGTGAGGAGGACCTCAAGGGCCTCCGCGCTGGCGTGCAGGAGAGCATGGAAAAGCGCTCGCAGACCGAAGTGGAACTGGTGCGCAAACAGGCCGAGCTGAAATTCCTGGATGAGACCAGCCGCAAGGAGCTGAATTGCGCGGTGCAGGAGCTGGCCGCCTCCGACGATCCGGTGCCGGATGACGACACCATTGCGGAAGCCGAACGGGAATGCAACGAGGTCCGCAATCGCATTGAATCGCTGGGGGCGGTGAATGCGGCGGCGATGGAGGAATACCAGGAAGCCCAGCAGCGCCAGGATTTCCTGACGGCCCAGCGGCAGGACCTGATCGATTCCATCCGCGACACCGAGAAGGCCATTCAGGATATCGACGTGGTATCGCGCCAGAAATTCGGCGAGGCCTTCGAGGCCATCAACCACAACTTCCGCGGCATCTACCAGACGCTGTTCGGCGGAGGCACGGGCGAAATGCGGCTCACCGACCCGGACAACCTGGCCGATTCCGGAATCGATATTGTCTGTTCGCCCCCCGGCAAGCGGCTGCAGAACGTGCTGCTGCTATCGGGCGGCGAGAAGGCGCTTTCGGCCGTGGCGCTGTTGATGGCTATCTTCAAGTACGCGCCGAGCCCGTTCTGCGTGATGGACGAAGTGGATGCACCGCTGGACGAAGCCAATATCGGCCGGCTCACCAAGCTGTTGCAGGAAATGTCGCAGCAGACGCAGTTCGTGGTGATCACACACTCCAAGCGCACCATGGAAGCGGCGCAGGCGCTGTACGGCGTCACCATGCAGGAGCCGGGCGTGAGCCGCCTGGTATCGGTGAAGTTCCACGGAGAAGCGGCGGCTCCGGCGGCGTAACGAGCACTATTTCATAGTTGTCCGTTCGACTATATGCACAGCGGGGTCCGCGTCGACTCGATGCCAGCCCTCCGCGGCTAGCCGCCGGTCAACTGCCGCTTTGAGCTCGTCGTTCCAAAACCGATCCGGTGGACCGGCCTTGGCCCCCGAGTAAGTGTAATGGCTCGGCGGATTGGCCGATCGATTGAGGCAGCGCGAAAATCGCCAGTCGAATGGCGTGAGTGTTGTCCGTCTTATTTGCGGACGGCGCGCGCGCTACTTCTTCGGCAGCGAGACGGTGATGTTGCGGTACTGCATACCGCCGGTGTGATCGCCCTGCAGGTAGAAGGGGCCGGGCTCGCCTTCGTTGGCGTCGAGCGCGCCGCCGCTGATGCCCGGGATCTCCTGGTTGTCGATGGTCTTCACGCCGTTACGCACGACGGTGAGCGTGCGCCCCACCAGGGTAATGTCGAAAGTTTCCCATTGACCCGGCTTGCGCGGCAGTTCGGCGGTGGGGGCGATGAAGCCGTAGATGGCGCCGATATCGTGGAAACGATCGTTGACGCCCGGCTTTTCGTAGGCCACCTGTATTTCGTCGCGGCCGCGCAGATAGATGCCGCTGTTGCCGTCCTCGGGACAGTTGTACTCGATGTGCAGTTTGAAATCTTCGAACTTGCGGACGGTTCGCAGGTTAGCGCCGTGCTCTTTGTTCAGCAGCACACCATCCTGGGCCACCCAGTGATTGACGGCGCCGGCGGGAAACGGCTCCCATCCGGTCAGGTCCTTGCCGTTGAAGAGCGGGTCGGGATCGCTCCACGCTTTGGGCGCGCTGCGTTTCAGTTCGGGGGCGCGGACACCGGTGAGTTGGGCATTAACGGTGTCGCCATGTTTCTGCACGCCGGTCAACTTGTTCCCCTTCACCTCCAGTTCCCAGGTGGTGGCGGGATCTTTAGCAGGCGCCACGATGGTTAGAATCAACTTGGCGCCTTCGATCTTGATTTCGTTGACGCCGTGCACGCTCCCGGAGCGAGGCTGCACGCGGACATGGAGCGTGCCGTTACTATCCACGGCCTCCATCCAATCCGGATACGCCCCGCCGTTCTGAGGCGTCACGGTGATGTCCCAACGGCCCGCGAAGGGGCTGCCCTCCTTCATGGACAGCGCCGGGATGAGGAGCACCGAGCCAAGCAGGAGAGCAGCGGAAATTGTTTTCATAGGTCAGGCGAGTTTGCCGGGCAGGTACTTCTCCCAGCTTTTGCGGACGTACGGCCGGACGTACTTATTGGCATCGGCGTTGTTGGTGATGCGCATTTTAACCGGGTCCCATTCCACTTTGCCTTCCACGCGCAGGGCGATGACGCCGAGCAGCATCCACTCGACGAACGGCGAAGCCACGTTGAAGTTGGAGCAGGACGGGTCGCCGCCCTTGGCGGAGCGGATCCAATCGTGGTAGTGGCCGGGCGAGCGGGTAAGGATCTGGTTGGGGAACTCGTAATCCTTCATGTTCTCCACCGGGATCAGGCGCGTGTCATCGCCATACGTTCCGGTGGTCATCATGCCTTTATCGCCGATGAAGAGGCTGCCGTCGGGAGTCGCCGGGCGGGTGGGGGGATGTTCTTTCAGGGCTTCGATCTTGGACCAGGAGAATACCGGGCCGGTGCCTTCCGGACGGCGCGGATCGGGCGCGGCGCCCGCTCCACGGCCTCCGCGAGCGCCTTGTCCCTGTGTCTGCGGACGAGGCACGGAAGGCAGATCGCCGAGGTACTCGCCATCCGGCACGCCGGGAATCTTGGGCTGCTCGCTGAGGCCGTCATGCCAGAAGAGTTTTACGGCCGGCATGTTGCCGCGAGCCGGAAAGTCGTAGCGGATCACCGATTTCTTCGGGAACTGGAAGTCGCTGACGCCTTCCTTCATGATGCATTCGACGCTGGTGGGAGAGCCCAGTTTGAGCGCCAGGTTGGGAGCGCCCAGAATGTGGCAGGCCATATCGCCCAGTGCGCCGCAGCCGAAATCGTAGAAGCCGCGCCAGTTGGAGGGCTGATAGAAATTGCCGCGCGCGTAACCGCCGGGGTAACCTTCCCCGCCCGAGGTGTAGGGGCGCTCTTTGGCGATGCCGAGCCACAGGTCCCAATCCAGAGTATCGGGGACCGGGGTGGGTGCGGGAATCTGGGTGACACCCTGGGGCCAGATGGGGCGGTTGGTCCAGGCGTGGACTTCGGTGACGTTGCCGATGTCGCCGGCCCAGACGATCTCGGCGGCCTGGCGGGTGCCTTCGTTGGAGTATCCCTGGTTGCCCATCTGGGTGGCCACTTTGAACTTGTTGGCGGCCTCGCGCATGAGGCGCGCTTCCCAAATGGTGCGGGTGAGCGGCTTTTGCACGTAGACATGCTTACCGCGTTCCATGCAGTTATAGGCGGCCACGGTGTGCATGAAGTCCGGGATGGTGACGATCACGGCGTCGATGCCGTCGCCTTCCTTGTCCAGCATTTTGCGCCAGTCGCGGTACTTGGGCGGCTTCTCGAAAGCCTTATAGATGGCGGCCGCGGACTTATCGTCCACGTCGCAGATGGCCACGATGTTCTCGGTAGTGGCGCAGCCGCGGATGTCGCTGGCCGCCTTTCCGCCGGCGCCGATGGACGCGATATTCAGTTTTTCGTTGGGCGATTTATAGCCCAGCATTTTAAGCGAAGGCGTGCTGCTGAAGCCGCCCGTTGGAACGGCGCCCGCGAGCAGCGAACCATAAAAAAAGTGTCGCCTGGTAAAGCCTTTTTCCGACATGGTAACGTTCACCTACCTAGTGTTGATGTTAGCGCGTTTGCATCCGGCTGGGGCCAGTATATAGCAATTGCACCGCGCGGGCCAGAGGCTCGGGCTATCTGTCGACGCCAAATGATAATGTCCTAATCGTGCCAGGTAGAAATGTCCTATTGACGGGTCCAGGCTGGAGAGGTGGATTCAGGAACATTTCTCATGACGCAACAGGACCGCGACCGGCTGGTCGCATTGAAAAAAGCAAAGAAGGG